>DAHVSZ010000054.1 GCA_027328625.1 Candidatus Paracaedibacteraceae bacterium | reverse complement strand
TTCGCCCTTTTTTTTATTCTGTATTTTTATGATTTTTTCGAACGTTGTTTTTTCTTCTTTCGAGAGTCTGAACATCATTCTTTCTGATTTAGTTATTCCTACAAAATCTTTTCTTCTTCAACGTCCTGAGTTGTTAGCTCAAATAGAAAATCAACTCAATAAACAAAATGGCATTCAAAGTATAGCACTTGTTGGAGCTGGTGGGGCAGGAAAGACAACACTTGCACGTCAATATGCTCATTCCCAAAAAGCTAATGTTATTTGGGAAATTAATGCTGAAACGAAAGAAAACTTAGACAGTTCTTTTGAAAACCTAGCAGAAGCCCTTGCACAAACAGAAGAAAGCAAAAAAATATTAAGAGAAATCCACTCGTTAAAAAATTTAACAGAAAAAGAAGAAAAAATCATTCAATTTGTAAAAGAGAAATTAAGATCTCTTTCAAATTGGATCCTGATTTTTGATAATGCAGAAAAATTTTCTGATATTCAAAAATATTTTCCTCATGATCTTAAAACCTGGGGATCAGGTAAGGTTATTCTCACAACTAGAGACATTAACATCGAAAATAATGCTCATGTCAGTAACACTATTCAAATAGGAGAGCTAACACCTCTTCAAAAATTCACTCTTTTTACAAAAATTTTAGATCATGAAAATGCTCATATTATAACTCAAGCCCACAAAGAGGAAACCAAGGCATTTTTAGAAAGACTCCCCCCTTTTCCTTTGGATATTTCTATTGCTGCTTATTATCTAAAAGTAGCAAAAATATCTTATCAAACCTATCTAGAAAATTTAGTTCAATACAATAAAGACTTTGCAGATGTTCAAGAAAGTCTTTTAAAAGAAGCAGGGAACTATACAAAAACCCGTTACGGAATTATTACCTTGTCCTTAGGCCACATTCTTAATACACATAAAGATTTTCAAGATCTTTTACTATTTATAAGCCTTCTTGATTCCCAAGATATTCCTCGAGATTTACTAGATCTATATAAAACCAGTACAATCATTGATAATTTTTTATATACCCTTAAAAAATATTCTCTTATTACAAAATCATCCTCTTCTTTTCGCATATTAACATTTTCAATTCATCGAAGTACTCAAGCGATAACACTTGCTTATCTTGTCAAATTAATGGGATTAGAAAAAAATAAAAACTTTATTGAGCAGATTGGAACCCATTTCAAGAATTATGCAGCCAAAATGACAGATAAAGGAGATTTTCATGATATGGATCTTTTAATAAGGCATTGTGAAGTCTTTCTAAGCCATTCTTCATTATTAACTGATTTTGTTATAGGCTCTATAAGCTGTGAATTAGGTTATATCTATAGAGATATTGGTAATTACGAAAAAGCTAAACAGCTTCTTGAGCAAAGCATTGCTATTTATCAAAAAAACTCTTTTGAAAATCATTCTTGCTATGCGCGCTCTTTACAATTCTTAGGTAATCTCCATAGAGATATTGGTAATTACGAAAAAGCTAAACAGCTTCTTAAACAAAGTCTTACTATTTATCAAAAGAATTCTTACGAAAATCATCATTGGTTTGCTCGTTCTTTACAACTCTTAGGTAACGTTTATAAAGATTTAGGGGATTATAAAAAAGCTAAAGAGCTTTTTGAACAAAGTATTGCTATTTATCAAAAGAATTCTTACGAAAATCATCATTGGTTTGCACTCTCTTTAAGCTGTTTAGGTAATGTGTACAGAGATTTAGGAGATTATAAAAAGGCTAAAGACCTTTTTGAACAAAGCATTGTTATTTATCAAAAGAATTCCTTCGAAAACCACCATTGGTTCGCTTGGACTTTAAGCTGCTTAGGCAATGTGTATAGAGATTTAGGAGATTATAAAAAAGCTAAAGAGCTTTTTGAACAAAGCATTGCTATTTATCAAGAAAATCCCTTTGAGAATCACCCCTGGTTTGCACTTTGTTTAGGCTGCTTAGGCAATGTGTATAGAGATTTAGGAGATTATAAAAAAGCTAAAGAGCTGCTTCAACGTACCTTTCAAATCCATGAAAAAATTTATCAAAAAAATCACATTAATACTGCATCTGTGATAATGAATCTTGGCCTTGTTTCAATGTCAGAAAACGATATAGAAGAAGCTGAAAATCTGATAATTATGGCTTTGAAAATATTTCAAAATAATAAACATCCAAAAATCTACACCTGTTTTGAAAATTTATCAGATTTATATTTAAAAAAAGCGCAATTAATCAAAAAAACAGATCTAGATAAATCAAATAACTTTAAAAAACAAGCAATTTCTTATTTAAAACAAGCTTTTGAAATTGTAGAGACTTATTTTTCAAAAGACTCACATCATACTTTAAGAATTCAAAATAAACTTCATCAATTAAATTCCAACGATAATTAACAGAATAGACTTTCTCAATATAAAAGATTGTTGCATTCAATTATCAAAACTCCATTTGCAATACATAGCTTCTAAGTAATTTTCCATTAATCAACTCCTTAAAGGTATTTCCATAATAGCAGGTTATAAAAACCATGCGTATTAAGAATACATAATTTGAAAAACATTGTTTTTAAACTAATACAATGAAAGGGAGAATTTAAGATGATGTACTTATTTTTTCAATTTCTAATCAT
Organism: Candidatus Paracaedibacteraceae bacterium; assembly: GCA_027328625.1. Classification (GTDB taxonomy): domain Bacteria; phylum Pseudomonadota; class Alphaproteobacteria; order Paracaedibacterales; family CAIULA01; genus CANJLN01. The sequence goes on along the minus strand of DAHVSZ010000054.1, from coordinate 11,621 downwards.
TCTTGTTCAATCCACTTTTATAAATTGCGAGCCATTATTGAACGATATTGGCCCCATTTCTAAAATTTATCAGCTATCAAAGAAAGAAACCAAATTCATTGTCATGAATTCTAAGTAGTTACTTAATAGCAAAAGAAATACCTTAACAAAAACATTAAGGAGGATAATCACATGGTTAGAAAATTTCAAATGTTTTTTGCCCCCAATATATTATCAAATATTCTTTCCACATTTCCATACGACAAATGGAAATTAAGAATTATTTTTTCAATTGTTCTCAGCTATGCCACTTATTATGTTACCAGGCTAAATTTTTCTTTTGCTATTCCTTCACTAGTCTACGAATTTGGGTTTACAAAAACACAAATCGGTTTGGTTTTATCGGCATTTTCAATCGTTTATGGGCTAGGTAAGTTTTTCTCTGGAATTGCAAGTGACATAACAAGTGCAAAAAAGATTATCATGACAGGACTACTGGGAACAGCGCTTATCAACCTAATAGTGCCAAGTATAACAACAATATGGTTTTTAGCTATTATATGGGGAATCAATGGATGTTTCCAAGCAATGGGCTGGCCGCCTTGTGTGCGCCTAATTAATAATTGGTTTCATAAAAATGAAATTGGAACTGTCTGGGGACTTTGTAATTCAGCTCACGCTATTGGTAGCTCTTTTATAGGCATCATTGCGGGTATTCTTCTTTCTACATTTAATTGGAAAGCTCTATTTTACTTACCTGCAGCAATAGCCTTTATCGTTCTTCTAAATTTAACAAACCACCTCGATGAATACCCAAACCATAAAAATCGAATACAAGGAAAAAATAACAACAAAAATTTACATGCAAATAATGCCAAGAGTTTATCATACGGCAATATCATTTTTGAAAAACTTCTAAAAAGTTCTATTGTTTGGAGTATGGCTCTGGGAACGATGTTTTTATATGTTATCAGAGTTGGTTTATTAAATTGGCTTCCTACTTTTCTTATAGAACACAACCACAATATGAATTCTGTTGGTTGGCAATTTTCTACATTGGAATTTCTAGGAATATTTGGCGGCATTGCCGCAGGATATATTTCAGATAAAGTAGGATACATCCACCGGTCAAAAGTTGCTATGACTTTAATATTTGGCCTCATAATCTGCATTGGCGCGTTCATAATCCTTCCTCAAGATTGTTTACTATTAAAAAACGCCGCTATCATGCTATTTGGTTTTTTTATCTATGGGCCTCAAGTCTTAGCAGGAATCATTGCAAATGATTATGCCTCTAAATCTATAGCCGCAGCTGTTACTGGTTTTATTGGAACATTTGGCTATATTGGAGCAACTTTTGCTGGAATTGGTTTAGGAATCATTGCAGACAAATTTGGTTGGAGCGGGCTATTTATTACCTTATTTATAAGTTCCATAGCTTGTTTTTTATGTTTTCTAACTGCCAATCATCATAGTTCTAAAACAAAATCGACAGAAGAATTATGAAATTTATAAATTATTTTCACACAAAATAATTGATTTTTAGAATATTTAGGGGAATATCTTGTTTTTTTTAATCTTTTACACTCTGATATGTGCTCCTGTTTTTTGTCAAGAACTTGATCTCATGGAAATGAGGGAAAGTACCTCAACGTTACATCCTCAGTTAGTAGACCAGGCATCCCCTTTGCTATTAAGCAGGAGCTCTGAAAAACTAAATGATTTAGAAGAATATATTGATGAACACATCCTTGTTGAAAAAAAGAATAACTGCATTAGTATACCTTTGCTTGTTTTTGACGCATCAAGTGGAATTGCCTCAAGTTCATATTGTTATTTTCTAGGATATCGGTTTGCCAATCGTTTTGTGAATGAATCAACTTCGATTTCTCTAGGAGCAATTGCTGTTATTTCTCCCGCTATTTTAGGATACTTAGGAATGCACCAAGCTTCTGAAGCAGCTGTTGCAAGTTATTATCAAAGAGCTAAAAAAGTAGTTATCAAAAACGATAGCTTACAAGACTGGCTTTACTGGGGTATAAAAAATGGCTTTATCTTTGGTGTATCCGCTGTATCAGGTGCGCCAACAGCTTATGTTGGGTGGGAAAATTTTTATCCATTAATAGGTCAATCTGCTGCAGCTATTGCTTTACCAGCTGGGTATGTTCGTTCCAGTGTTATTCTTCATAGACTTAAAGAAATAGTAAGTTTTTCAGAGTTGAGAGCGTTTAATTGTTTGGTACACCGTAACTATTTTAGTCATTCTTCACGTCATTATAAAGTTTGTAGACTTAATGAAACCCTTTTAAGGCTTATTTTTCAGATAAAAGAAATGGATGCAGAAGATATAGAACATCTACTAGAAGATTTAACAACAATAAATAACTCTTCATCAGATAAGCTCGCCAAACTTTTAAAGCTCAGCGAAGATTTGCCCAGGCCTAATATTAAAAAGAGTTCCTGGCCAAGAACTCTTTTTGGTGTTTTAGGAGGACTTATAGGTGCTGTTGCTTCTGTACTAGATTACAAAGCAGGTGATCTAGCTTTTCATACGATAAGTGATGACGATAGTTTTTGCTCATTTGGAGGCGGAACAGCTGCTTTCGGTCACGGAACAGTCATGGCTTTTGCAGGGTATTATTGTTTTGACAGACTTTACACCCTTGTTGAACAGTCCTCAAAAAAATTATTAAAACTTGCAAAATCTCCTTGTTTACCTAACGCCCAATGTTATTCCCCCTCTAGAAAAACTTGTATTGATGTTGCATTGAAAATATTACCTTTAGTCGTTGCAACAGGATCAGCAACACCTCGAGCTGAGTTTTCTCTTGAATACGCAGGACAAGATAGTTTAGAAAGCCAGATTGTCCTTTACTGCAGCGCTATTGGCCCATTCTTAATAGATTTCTGGACTGTTGATAGTTTTATTCAAAGCCTAAGAGGTATAACTGATCCAAAGCAGATTCTTATTTCAAAAGTACAAAAAATATCAAATCTTTTACGAACTATTCCCGATGATCATCTTAATGCATTTTATGAACGCTATTTGCCATTAATTGAAACCGAGGTGTAATTGAGCGAGATAAATCCAACGCTTTCTATTAAACATTTATCTTCTTCAAAACAAAAAGACGAGGTCTATTATGCAACAAAGATTAGTATGGATTATGCGTTTTTTTCAGCCTGTAGATAAAGTTTTTCGCATCACTCTGGCAATGGTGTTGGTTTTTCAGAACGTTGCGCAAGCAATGCAAAATCCTAACTTTGACGATCATTCACACTCCTCTCTCGCGGCAAGACTATCTGCTCTTGATTCACCAGACGAGAGAGAAGATTTAGTAACAAGTCTTTCGAGTCAACGTAGATATGGAACAACAGAACCTACAGCTATGGCACTACCAACAGACAAACCAGGAGAGGTTGACGACGGCGAACCTGTAGATTTGATGAAAGTAGCAGAAGTAGAAGCCCAAAAAGAACAACGTGATGAAGCCTCTCAATCCTTCGCTACACCGACTGATCACCTGCTTGCGTCAGCAATTGAAATTGAATCTTCTATTACAATTTTAACCCGATTAACAGAATCAAGAAGAAGGCTTCAAGAATCACAACCTTCAAATGAAGGAGATGAGCTTGCAACTCTTCCAGAGTTAGCTATGCAACTTCAAGAAGATATTCCAGATGATAATATGTTTTCAAAAAAGCTTCGGCAAATAGAAACATCGTGGCGAGGAATATTGCGCTGGGCATATATGGATAGTCTTTTACAGCGGATGGGTTATTTCTTGGCGTTGGGTCGTGAGGAGATTACACTCCCAGATGATCAGAAAAAATGTTGCTCATGTCCTGTATGGCTATCCGGCGGATCATTTCCTATCACATCTGAACGAGCTCGTAAGCGTGCTTTGTTTATTGATGGACTGCGCCAAGGAGCTGAGTTTGTTATTTTCCGAACTATTCACACAGGTATTACTGCTCTCACTATTTATCAATTTTACAATTATATGGCCCAAAAAACACCTTTACCCTGTCAAAATCCTCTGGCTCCACACAGTTTTGAAGGGTTGATTAAATTCTGGGAAAGTTCGGATGATAAAGTTCTATTAGGTTTGTTTCATGACATATTGGGTAAGCAAAATAATGCTTTGTCTTATCTCAAGTATCTTTTCTTCACTCCTCTAGCTTGGGGTTTAAGTAAGGGTGTGTGGAATACAAGTAATAGCTCCCTTTCAAGTGATGATATAGCCAACCTTTTAAAAGAGATTGAAGGTAACCTTGATGACACTGACCTTTCAAGACAGACTGAAGGAATTAAGCCGGGTTTTTATAACGATGTTTTAAGATGGGGGTTACCTTTGCATCCTCTTGATCGAAAACTTGGTCAGTTGATAAAAAACGTGCTTTGGAACCCTAATGTTTCTTCTGAAGATTTACAGAAGATCTGGAAATGCCTACAAACTTTGGTTACTGATCATCGGGGATATACATCGATCACTGCTTTAGCTCATGTGATGAAAATCGCTTATGGGTTAAATGCACGTGATCTAATAATGTTTGGCAAGAAAACTGAGCATCAGATGGAAGAATCTAGCTTGTTGCCAGAGGAGGAAGAATACGCCACTTTAGATGACCTAGCTCATCGCATGAGAATGAAAACACAAGCTTTTGCTCTTCTTCAAGAAGAATCTTCCTTTAGAAAAATAGGTCAACAGAAAACTTTTGGGAGGAAGGTCAGCGGTGGGCTGAGCACTCTCTATGCTCAGTATCTTTTGTGGTCACTTGGTGTACCTCGTTCGTGGCCAGAGGCTATTGCTCCAACTCTCTTTAAAGCAGGTAAGTTATACGTACAAGCCAAACTGATTCAAACCATTGTCAATGCGTTCTTAGAGGCAGAGAAATGTCCTCAGCAGCCTGGAGTAAGTATGGCTGGCATTGAATCTTGGGCCAGTGATCTGACACAAGCCTGCTTTAATGCATCAGTGAAAGCTTTTAACATTATTCCTGGTCAACCGACTGATACTCTCGTTGGCAATTTAGGGCAGTATTATTTTCAAGATTGTGATGTAGCCCTTGATCTTTCAAACAAAGGTCTTTCTGGAGAAGCTGTTGCTAATATTACGAGGGCCTTGTTAAACCACAACATAACTTTCTCATTTTTAAACCTTTCAGGTAATTCCATCAACACAGTAGAAGATTTTGATTTCATCTTTCCCGTCCTTGGTGATGTAACAACCCTTGATCTCTCTAACAATGGCATAGGGTGGACAGACTCTCTTGGAACAATAAGCTTAGGTAATGTTTTATCTCACTGCTATCAACTTAATTCTCTTGATCTTTCCAACAACGGTATAGGTTTTACAGATTCAAATGGCACTGTAGCATTAGGTGAAGGTTTATCTCATCTTCCTAATCTTACGTTCCTCGATCTTTCTAATAATTATATTGGCTATAAAGACTCAAATGGCACTGTAGCATTAGGTAAAAGTCTACGTTATCTTTCTAATCTCACGTTCCTCGATCTTTCTAATGATCGTATAGATTTTATGGATTCAAATGGTATTACATCGTTAGGCGAAGGTTTACATTATCTTCCAAATCTTACTTTCTTAGATCTTTCCAACAATTTTATAGGCTATAAAGACTCAAATGGAATTGTAGCATTAAGTGAAGGACTATCTCATCTTCCAAACCTTGTTTCCTTAGATCTTTCAACCAATGCTATTGGTTGGACAAACTCAACGACTGTTAAAACTCTTATATCATCACTATATTACTTACATCACTTAAAAAACTTCGGGTTTTTACCTAATTTTATAAACAATACAGATATTATAGAAATAAATAAAGCATTAAATTACACATTAGCCCCTCTTTTGCAAACTATTATAATAACTCCTGATGATGCAAACACATATTGTCAAAGTCTCCCTTCTTCTGTTCAGTATTGTAATCTGTCACGTATAGTACCATTTCCTAATTCAAAAACTATAAGAGCCTTAATGCAATGTTTGCAATCAAAAAAACATCTGAGTTCACTTGATCTCTCCTATAATGGTGTAGGTTCTATAGATTCAAACGCTTCTGTAGCATTAGGCGAAGGCTTATCTTACTTTCCCAATCTTACTTTCTTAGATCTTTCTAATAATCATATAGGTCTTATAAATTCTCTTGGAGTTGTAGCATTAGGTGAAGGGTTACGTTATCTTCCTAATCTGACATTCCTTGATCTTTCAACTAATGCTATGGACTTTAAAGATTCAACTGGAACTATAACATTAGGCCAAAGTTTATCACATCTTCCTAATCTGACATTCCTCGACCTTTCAACCAATGCTATAGGCTTTACAAGTTCAAATGGCACTGTAGCATTAGGTGAAGGCTTATCTCATCTTCCTAATCTCACTTTTCTCGATCTTTCTAACAATTTTATAGGCTTTACAAGTTCAAATGGCACTGTAGCATTAGGTGAAGGCTTATCTCATCTTCCTAATCTCACTTCACTTGATTTTTTTAACAACCATATAGGCTTTACAAATTCTCTTGGAACGATAATGTTAGCTAAAGGATTCAATCAAACCAGAAACTTACAAGTACTAAATTTGGGAGGTAATATGATTGGATCAACTAGCCCAGATGGATCGCAAATGTTGATTTCTGTTTTACTAAATTTACCAAATCTCAAGTTGGAATCTTTGAATATTGCGGATATGACTAATATTAGCTGGACGAATGCTTCTCAATATCTTCTAAATCGTCGCACACAAGCTATGATGGATGCATGCCAGGTAAGTAGATGTTTTGGTGGAGCTGTACAAACTTCTTCAGCCGGAATGCAAGACTCTCAAGTGTCAATTTTTTCAACTCAGCGACATCTTATGAGTTTGGATAATGGATGGGATGCTCCTGCCTCTTCTTCTGCTTCTTCCAGACCTTTTATGCTCTCTCAAACAGTTTCCTCTTTTTACAATAGCTTCCAGAACTTAGCTAACAGTCCAGAAGCAACTTATATGATGATAGTAGCTGCTGCTCAGCTTGTTTATCAAGCTGGATTACCATTACTTGCGACTTATCTTGCTATTGAAGGATGAGAACTGAAATACACAACAAAGTAAAAAACATTCTAGAAATTAATTATAGAAAGTCGCGATTGAGTAGGCGAAATCTCACAACTCCTCCACCGGATAGAAAGGGCCATGAAATTGTAGTCCTACTCCCCACATAACGCAGCATGCAGATTTCCCGCACTGCGCTATTCGGCACTTGATTCACAGCATAGCTAAAGCTTGCATCTTTGAGTACGGCAAACTTAGCTTAGGTTTCTTACTCCTTTTGAAGAAGTAAAGATTCCCTATCTGGCTCCTCCCCATCTGCAAGAAGTTCTCTCTGTACTTTTACAGCATTTAAAATTTGTCCCTGATTCAATCAGTTCTTTGGCCCGTAGGAGTTGCTTATCAAGTTCTCGGCGATCTTTTTAGCGCGCTTTTCAAACTGATCGAAACTTTCCAGCTCAGAACATAGCGACTGTACCAATCAATAATGGCAACCAAGTATACAAATCCTTACCTCAGTCACTGGAATATGCAATCAGGATGTTGCTCAACATAATCCTTCAAAAACTTCGCCGGCTATCTTCCTCGGATACTCTTTGTGTTTCTTCGGGGCAAGATTTCCTATCTTATACAACCGAAGCCACCGGTAAATCGTGTCTTCGCCAATAGAAAATACTTTTGAAGCTTCCCTTTTGCACTTGCCTCCACTAATGAACGAAATCACTTTCTCTCGTAAATCTAACGAATAGGCTTTAACCATCTTTCAAAAATCTAGTTATTGTTTAGCTGTTGTCTTCTTTCTTACCATAAACCTCTATCCCTATCTATTAATAAATTAGGAAAATACTATAGAGTCTACAGCTTGCCACCCAGTTTTGGATGATCTTCTTATAAGAAGAGATTTTCTCCTTTAAACAATTTGATGTTCTCTTTCTTGGCTTTTTCAATCATTGCATCTGTAAATCCTTGTTTACTCCATAAACAAAAATATTCTTTCCTGTTTTCTGTACCCCACTTAACTCTACGAGCTTTTTCCTTTAAGGCTTCAAAAATATCAGTCCCCATAGGTTTTAACGTCCATTTAACTTCACCAAAAAGAATTGCGTCTAAATCTGGATTTAACGCTACAATATCCATTTCATCCTTGCTATCCCACCATTTTCCTATTCTTGAAAATTCAAAAAAGTGGTCTGAATATTGAGGTAGAAGAGCTAAGGCAAGTTTTTCATAGATAAGGGAAACGTGTTGAGAAAAACCTTCTTGAATATGTTTTAAAACATTATCTCTTTTACCCATTTCCAGATCACCTTTTTTTGGAAAAACATGTTTGAACCAAAAATGACACAATTCATCTGATATTCGATAAAGGCCTTTCTTGCTTTTAAGTGGTTTTTCTTCTGTTATAGGAATTTCTCTTTCAACAATATGAAGATCAATAAGAACGCTTAGATACTTATTAGCAGTAGCTGTGTTTAAACCAGTGGCATTGACAATTTCAGATAACTTTCTTTTTCCCTGAGCAATAGCCTGAAGAAGAGCAAAATAATAGCGAGGTTCCCTTAGTTCTTCGCGCAAGAGAAACTCTACCTCCTCGTAAAGTACTTCTCCCTTCTTCAATAAATGGTCTTTAATGTTTAAAAAAACATCTTTCTCTTTCGAAAGATGATTCCAATAAGCTGGTATTCCCCCAACAATAGAATAATGCATTAGCCGATCTTCAAAAGAATTTCCAGATCTGAAGTGACTAACAGCATCAAAGGTCATAGGTTCAACTTTCCATTGTCCTGTCCTTCTCCCATAAAGGGGGGAATTGTAACCTAAAACATCATTCTCCATCATCGTAATGCTAGAACCCAAAAGAATTAAATATAGAGAGCTTTTTGACCAATATTCATCCCAAGCTTTTTGAAAAAGGCTTGGAATAGAACGATTTGATTCAATCAAATAAGGAAATTCGTCAATCGTGAGTACGAATCTCAACCCTTTCTCTTTAATGTACTGGAAACTTTCTTCCCATTCTGAAAATCCTCTCGTTTTTAGTAGTGGTTCTTGAAAAAGATTTCCAAAGGACTGTGAAAACCTTTTGAGTTGCTCACGTTCATTGGTGCTTTCCGACAAGAAATAAAGATGGGGTTTATCAGACATAAACTGTTTAACCAGTTCTGTTTTACCTACTCTTCTCTTTCCCCATAAAACGATAAATTGTGGTCTCGGATCACACCATTTTTCTTCTAAGAATGCTAGTTCTTTTTTGCGATCAAAAAAGGGCATTTTCTTTTCTCATATAAAAATAAACTTTTAAGTATTATACTTTTTAGTATATCTTCTTACAAGAAAAAACTTGGTTCCTTTTGCAGGCAATAACAACAGGATTGTGTTGCATAAAAGAAATTGAGAGCAAAATTTCCCTGGATTCAAAAAATTAAGGCAACTCATTTTTATATTTAGAAGCTATCTTAAAAAGGCTTATGAATTCAGCCCTAATTCTCTTCTTAAATAGCAAATATCGGCTTTGAATGGATCGTCTTCTCTTTCTCTTCTTAAATCGTGATGTTCATAATGCAGTAATAAAGCTTCAAGTCTCTCTCTTCCTTCTTTTGTCTTAGCAGCTTGCCTTGGAGTTTCATCTTTTAACATCGGGATAGGCTCATCAAACCAACTTTCCCAATGGGCTTTAGCCATAGCTTTAAGTTGTTCTTGTACCTCCGGTAATTCAAGTAATTTTTTTGATTCTTCATCTTTTCTTGATGCACGATTAGGCCGTGATTTCATTTCTTGTTCAGGGGTTTCGAGAGTATTTTGGAAAGAGATGCTGTCTCCAAGATACTGTTTAAGCAGTTTTTGTCCACGCTCTGTCCGCTCTTGCGAATTGGTTTCAAGTATTAACTTACCCTGCTCAATAACGATATGCCCCAAAATTGTATTGTTCCAATTTTTATGCTTCTTATTTCCTTTCCCCAGCCAAGAAAATTCAAGCCTCTTGATTTTACCTGATTTATCTCTCTTTGCTTCTTGTAAGAATTCTTCAGGATCATCCTCTAATGTCAAAGGCAATAAACAATTCAATGCTTCTTCTGGAGATATCTTTAATTTAAAATAAGACTTTGAGAACTGGATAAGGTTACCATCTGTATTGGTTAATATTGGTCCAGGATTGTTAAAGAGGCTTTGGACAATATCAAAAAAGGATTCAAATAGTTCTATATCAAACTCGTTTCGTAAATCTTTAGGTGTTAAAGAGGCATCGTCATTTTCTTCGATGAGCCATTTTCTAAAATCAATGAGACCATTCTGGTAACCTGCCGGTATAGTGAGAGGAGCCATACCGATAAAAATAGATTGATCCTCAAAAGTTAATATACGACTAAAAATAATATCTCCTCGTTTGATATGATGAGTCCCTTGCTTTTCTTTGAGGGTATGAAGGGTTCCTAAAAGAATATCTTTAACCTGGAGAGACTTTTCCAGCTCTACTTCTAACACGCTATAGTAGCTATAATAAGACTGGTTTATAGCTTCAAAGAAGCGTTTTTCTTGGCTATTAAGCTTGTGTTCATAAAGAGTAAAATAGTTCTGGGCAATTGTTTTATCTGGATCAAATTTTTTCAATCCAAAATCTTCATCAGGAATCCAATTGAATAAATACCAAGGCAAAAAGAATTGATGAAGGAATATTTCCATATCTGCATCTTCAGGAAAATTTTCTGGAAAAAAATCTGCAAGAGCGAGTTTAAAGACCTCTTCCGGTAATTCTTCCATAGCATAAGGTATTAAATGCTGGTCAATAACTGCACCCTCTAACTGACGTATTTGGCGCCATTTAAAATCGACTGTTGCAATATTGAAAACTATAGATTTTTCTGCCTTCATACAGCACTTCTTATACTTCTTTCCGCTACCACAAGAACAAATATCATTGCGGCCTATTTTATGATTCATCCTGTTCACCAAACTTATTTAAGTTAATACACTTGCCTCTGTAAGGTTACAATGGTATTTTGATGCTGATTGCTCATCGTTACCTCTATTTCTCCAACTGTCCCTAGGGTTCACTCTCAAACGCAACAGGCTTCCTCCCATAGTATGCCTATCTCACGGGGCAAGGCTTTCCTTATTTTTTCCACTTCCCCTTGCGAAATATGGAATGACAAGACTTGAAGAACGGCACGTGTCCAAACTTCGACATCTAAATCGGTAGGATACAATTCTTCTTCGATTCCCTCTAAAAACAAATCGGCCTTTTTATCTTTAATGGAACCATCACCAAGGTGCCAATTCTCAAATAAGATTCCTTTTATAATAAGAGGTAACTGAGCACTAAGATGCAGAACCGACTCTACAGGCAAATTATCCCTCAACCGATGAAGTGTTGCTCGAAGCGCCCTTAAAGATTTGTGACTATCACTCCAACCAGCACAATCTCCTATCTGTTTGAGCCATTCATTGGCTTTTTGGGTGTGTTTTTCAAAAATTTGAATCATAACGCTATTTTCTCCTCTTCTTTCTTCATCGCTATGTTTTTCTTTATAAAAAGTCTTAACTTGCCTCTATTTATTGAGCACTGATGGGGATGGTTTTTGTTTGAGAAACATT
>DAHVSZ010000053.1 GCA_027328625.1 Candidatus Paracaedibacteraceae bacterium | reverse complement strand
GCTGAGGTAGGATTTTGTCGTGGTGGAGGCGGGGCGGGCGCTTTCTTTTGGGTTCGGTGGCGGGCCCCATAAAGCCCACTATTGCATTCTCTTCATTCAACTATACCCAATGAAAATGAAGATATCTGTTTTTACTTGCTGCTTTTTAACAGTTTTCCCACCTCTTGACCGGAGCATAAGACCCTATGGTCAAGCCATAGGGAGACTTGGAAGATAAAGTGTAAAGAGCCCAGTTTTCCTTCGACTTGACCGTGGGGTCCATGGATCCTTATGTCTTGCAGAAGGTGTATAAGAATGTTACCAGAGATGGTTAAAGAGAGAAGATGCATCTTATGTCTTGCAGAAGGTGTATAAGAATGTTACCAGAGATGGTTAAAGAGAGAAGATGCATCTTCTCTCTTTAGGAAGGGAAAGCCTTGGTCACCAGAACGATGAAATCGTTTGGAAAGGGAGACTTGGAATAGAGAAGTTAATAACCATTTTATAGTGCTTTTGCTATACATGGATTGCCACGGAGCATTCGCTCCTCGCAATGACGATCCTCCTTCGAACGTTATCACGAGCCACCAAAGGTGGCGTGGTGATCGAGTGTATTTCAATGGCCACAACCTTTCGGGGCTCGCCATTTGTTATTACCCATTTTGTATGAATTTAGCTATATTGTCTCGTCAAACGATTCCATCGTTGTGGTGACACGAGAATCCATGGATACTCGGATCAAGTCCGAGTATGACAGAGAGGAAAGATTGCACGAGGATTTTATTGAACTGGCCACAGCCCTTCGGAGCTCGCCAGCATTTCGTTTAGTTAAAATAAATTCAAGATGTGCAGATATCTATGGCTTGATCCAAGGGTCCATGGATCTACCGTCATGAGAGTTACTGGATTCCCGCCTATGCAGGAATGACGCTAATTGGCAGAAAATTACACAATGTTGTAACTTAATTCACGTTCGTACACTAGTGGGTCGAGCCCGAGAATGACTGTATTTTTTGATTTTTGCCAGATATAATGAACTTTTTAGTTTTTAATGATTAAGCTAATTATAGTCATCCTCGCCAAACGATTCCATCATTCTGGTGACCCGAGGATCCATGAGACCCTATGGTCAAGCCATAGGGACACTGTTCGCATTGAGAGAGCATAAGTTTCCTCCGGCTTGACCAGATCCATAAAGCTTCACATTATTAGAAACAATGTTTTAATCCCGAATTCGCGTTTCAATTATCTAACCGTCCAGCCACCATCCATACTAAGCGCAGCTCCTGTTATTTGGCTAGCAGCCTCTGAACATAAGAAAAGACAGAATTCACCTATATTTTCTGGGTTAACAAACTTTAAAGAAGGTTGTTTTTCGGCCAATAAGTCATAAGTTGCTTCCTCAATTGTTTTATGCCCCTCTTCTGCCTTCGCTTTGATTTGTTTTTCTACCAGTGGCGTTAACACCCATCCTGGACAAATCGTATTACAAGTAATATTTTCTTCAGCTGTTTCAAGAGCTACAACCTTAGTAAGCCCAACTATTCCGTGCTTTGAGGCAACATAAGCCGATTTATAAGGTGATGCAACCAACCCATGAGTAGAAGCTATGTTAATAATACGCCCCCACCCTTTTTGTCTCATCAAAGGCAAACAATGTTGAATCGTGTGAAATGATGATGAAAGATTGAGAGCAATAATTTGATCCCATTTTTCTTTCGGAAAACTTTCAATGGGTGAAACATATTGGATACCTGCATTATTGATGAGAATATCAACACCCCCATGCTCTTTCTGTACTTTGTTCATCATGTCTTGAATAGCTAAAGGATTCGCAAGATCAGCATCATAATGCACAACCTTCACAGGAACTTTGGCAGAAGTTTGACTTGACAAATCCGCTATAATCGTCTTTATTTCATCTATAGTTCCGAGTCCATTGAGAATCACCGTGGCGTTTTGCTTAGCAAATACTTTTGCAATAGCTAGACCAATACCGCTAGTTGAACCGGTAATTAGTACTTTCTTATTCTCAAGTTTCATAATTTAGAATTCCTTACAAGGTAGAATCGCTATGTATAATGGTACGGTATTTCTTTTAATTTTTGGTTTAAATTTATAATGTCACAAAAAAATCTTAATACTCCTTCAATTCCTTTCTCAATTTGGGCCTTAGGTATTGCTACATTTTTAATCAATGTATCATCCGTTATTGTTTTTGGTCTTTCTGCTGTTTATATGAAAACCATCCTTGGAGTTGGTACCGGTTGGATTGGTTTATTAGAGGGAGTTGTCGAGGCCGGGGCTTATGCCACTAAAGTTTTTTCTGGTGTTTTCAGTGACTATTTGCGTCGGCGTAAAGCCATTATGATATGGGGATTTGCTCTAGCAACCATCGCCCGCCCTCTTTTAGCTATTTCATCTTCCTTTGGTGCTGTGTTTACAGCACGAATTCTTGATCGTGTTGGTAATGGCGTCCAATCAACACCAAGAGATGCTCTTGTGGGCGACATTTCTCCACCAGAAATTAAAGGAACGTGTTATGGACTCCGTCAAAGCTTAGCAACAGCTGGCTCATTTTTTGGTGGTATCGTCGGTGTAGCTGCTATGCTTTGGACAGGGCAAAATTTCCAAATGGTTTTCTGGATTGCTTCAATACCCGCTATTTTAGCTTTAATTATTTTGATCTTAGCTGTCAAAGAACCAGAACCAAAAGATGCAGACCCAAAAACTCATAAAATTGCTCGCCATCCAATCCATTGGAACGATTTACCACGCTTAGGGCGCCCCTATTGGCTTTTAATGATTGTAGCAAGCGTCTTTATGTTAGCTCGCGTCGGAGAAGCTATGCTAATCCTGCATGCTCATCAGAATTTTGGCCTTTCAGAAAGCTATACGCCTTTGATTTTGATCCTTTACAACGGAGCAAACTCTCTAGCTTCCTATCCAATTGGCCGTTTATCTGACAAAATTGACCGTCATATTATTTTGGGATTAGGCGTTGTCATTCTAATCGTAGCAGATATCTTATTGGGTTGGGCACCCAATTTACCGACGATGATGGTTGGTGTGGCTATCTGGGGTATACAAATAGGTATTACTCAAAGCATGTTTTTAGCTCTTGTGGCTGACACTGTCCCTGATGATCTCAGAGGAACTGGTTTTGGTATTTTTTATCTGATCAGTGCAGTCTCTTTGGTCATTGCAGGCACAGCCGGAGGAACAATTGCTCAACATTACACTGAACATGCAACTTTTATGGCGAGTTCTGTGGTTGGAAGTGTAGCACTTGTTGTGCTGATCTTTGTGGCCAAAAAGACAAAAAAGATTGAGAAAACATTGATTCAATCTTCCATTTAACCCAATGGCTCAGTCGCGACCTTGAGCCAGTCAATTGTCTCGCTACCCACTAACGGTGACAAAGCCTCCCACACTTTATGGTGATAGGTATCAATCCATTCGCGTTCAGTCTTACTCAGCATTGAGACATCGATCAGCTTTTTGTCAAAGGGTACTAAGGTTAAATTTTCAAACCCTAGCATAGGATGTTCACCAATGAATGGTAGCTTTACAACAGTCACCAAATTTTCAATCCTGATTCCATACTCACCAGGCTTATAATACCCTGGTTCGTTAGAGACAATCATTCCTGGCTGCAATGGTGTAAAGCTCGCATATTTGCTAATTCTGTGAGGGCCTTCGTGGACACTCAAATAGCTTCCAACCCCATGCCCTGTTCCATGTTCATAATCTAAACCAACTTGCCATAAATATTGACGCGCTAAAACATCCAACTGCTGTCCATTTGTACCAACAGGAAAAATTGTTGTGGCAAGCGCAATATGACCTTTTAAAACACGTGTGTATCGATCTTTTTGTTCCTCAGTCGGTTGTCCAATCGCTAGAGTGCGAGTAACATCTGTCGTTCCATCTAGATACTGCCCCCCTGAATCAACCAAATAGAGATTATCTTTCGTTAAAATTCGATCACTTTCTCTCGTTGGATGATAATGAATAATAGCCCCATTTGAACCCACAGAAGAAATAGTTACAAAGCTTAAATCTTGAAACAAAGGTTGTTTTTGTCTTTCAGCTTTTAAATGTAGAGATGCCTCAAGTTCAGTAACTTCTTGCGTTTCAATTGACTTTAAAAGCCATGCAAAAAAATTAACAAGAGCAACAGCATCTCTTTTATGAGCGGCATGAGCCCCCCTTAGTTCAGTTGTATTCTTTACTGAGCGCAATAAAATACATGGATCATCTTCAAAAATAATCTTTGCGCCCGATGCTTGCAGGATATTCACAACTTTCTGTGGTACTTGATATGGATCAACTAAAACTCTTTTCTCGCTTAGTTGTTGTAAAATGTCCATAAAACTCTCTTGAGGAAACCACTCTACGTTATAACCGCAATATTCAACCACCTCAGTTGTAACTTTTTTCATATTGATAAAAACTTCTACGTTTGTATCTGATTTTACAATCACAAATGCATGGGAAATAGGTGTATGAGGAACATCTTGTCCTCTTAAATTTAAAAGCCAAGCAATCGATTCTGGGCTTGTTAAAACCAAAGCATCTGCCTTAACTTTGTTAAGTATGTAAGAAATTTTCTGACGCTTTGATTGACTTTCTTCCCCACTCCACTCAATTGGATGTGTCCGCACAAGCGATAAAGGTGGAGTGGGTCGATCATCCCAAACAGTGTCAATTGGATTAATTACACAAGCTTTAAGATTACAACCCAAATCACTCACAATATTTTGCAATTCTTTAAATTGTTGATGAGTATGAAGCCAAGGGTCATATAACAAGGTTGAACCAGGTTCGATACATTCCATCAACCAGTCCCTTATACTCGATGAAGTCCGAGAACGAACATCTACTCGATCTGTCAAAACCTGCTGATTCGCTTGCAAAGTATAACGTCCATCAACAAACAAACAAGCTCGATTGGTAAGAACAATAGCCATCCCCGCTGAACCATTAAAACCTGTTAACCAAGCAAGTCTCTCATCACAAAGCGCAACATACTCACCTTGGTAACAGTCAACTCTGGGGACAACTAGCCCATCAGCATGATGATCCTTTAAAGCTTGTTGTAAACGAAAAAGACGAGAAACTTGTAAATCAGCAGAAATCATATAAAGCCTTAGCTAGTTAAAATCTCGTAATTAATCAAGACACCTCTATTTTTAGCTTAATGCTCGAAAGTTAAGCGAACATTAAAAATAAGGATATCCTTACAATTAATTTTAGATACAAATAACAATTTATTTCCTTGTTTCTATCAAGAATAAATTAGAAGAGAAAGGAGTAAGATTAGACAATCAACTAAAAACAAGATTATATTACCTTTATTTTGATATCTATCTTCAATTAACATCAAGTCCTTTAACTATATTTTCTAAAATGTGATTAAATTTTATGAACAATTCTCAATCTAAATATGATGTTATCATTATAGGCGCCGGCGCTGCTGGTTTAATGGCTGCCATTTGTGCTGGGAAAAGATCTAAAAAAACACTTCTTATAGAACATTCAAACAAGATTGGTGAAAAAATAAGAATCTCAGGTGGCGGCCGCTGTAATTTTACGAATCTCCATGCATCTTATAATAATTACATTTGTCAAAACCCTCATTTTGTTAAATCAGCCTTAGCAGGATATACCCAATATGATTTTATTAAGCTAGTTGAATCTTACAAAATTAACTATCACGAAAAAACTTTAGGCCAGCTGTTTTGTGATGGTTCATCTAAACAAATCATCAACATGCTATTAGATCAATGCCAACAACATGGAGTAGAAATCAAGCTCAACTGTCATGTTAGTGCCATTTCCAAAGGTGATTATTTTGAAATCAATAGTAATGAGGCTAGCTTCATAAGTGATTCCCTGATTATCGCAAGTGGTGGATTATCGATCCCACAAATAGGCGCGAGCGACTTTGGCTACCGAATTGCCAAAAAATTTGGTCTTAAAATTGTACCAACACGTCCTGCTTTGGTACCATTAATTGTTTCGGAATCAGAAAGGCAACTGTTTACACAATTAAGCGGGATCTCCAATTTCTCTCTGGTCAATCATAAAAAAGCAAAATTTCTTGAGAACATCTTGTTTACTCACAAAGGGCTAAGTGGCCCCGCAATTTTACAGATATCATCTTATCTGGAAAAATTTAACGGTGAAGAAATAATCATTAACTTGCTACCCAATATTGACCTTAAAAAACAATTCATTATTGATAAAAACAATAAACAGACCCCGGCTAATTATTTAAAACCTTATCTCACCAATCGTCTTATTGATACTTTTTTCTCAAATTCAGATTTTAATAAAAGTATAACGGATCTTAAAAAAGAAACTTTACTAGAGATTGCTGATAGAATGCACAATTTCAAAGTCCTTATCAGTGGAAACGAAGGTTATCAAAAAGCAGAAGTAACTGCAGGTGGCGTAGATACAAACTTTTTATCATCCAAAACCATGGCTTGCAAAAACTTACCCAATTTATTTTTTGTAGGAGAGGTTGTGGATGTCACAGGATGGTTAGGCGGTTATAACTTTCAATGGGCGTGGTCTTCTGGTTTTGCCGCAGGTAATAATTGCTAATCACCCATATAACAATCCGTATAAAGTGATGATAATAATTCCCATCACACTCATTTCACACAGGTTCACTATATTAACAGTCACCTTCTAAATATTTCACAACCCCGTCTAAATCCTCAGGCGTATCAACTGTATGAGGTGCTTCTTCAACGAGCTTTACATCAATTCGCATATTAGCCTCTAAAGCTCTTAGCTGCTCTAATTTTTCAATCTTTTCCAAAGACGACGCTGGTAGGGATAAAAATTTTTCCAAAGCTGGACGTCTGTAAGCATAAAGACCAATATGGTGGTAGTATTTTTGAGCCCCATAAGGAATAGCCGCTCGTGAGAAATAAAGGGCACGACCAATGTTATCGTTTACAGATGACATAACAACTTTCACCACATTAGGATTATGAATTTGCGTCGGATCTTTAATAGAGGTTGCAATCGTTCCCATATCTGTATTTGGATCTTTTAAAGCTTCTAAAGCTGCAGACATAGTATCAGCTGATATGGTTGGAAGATCACCTTGCAGATTTAAGATGATTGTGTCATCACCAATATGCGGCATCTCAGCCAGAACAACTTTAATTCGGTCACTGCCCGAAGGCAAGTCAGGATCTGTTATATACGCTTTACCACCAACGTTAGTGATTACATCAGCAATTTCTGGCCCACAACAAGCAACAACAACCTCACCCAAACCTGCTTCTTTTGCTCGTTCCCATACATGAACAATCATAGGCTTACCATGAATCAGAGCTAAAGGTTTATTAGGAAGACGTGTAGATGCTAACCTGGCTGGGATAACAATTAGTGGTTGTGACATGATTATTCCTTTACTAATGGATTTTACTTTAAGAAAGTTTTATTCATGAGACAAGTTCTAACTTGCGACAAGATTAGACATGATAAAAAGAATCTATACTCCACGTACTCGGAAAAGTCTATTTCCTAACTTCCCCCTCAGTTTCCCCACGGCTTGACCGTGGGGTCCATGGATCCTTGTCAAGCCAAAGGAAAACTAACAAAAAGTGGTAAATATAAAACAGGCATCTTCATTTTCATTGGGTATAAAGATTTAATATTGTCGAAAACATACTTTTTTCATCTATATTTTTTCGCTATGGTAGATTTAGATTCATTCTTACTATCGTACTTAGAAAATGTCTCATATTTACCCTCTTCAATCCTCATGGAAAGACACAGCACTGATCAATAAGTCTGAATATGAGCAAATGTATGCAGATTCAATCGAAAACCCAGATAACTTTTGGGCAAAGCATGGTAAACGATTGGATTGGATAAAGCCTTATAGCAAAATTAAAAATACAAGCTATTATCCAAATGTTTCAATTCGCTGGTATGAAGATGGCACATTAAATGTTTGTTACAATTGTGTTGATCGACATTTATCAACACGCGCCAATCAAGTTGCCATCATTTGGCAAGGTGATGACCCAAGATCACATGAGTACATCACCTATCAAGATCTACACAAACAAGTGTGCAAATTTGCCAATGTTTTAAAAACCTATGGTGTTCAAAAAGGTGATCGCGTTACCATTTACTTACCAATGATTCCAGAAGCTGCTTATGCCATGTTAGCATGTGCGCGAATTGGTGCTATTCACTCTGTCGTTTTTGCTGGATTTTCCCCCGATTCTTTAGCAGGCAGAATCAATGATTGTCAGTCAGATTTTGTCATTACAGCCGATGAAGCAATTAGAGGTGGTCGAATTATCCCTTTAAAACAAAATGTCGATGACGCATTGCAACAATGCGAAAATGTTCGACATGTTTTGGTCATTGAGAGAACAGGCACTGAAGTCCCTGTTGTTAAAGGACGCGATATTCTTTATAAAGATGCATCTCGTTTAGCTCTTGATGAGTGTGCTTTTGAAGAAATGAATGCTGAAGACCCATTGTTTATCCTTTATACATCAGGTTCAACGGGTAAACCAAAAGGAGTTTTACACACATCAGGAGGATATCTAACGTTTGCCTCCATGACACATCAATACGTTTTTGATTACCATGAAGGAGATGTTTATTGGTGCACAGCTGATGTTGGCTGGATTACCGGGCATAGTTATTTTCTTTATGGACCACTTGCTAATGGAGCCACAACTCTAATGTTTGAAGGCATTCCAGCATATCCCGATCCAGGGCGTTTTTGGCAAATTATTGACCAACATAAGGTCAATATTTTCTATACCGCACCAACAGTTATTAGATCACTCATGAGTTTTGGTGATAAGCATTTAGAATCCAGCTCAAGAAATACGCTAAGAATTCTTGGAACAGTTGGAGAGCCCATCAATCCAGAAGCTTGGGAATGGTATTATCATAAGATTGGTAAGGATCAATGCCCTATTATGGATACTTGGTGGCAAACAGAAACTGGAGGCATTATGATTACCCCTTTACCGGGAGTGACAGACCTAAAACCAGGGAGTGCCACAAAGCCATTCTTTGGAGTTATACCGATTATATTGAATAAAGATGGTCTCCCTATAAATGAAGCCGATGTTGAAGGAAGTTTATGCATTGCTGATTCATGGCCAGGACAAGCACGCACTGTTTACGGTGACCATGAACGCTTTGAAGAAACCTATTTTTCATCTTTTCCAGGCCTTTATTTTACAGGAGACGGTGCAAGGCGCGACAAAAATGGTGATTATTGGATTACAGGACGCATCGATGATGTTCTCAATATCTCTGGCCATCGACTAGGTACAGCTGAAATTGAATCAGCCTTAACAACACACCCCCATGTTATTGAGGCCGCTGTTGTGGGCTATCCTCATGACATTAAAGGTCAAGGCATTTATGTCTTTGTCATTGTAAGCGATGGCATTCATGATCAAGAATTGCTAATGATAGAAATGAAAAATCAGGTAAGAAAACATATAGGCCCCATTGCCACACCAGACAAAATCCAAATTGTTCCAGGACTTCCCAAAACCAGATCTGGTAAAATTATGCGCCGAATATTACGGAAAATTGCCGCCGGTGAAATCGAAAATATTGGTGATGTCAGTACTTTAGCTGACCCTGAAGTTGTTAGGATCATTATTGAAGAAAGATTTTAGTCGTTTTCTTTTGAAGAGTATATTTATATTGCATCAATTAACTAACAATTAAATTATTTAGCTTAATATCTATAGCAAAAGCACTATACCCAATGCACTTGAAAATGTCTATTTTCTAACCCACTTCAGTTTCCCTATGGCTTGACCATAGGGTCTTATGGATCCCCTGGTCAAGAGGCATGAAAACTGTTAAAAAGCAGCAAGTAAAAACAGATATCTTCATTTTCATTGGGTATATAAAAGCTATTTGTCTGTCTTAGATCCTTATAATAAATTTTGTAGAATTACAAAATTTATTTTTAGAAAGCTTCTCTTTTCTAAATAATCTCACAAACAAAAAATGAGGTAGGAATGTCTTAAGACAAGTACTAAGACATTTAACCCATAGCCTTTCTTCTAACTTCATTTTAATTTTCACATACAGAATTAGTGTATTTGTACAAAATTCTTAATTCTAATGATTAGTGAAACTTTAATAAGTAAGAAAGAAAGTGAAAACATCCTTATGCCAAAACAAAAACTTAAGTCTTAGGAACCGAGCAAATGAAATATTTGCTGCTTCAGTTTTCGTTGATATTTATAGAAACTTCTTTCGTAGATATTGAGCCTTTATTAGAAGATATAAGCTTCTTACCAAAAACATCGCAGCAATTCAAACGCTACAAATCCAAAAACTGAAATCAGACATAATCTATGTCGTTCTTTTAATAACCCAATTTTAGTAAACAAATTTAAAAAGAGATAATTATGAGTAATAAAATATTAGCAATACTTACATTAGTATTCATGCAAGCATCTTTGTGCTTTGGAGCAAGCAGTCTAGATCATGAGCAAATAAATGCTCTTATGCGAAATTTAAAATCATTTCAAGCAACTGCCAATCTTTCTTCTTTAAAGGACATAAGTGGTATTCTAGTGATTGGTTCAAGTGGATCAGGAAAAACAACTTTACTCAACACCGTACGATCAGAATGTAGTCATGTCACTTTTCCAAAACGTTATATTACCCGTCCAAAACGAGCAAATGAAGACCATGAAGAAAACATCCATATCTCAATAAGTGAATTTGAAAGAATGGTTGCTAACAAGGAAATTGAATTCTTTTGGATTAGAGAAATGGAAGAGGGAAGAAGAGAATATTATGGTTTTGAGAAAACAGAAGAAGGATTTTCAATTTTTTCAGGGAATAATGCGACATTAAGCTCACCCTTTGTTGAAGAAAATAAAAAATTACTGATTATAGGCGTTATTGCCCCCGATGCTGTTCGTACAACAAGGCTTGCAACTCGCTCTCCTGATCTCTCACCTGATGAACGTACTTACCGAATTACGGATCCACATAGAGAGGCTTTGAAAAAAGCACATATTTTAGTCAGTAATTATGAAGAATTTGAAGCCACTACATCAAAATTTGACCTTGTAACATTTATTCGCATGTTACCATCGATTAAAAAAGGATGGGGAGAGATCAAAGATCTTGGTGGACATGCTATAGAATATCGTACTCGCTTATTTGATGTAATGACTCACAAGGTAAGATTTTCTGACGGAATAGTTAAAACTTTTCAATATGTGAGAAGAAGCCCTGGTGTGCGTATTCTTCTTACTTCAGGTAGTAAAATTCTTATTACAGCAGAATGGAGAACAGAAGCTAAACAATGGGATTTCCGTCTTCCAGGAGGAAAAGTTTTTGAAAGAATTGAAGAGTATGCTGCCTTTCGTGATTCAGGATCACCCACAAAACTTGAGGACATTGGAAAACTAGCTGCAGCAAAAGAACTTGGAGAAGAATGTGGAATTAGTATTTCACCAGAAACAATTACTCACGCCCACACATCAACCTGTGGAGCAACTGTTGAGTGGGATCTTCTTTATTATATAGCTCCACACACAACTGTAGACAGACTTACCTCTGTTACATCTCCAGAAGGTGAAAGAATAATAATGCAATGGTTAAGCTTTGAAACAGTACTAGATCTGTGCACGAAAAAAGTGATTGGTGAAGATAGAACTGCTGCTTTTCTTATGCGTTATATTTTAACTCATAAAAAATAAAAGGATATGTAATGAATACGAGATCTTTAACAAATCTTTCAGTTGCTGGCGGCTGTGGATGTAAACAACAAGAGGATGCTTTATCAACCATCCTCAAAGTAACCAAACAAAAAACTTCCGATCTTTCTGTCGTTGTAGGTTTTGAAACTAGTGATGATTGTGCTGTGTATGATATGGGAACAGATGAATATTTACTTTTTACCACAGATTTTTTCACACCAATTGTTGATGATCCTTATACCTATGGTGTTGTTGCAGCTGCTAATGCTGTAAGCGATATATATGCAATGGGAGGGCAACCATTTATTGCTAATACAATATTAGGCTACCCAAAGGATCATGTTTCATCTGAAGACATTAAGAAAATCATAAAAGGTGGCACAGAAACACTCGATCGATCCAAATGTTTAATTGTTGGAGGGCATACAATAGAAAACCCCCAACCTTTTTATGGTTTTACTATATTAGGAAAGGTCAAAAAAGATCATCTTAAAAGAAATAATGAGGTTCAAGACGGAGACCTACTGATCCTCACTAAGCCATTAGGAATTGGCATCTATTCAAATGCTATGAAACTAGGACTTTTAAATGATTATCTTTATCAAGCCATGTTGCCAGTCATAACAAAAGTCAATACAGAAGGTACAGCTTTAGCCTCTATTAAGTCTGTACATGCCATGACTGATTTAACGGGCTTTGGTTTAATAGGACATGTCTTAGAAATGTGTCAATTAAATAACCTCAAAGTTGAAATCACAATAGATAGTGTGCCGCTTCTTCCCGAGGTGGAAAAACTAGCATCAGCTGTAATTTCACCAACCAGCGGTATCATGAAAAACTTTTATAACTATAAAAGAAAAGTCAAAGCTCATAAGAGACTCGATCTTTATGCGTCGTTACCATTTTATGATCCTCAATCGAATGGAGGCTTGTTAATAGCAGCTTCCGAAGCTGAAATTGAAACTGTATTAAAATTGGCCGGCTCATGGGCAAAAGTAATCGGACGTTTTTCAAAAAGTACCTTTAATGGTCCTTTCATCCAACTTAAATAATAAGGCGTATAATTATGTTCAAAAATCACGATGAGATCAGGAGGCTCTTTCCTTCCCTAATGAGAAATAAACCCTATTTTGATAGTGCTTCCACCACCCTCAAACCCAAACAAGTCATTGAAAAAGTGCTGGAATATTACCAGCACTATCCTGTTAACATTCATCGAGCTATATATCCTCTAGCAGAAAAAGCTAGCTACGAATTTGAGAAAGCTCGAGAAAAGCTTAAGTTATTTATTAATGCACGATTTAAAGAAGAAATCATCATTACAAAAGGAACAACTGAAGCCATCAATCTTATTGCTAATACATGGGGTAAGAAAAATATTCATAAAAATGACACTATTCTTGTATCTGTGTTAGAACACCACTCAAACAGCTTGCCCTGGTTACAATTGGCTAAACAGAAGGAAGCCAACTTTAAGGTCATTCCCATTAACAATAATGGAGATATTGATTTAGACCAGCTTGACAAACTTCTTAAAGGGAATGTAAAACTTTTAGCAATTACTTACGTATCCAATGTTACTGGCACACAAAACCCAATTAAAGAAATTGTAAAAATGGCACATCAACACGGGGTATGTGTGGTAGTTGATGCCGCTCAGGCTGTACCACATATTCCAGTTGATGTACAAGTATTAGACTGTGATTTCTTATGTTTTTCAGGGCACAAATTATATGGCCCTACAGGTGTTGGAATTTTATATGGAAAAAAACAACTTTTAGAAACTATGCCTCCTTATTTATACGGTGGTGGAATGGTTAGCAGAATATATCAAGATGATATACTTTATTCTTATCTTCCCCATAAATTTGAGGCAGGGACCCCACCAATAGCAGAATTAATTGGTTTAGGTGCAGCAATAGATTTTCTTCAAATATTGGGATTCGAGTATTTAGCAAAACACGAAGATAATTTATTAAAGTATCTAAAAGAAAAACTTAAACAAATACCAAATATACATTTCATTGGATGTCCTGTTAAGCATGTTAGCGTTTGCTCTTTGATCATGAAAAACGTGCATGCTCATGATCTTGGTACATTGTTAGCAGAGTCTGATATTGCAGTACGAGTAGGTCATCATTGTGCGTATCCTCTTATGGACTTTTATAAAGTTCCCGCAACACTTCGAATCTCTTTAGGACTTTATAATAACAACGAAGATATTGATAAATTGTTTTTAACCTTACATAAAGCTAATGAGGTATTTAAATGTCACTAATTGGATCACATAACCTGTATCAAGAAGTTATTTTGACGCTTAATAATTCTCCATTGAACTACGGAAAGATAGATGGTCATTGTGCAAAAACAATTTACCATAATCAGATGTGTGGTGATACGGTAGAATTACATGTAATATTTTCCGAGCATGAAGAATTTACAATTGAAAAAATTCTTTTTTCTGGAGAAAGTTGTGCGATTACGAAAGCATCTGCTTCATTAATGACAACTGCTATTAAAGGCAAGAATATAAACCAGACTATGGATATTATAAAAGCCTTTAGAAATCTAATTGATAATCGCCACTCTCAAACTGAAGAAAAAGATTTAGGAAAACTTAATATTTTTAAATCATTAGAAAAATATCCATCAAGGTATAACTGCGCAATCCTCCCGTGGAAGGCACTCGAACAGCTTTTTGAGGAAGAAATTTAAAAATGAATAGAATCATTACCGCCGGCTCTCAATATGTTGATATTGATGTATTGTCATCTAGTATTGCCTATAATGATCTTTTAATTTTTAAAAAACACAAAGGTTCTGTTC
>DAHVSZ010000052.1 GCA_027328625.1 Candidatus Paracaedibacteraceae bacterium | reverse complement strand
TAGCTGCAGGGTTTGAGTTTAAATAGACTCCCATAATTTTCCTCCTGAAAAAAAGTTATTACCTCTTGTAATATAGTTTTTGTATATTTGACTCGCCCAAAACTCTTTTTTAACATCTTTGCGACAAATGCAAATTTACAGCCTTTTATGGTGCAATTTGCGTGCCAACGACAGGAAATAACTTATTTTCGTCAATGCTAAGAGCTTAGTCTCCTTATGGTTTGACCACATAAGTGTCTACACAAGTTTAGTCAATTTATCTAAAATTATTAAAGCAAACCCGCCGTCATGGCGAGCAACGGAGTTGTGTGGCCATCCAGAAAAAATGATACAGATAAAACAACCCGCAGTTTATATATGACAAATCAACGAAATGGGACACTTTATACAGGTGTTACATCTGATTTAATTAACTGGATGGCCACGCAACTCCGTTGCTCGCCATGACGGCATTTAGTTTAGTTAAAATGAATTCAAGATGTGTAGAACTCACCTAACTAGGCAAGAAATTCCATATTCATCACAAAGTCGGCAATTTTTTCCTTAAATTATTCTAAAGCGAGAATTTGGTACTAAGCTGTAATTATTCCCCGACATGAAAACCGTTCCAGTAGACGTATCTTTATAAATCGTATAAGGTGGCAAATCTACTCCCCAATAAAGCTGTTCATTATTGAAATCAAAATCTACCCCGCTAAGTACACAACCACAATTAAGAGTAATAATCGCATTTATAGCTTGCACTTCTGGATTTCCTAAAACGAATGCTGTATCAGAATATATTCTTGGACCATGGGTAAGAGTTTCATGAGGCATTCCTCCTGTGATACTTGAAAAATAGATTGTACTGTGCAGTACATTTATAGAAAAAAAGTAAACAGAAGCCTCATCTGTTATATCTGTTGTAATGTTTACAGGCGCTGATGGCATCGTAGGATCCATATCCCCTACCGATAATGCATAATCTTGTTCTGCATTGGTTTCTGACCAATAAAGTTTCTTATTCCTTGAATCAACGAAAATATCAGAAAGATTAGCTTCTCTTTGTAACAATTTTCTAACGTTCGTAAGAAGGCCAGGATTTTCAACATTAACACTGCTCACAAATATTGAACCACCCTTCTCTACCCAGTAAAGGTTACTATTTTCTGGATCCACAGAAAACCCGAAGGGAGCATAAAGGTTACTGGGAGACAAAAGTGTTCTAGCAACTCCATTAGGTAATCCTGATGCTACATTGATCTCAGCAGCATATATTCCACTACTACCAACACTACCACCCGTTGTCCAATATACAAACCTTTTCTTTGAGGGCACAAGTGTTGGCGTTTTGCTCTTCTCCCTCCTCTCTTCGCTTACCGTTTTTGTCTCAAGCTTTGATTTTGACATTGTTCCCTCATCAGAAGGACTTCTTGATAAACTCCCCTCTTCAGACAAAGTTGGGCTTCTATATAAACTGGGCGTCTGTGACCTTGTTCCCGGCATTTTGATTGTCCTTGTCAGCTCCGCAGTATTTGTTAACACTCTTTCTCTCCCTGAAACAGTCACTGCACCATTGAATCCCAAAATTGCCACAACATTCGCTCCGCTATCTCCCCAGTCCAAAGTATTCAACAAACAGTTCCCAAGCATCAATTGAAAACCACTCGGTAATTGCATTAAACCGCACGCTAATAATCGGGCCCTCACAGAATTTGTCTCATAAGCACAGACAGAACTCATTCCTGATGATGGTTTCTGAATGCCGCTCACAGCTTTCTGTAAAGGGCTTGTATCAGGACAGGT
This sequence comes from Candidatus Paracaedibacteraceae bacterium, assembly GCA_027328625.1. GTDB lineage: Bacteria > Pseudomonadota > Alphaproteobacteria > Paracaedibacterales > CAIULA01 > CANJLN01. The sequence continues at coordinate 13,451 of DAHVSZ010000052.1, read as the reverse complement.
ATTATTGGCTAACCCTCCATAGGTAACCAATACCTGTTGGCTTGCTTCATCATTAGCCAAACTTGAAGAAAAACTTTCCGTACCTGGAAAAGAACCTCCGCCTGCTCTAACCCATTCTGAAACGTTACCAAATATCATGGAAAAGCCATAACCAATCAAAGCCGTTACATTGTCTTCTGTAACACCAAGGGTTTGAAATCGATGCCTTAAGGTATGAGTGGATGATGCATGATGAGGAGCAATAGCTTGTGATAATTCATGTAAGCTACAGGTTCTTATATTGGGTTGTTGCCAGATTTCATAAAGAGAGTAAACTAACATAGAAACTGCATAAATACATGCCGGCACACAGAAACCATACAGTACTAACCGAGACACTCTGTCAATGTTGACATCATAAATACCTTCCATAACCCTTCCAAACCTATCACCGGCCTCTAGAAATCTTTCAATCCTTGTCTTTTTTAGTTCTTTATCTCCATCATCTATGGGAATCTGTGTTTGATGAGTAAGACGGGATATTACTTCTCTTTTCCTTTCCTCTTCTAAATCCTCAGCAAAAGCAACCGATGGGCACAGAGTGCGATAAAAAACAAGGCTCACCAGCAGAATTTTAAAGATTTTACTTAAAAATCTCAGCATTCAGACCACCTAATTTTATTAAATTTAACTATTATTTTAAAAAAATCATTTGGATTAGAGTAAAATGTATAAATATAACTTGCAAACTCAAACTGATAAAATTTCAAACCTTAATCCCGAATATCAATGAAATATTGTTACGCATATTCCACAAAATTATCAGAATAATGAAGGAGAAAATTCCAAAATTGTCGCTTTGTAAGTGAAAGAATTAGAACTTGAGATTGAAAATAGAGCAAAAGCACTATAAAATGATTACAACCACTTAGTTTTCCTTGGGCTTGCCCGGAGGATCCACGAGACCCTTTGGTCAAGCCAAAGGGAGACTTGGAATAGAGAAATTAATTATAATCATTTTATAACGCTTTTGCCATAGAGATTAAGAGAAGCCTCTTTACGAGGCTTCAATCATAGCAATCAATAATCAAATGTTATCCTATTGGTTGTCTTCGAAAAGTTCTTTTATCGTTCTTGCCATTAATCTGTCATCAAAAGGAAAGAAAGACACAGGAGGCCACTGATGATAATCTGAAATCATAACAACTCTTTTCAAAGTTTCTTCTTTAGTTGGCCATGGACGTCTTTGTAGAAGTGGATTTTGCACCTGGAATACACTTGCAGGAGGAATTGTCTTCATAGTTGATTGTTGTGATTCGGATTGAAATTCCTCTCTATCCTTCATTTCATCCATTGATCGCGCTATCACTGCAGAACAATCAAAATTTGTCAAAAGAAAAATAGTTGCTAATGTATATTTACCACGCATTATAAAGCACTCCTTACTTGGATTGTCTTACTTTATATGAGGTAATATCGATGCGTTAATAATTCGTTAATTAATTTTAATTTTTTATTAATATTTGATGTGAATATAGGCTTCATCAATTATGATTTTTAAACTCAACTATGTGAAAGTCACTCAAATGCCTTGAGAAATCCAGCCCCCACCAAGAATTCGGTCTTTTTCTATGAAGACACACGCTTGTCCATAAGCAACACCATATTCCGGATTTGCAAATACAATTTCAGCATTAGAATCATCAAGTTTTTTGACAACAGCAGGTACTGGTTGATGAGTTGAGCGTATCTTAACAAAACAAGAATAATCGTTTGGAAATTTTTCAGAACTTTCTAGCCAATTCACTTCCTTTAAAAAGATAGACGTCTTAGCCAATGCCGAATATGGCCCTACAATAACACGATGGGTTTCAGGTTCAAGTCTTATAACATATAAAGGATCTTGTGAAGAAATCCCCAAACCACGTCTTTGCCCTATAGTATAATTAATAATACCCTGATGCTGTCCCAAAACACGACCATCAATATGAACAATTTCACCTGCCTCAAGCGACCCTGGCCGAAGTTTAGAAACGACAGATGCATATCCTCCAGTTGGCACAAAACATATATCTTGGCTATCTGGTTTTTCAGCAACCTCTAAACCAAAACGCCTTGCATGTTCACGAGTTTCAGTTTTTTCCATTTCCCCAAGAGGAAATCGAAGATAGTCTAATTGTTCTTGCGTTGTGGCAAACAGGAAATAACTTTGATCTCTATTATAATCAACCGCTCTTAATAGTTGAGCCCCTTCAGGTGTAGCCAGACGTCTGACATAATGACCTGTAACCAATGCTTCCGCCCCAAGATCTTGGGCAGTTGTTAAAAGATCTTTGAATTTTACACGTTGATTGCAGCGAATACATGGAATGGGTGTTTCTCCTTGCAAATAACTATCAGCAAAATCATCAATAACGCTTTGCTTGAAAATGCTTTCGTAATCGAGGACGTAGTGAGGAAAATTTAACCGGTCCGCAACAGTTCTTGCATCATAGATATCTTGACCAGCGCAACAAGCTCCTTTTTTATTGATCATCTGACCATGATCATAAAGTTGTAATGTGATACCAACCACATCATAACCAGCCTCAATCATCAAAGCAGCGGCTACAGAGGAATCTACACCTCCTGACATAGCGACGGCTATACGTCCACCGTCTTTAACACCATCAAGTTTGATCATTGATAATTCTCTATTGTCTTAAAGCAAGATGTTTTACGAATGATTTGAGCAATCGCATAGACCAGCAATAAAGGATATATCCATTCTAAAATTGATCCAAGCCAAACACAAATGAATTGAAATCCTAACAAGGATATTCCAAAAGTGATTGTTAATGTTAAAAAGATTGAATATGGCCTTGTTAACCTGCCCAAACTAATATCACTTTGTAAGAAATCAACAAATAAGTTTGTTAACACTGTTGCCGTTGCAAGACAAGAGATTGCTAGAGTTAATGCCACAATAGGCATCGCATATACTCCCAAAGCATGGCGGGAAATTTCTGTCAGCATGGACTCAGCTGGAACACCTCTTAATACCAAAGCATATTTCGCACCAAGCATGACAAACCCAACATAGACTAAGCTTAGAAGCATTGCACCAATTAGGCTTGAATATACCCCCATTTTGAAAAGAAGATGCTCTCTTGCAGCAATGTTTTTTTGATTATTAGTTTTGATTTGAAGGTATTCATATATTGTGCAAGCAAAGAAAAAAGCTGCTATCAAATCCATAGTTTGATAACCCTGCATGACACCCATTAAAAAAGCATCTTTAGAAGTATGCAAAGAAGGTAATGGATCATTGCCAAAATATAAACCAGCGATGATTAAAAGAATAATGCTACCTAACTTAAAGGGGGTAAGAATAAGCGCAATAATATCAACAATGCGATTTCGTTGCCAAATAAGAACACCTATAAGTAAACAAAAAATGAAACTAAATGAAACAAATGGTAGACCTGGGATTATAAGACTTAATCCGCCAAAAGCAACAGTTATACATCTAGGGATAACGCCAAATGGTCCCATGAGAGCCAGCATAAGAAAAGTCAAGACAAAAGCAGGTACTTTCCCAAGACTAGAAAAATAAGCTTTACGATCTCCATTAAATTTAATCATACCTAACAGCCCTAAAAAAGGAACACAAACCGCTGTTATTAAAAGCCCTACAATTGCAAAAGTATAAAAATCAGTTGTTTCATAACCAATCAATAAGGGAAATACTAAATTTCCTGAGCCAAAAAACATAGAGAACATAGCAAAACCTGCTGTAAAAACAAGTTTATACGAGTACATTTACAGATTCCTTTTCAATCATTTAATCATTTTTTATATAGGTGATCATATGGGTAAAAACCAGATAATCTTTATAGATTTTTATATAAGTGATACGTTCAAGAAAACGATACAATTTACACAGCAATTGTACTTGCCACTACAGTGCTTTGGTTTGAGACTCTGCAAAAATCTATTTATTTTCAATATCATATTCCTGATAATACAGCTTGTGTCAAGTTTAATTATTATATTTTTTCAAAGAAAAAATAAATTTAATAGCTTTAATTTTATGTAATGCAAACGATAATTTCTCCCTAAGCACATTCTAAAATTTTTAAATCACAAAAGGAAGAAAGCAGCCTTTGTCTAATCTCAGGTAGTTTTTTTCCTTCTAAAACAAACTGGCTTAAAAAATAACCCGTCATGTTTAAAGCCAAGTAAATATCCTTTGGTGTTGGTTGTACCCCTTCATCCATCAAAAATTTGGGCAGGATAAATAAACGCTCTGCATAAGGTCTTCCTACATTTTCACAAACCGCTCGTCCTGTTTTTGGTGAAACATATGCTAAGTTACCTGTTTTTTTGGTAACAGCGCATTCACTAAGATCCAATCCAAATCCCAATGAAGATAAAAGATTTAATTCAAATAAGGCATAATGTCTTGGCCAATCGTTGTTGTCTATTAGTTGATTCAATAAAATTTTTAATCTTTGATAGAGTTCACCATAGGGGTGCCGTTCTGGAAGACAAGTATCGAGTAAAGCGCAAATCACACTTAAGGTTAAAAGTGGCTGGGGATGATGAGTCAGATGGATCCAAGGCATAAAGGTTACTTCAGATGACCATCTGCCAAGATGCTCTGATAGCCGTGCACTCCAAGTAACCTCAACAAGGTTTCCTGGTTGAAAAAGTGCTGATTGTCGCTCAGCTTTACCAACACGTATTATCCCACTATGCCTGCCATGTATTTCGGTTAATACACTCAGAATAATCTGGCTTTCGCTACAAGAACGCTGACTTAAAATAATACCTCTATCTTGCCATTTCATGTGGACTTTAATTTATGATAGAGTCGTTTTTGATGAAAAACCCAAACGCAGAAACAAATCTCCAAGCCTATATAAATTAAAAAGAGAGATATAAAATTAATATATCCATAATGACTTAGAAGAGTAAGGTTTCCCATAATAATAACAGAAATAAAATAAAGGCCACTAATCAGACCGTGAGAATATCCGCAATCATTTAAGATATGAATAAGATGATCTCTGTGTGCTTCAGTAAGTTTCAAGCCTAAGTATGCGCGTCTTAGCAAAGTAAAAGCGACATCAAACCATAAAAAACTTAAAGGAGTTAAGGAATAGATGAAACCTTTGTGGATAAAGGCTGTGTCCGTGGATAAAGTATAATATTTTTGAGCTATGATTGCTGAAAATCCTAATGTAAGCCCTAAAAATGTACTACCAATATCTCCCATAAAAATCCGAGCTTTAGGAAAATTAAAAATGAAGAAACCTAAAAGAGCAGCAAAAAGCAATAAGTGGAAGGCTATAAAGGAAAGATCAGCTGGCCAAATCAACCAGATTTGAAAAACTAGCGTGATTATTATACTGCCAGACAATAAACCATTTAGACCATCAATAAAATTAGCTCCGTTGATAAGTGACATAAGAGCAAAAATGGTAAAAATATATGACCCCCAGTTTGCATTATTGCTCAGACTCGGAAATTCAACAACCAAACCATTATAAATAAGCAGTAACACACAAAAAAAGTGTGTTAACAAACGAATTCGATAAGATACTGGCTTATAATCATCTCTTAAACTAACTAAAGCTAAAATAAGTGCCGCTAAACCATAATAAAAAACGTACCGTTCAAAGGGGCTTGTACTTATTGCAAACAAGGAGGTAAAAAAAACAATAGAGTAGCTTACACAAAAAGCTAAAATGAAAGCAACACCGCCAGCAGTTGGAGTTGGTTTTTTATGGGATGACCTTTGCATTGGTAAGGCAGTGATGTTAACGCGGATCATTAAGCGAGTTAAGAAAACGGCTAAAAAGAACGTTGCGCAAAATACAATAGGAAAAATCATAAAAATCGAAGATGAAAAAAACATTAGTTAAAACAGTTCTCTGGCTGGGGGACCTGGATTCGAACCAAGGCTGCTCGGTCCAGAGCCGAGAGTTCTACCACTAAACTATCCCCCAATATAAATTTAGTAATTTGGACAAATTCCACAGTTAATTGATGCACTTATGAACAAAATACATTTTTTTAAAGGTTATGACTATCATATTTTGCCTGTTTTTCGTAAAGTAGGGAAGAGAAGCTGCTAAAAGCAGTTTTAAAAATTAAAATAACTGTATCTTATATGGCACACTGTTGTGATAAAACGACTTATAAATTCTGCGCTCGAATCTAGCACCTATAATAATGGTAGATGTGATGCACACCACCCAATTTTAGCAGCTGTTGATCTTGGAACAACTTCGTGTCGTTTGCTTGTCGCTAGTGTAAATGTTGCAAGTTTAAAAAAAACATTTTTTAGACACCGACCAAACTTTAATGGTTGGAAGATTATTGATTCCTTTGCAAAAATTGTACGTCTTGGCGAAGGATTACATAAAACCGGAGAATTGTCTGAAGAAGCAATGGACAGAGCCATTGAAGCTCTCAGAGTTTGTCAAAGGAAAATTGATTTTCATGGAGCAACAAGAGTAAGAGCTGTGGCAACTGAAGCTTGCCGAAGAGCAACAAATGGTCATCTTTTAGTAGAAAAAGCCATGGCTGAATTGGGTTTGAACATTGAGATTATTAGTAGTGAAGAAGAAGCAAGACTTGCTCTAACAGGATGTGCTGCTGTCCTTAATCCCAAAACACCTTATGCAGTTGTGTTTGATATTGGCGGAGGAAGTACAGAAGCAATTTGGCTTCGTATTAGCGAAACCGGTAGAAAGCGTCCTGGTTATCCAGTTCCTTTTGAAGTCATTGACTCTGTTTCCCTTCCTTATGGCGTAGTTACTGTAAGTGAGTCTTATGCCCAGTTTGCCTCAAGTCCAGAAATTCATGAAAATGTGCGGGAGCATGTAAGAGATGAGATTAATAAGTTTGTAACCAAAAACGAAATTTCTAAGTATATAAATGATTCTCAAGTGCAGCTCATTGGCTCATCAGGGACAGTAACAACACTAGCGGCTGTGAAAATGGGTTTGTTACGTTATGAAAGAAGAGCCATTGATGGTTTATTTATCAAGACAGAAGAGCTAAAGGAAATTAGCCAAAAAATTCTTTTTATGACACAACGCGAAAGAGTTCAACATCCATGCATCGGTGGAGGACGAGCGGACCTTGTTGTGGTTGGTTCGGCGATTTTGGAAGGTATTTGTGATGCAATACATATTAATGAATTACGAGTTGCTGACCGAGGAGTTAGAGAGGGAATTCTTTCTGAACTCTTAGGTAGTATGCATAAAAGATAATAAAAGGTTGGTTAGTGTTTAAATGTCAGACTTGACTCCTTATTTAGATCAAATTCGTTCTCGTCTCAAAGTTTCTGAGATCATAGGGAAAGATGTGCGCCTTATTCGTAAAGGGAATGAGTTTTCAGGTTTGTGCCCATTTCATAAAGAAAAAACACCATCATTTACTTTGAATGATGCTAAAGGTTTTTATCATTGCTTTGGATGCGGAGCTCATGGTGATGCTATTCACTATGTCATGCAACGTTCAGGTATGAATTTTATGAATGCTGTTGAACATTTAGCCGGGCTTGCTGGGGTTATTCTTCCTGAAAAAAAAAGCACCACCTCTGAAGAAAAAATCTACTATGAAATCTTAAAAGTAGCCTGTGAATGGTTTGAGGAAAACCTAAAAAGAAGCATAGGTGAGAAAGCACGAGAATACTTAAATCTTCGTGGTTTTACATCAAAAACAATAGAAGAATTCCATTTGGGTTTCGCAGCTGATAAACATCAAAATCAACCTTCATTATATAAAACTCTTCTTGAAAAGGGCTTTAAGAGGGATAAAATTTTATCATCGGGTCTTATTATTCAACCCAATGATGGCAGAGAACCTTATGATAGGTTTCGTGGGCGCGTTATGTTTCCAATTAATGATTTAAAAGGAAATGTGATTGCTTTTGGTGGAAGAGTACTTGGAGACGGGCAACCTAAATATCTAAATTCATCTGACACTAGTATTTTCCACAAAGGAAAAATACTTTACAATTTTGCGCAAGCACAAAGACATGTAACATCAGATCAACCTTTAATTATTGTTGAAGGATATTTTGACGTTATTGCTTTACACCAAGCTGGCTTCAAAACAGCTGTTGCTCCGCTTGGAACAGCTTTAACTGAAGATCAACTTGCTTTGTTGTGGCGACGCAATTCTCAACCCTTATTTTGTTTTGATGCTGATTTGGCAGGTCTTCGTGCTGGATTCCGCGCCACTAAACGAGCGTTACCTTTATTAACCTCTGAAAAAACTCTTAGATTCTGCTATTTGCCGAAAGGAGAAGATCCAGATAGTTATATCAAAGCAAATGGTAAAGAAGCTTTCACAAACATTTTAAATTCTTCCCGCTCTTTATCTGAGACTTTATGGGATAGTTTAATAATGGCTTATCAACCGTCTATTGAGTCAACTCCAGAAGAAAAGGCTGCATTCAAAAAGAATGTATATGCTTTTGTCTCAGAAATAGCTGATGCTGATGTCCGTCACTTTTACTTTGAAGATTTTAATGAAAAACTTCGCCAATTGTGGTATAAGCATAAAGGTAAGGCTCTTGTTGATAAGATTTCAACTAAACAAGTTGTTGTCCCATTTCAAAGACATGTACTAAAAAAAAAATTACTTTCACAAAAGATTTTATTGGCAACGCTGATAAATCACCCCACATTAATAGATAACGTTGCAGAACAGCTTGCTCTTGTGGAATTTGATAATGAAAGCTGGCAGCAACTGAAACAATGTATTTTGCAAAATATGAATGGAGATTTCAGCTCTTTAAAGGAAGAATTGCACCTAAAAGGGTTTAGCTCTATTCTGGAAGAAATACTGGACAAAAAAATTTACTTACATGCTCCTTTTGCTCAGGAAGGAACTGATTCGAAAGTGGCATTAGATAGATGGGAAGAAATTTGGAACAGAGTGGCATGGCAAGAATCAGTAAAAAAAGATATTAAAAATTCGGCAGAAAATATGAAGGCTTCATTTGATGAGTTTGAATGGCAAAAAATGAAGGCCTTAAAATCAAGTTTGACTCATTCAAGTTAGACTTTTACTCTATATTGTTTTTCAAGGTTTAAGGAGCTGAGTAATAAATGGCAGGTAAAGCGATGAAAAAAAACGAAGAATCGTCTACAGAAGAAGTAGATATCCCTTTAATTGAGCTTAGCAAAGCTAATCCTTTGTTAAAAAGGTTACTCTCAAAAGGTAAAGAAAGAGGCTATATAACTTATGATGAGTTGAATGAAGCTTTACCTCAAAATCAGCTAACTTCTGAACAAATTGACGAAACAATGACAATGATTGCTGATATGGGGATCAGTGTTATTGATAGCGACGAAGCGGAAGAATCTCTTCTTTCAGGTGAGCTTTCCGACAATCTTTCAATCGCTGATTTTGAATTAGAAGAAAGCGAAGAAGAAGGTGCTGAAGAAGTTGCAGGTCGTACAGATGACCCAGTGCGTATGTACTTACGTGAAATGGGCAATGTAGAATTGTTATCCCGCGAAGGTGAAATTGCCATTGCAAAACGCATTGAATCTGGTCGTGAAACAATGATGGGAGGATTATGTGAAAGTCCCGTAACAGCACAAATTCTTGGTATATGGCGTACACACTTGGAAGCTGGTCGTATGCATGTACGTGATTTAATCGCAATTGATACAAGCATAAGCGATGATGAAGAAGAACTAGAAGCAGAGTTTGATCTTTCTGAAGAAACAGAGTCTCATGAAGAACCTGTACGTAACCAGTTATCAGATAGTGAAGAAGCAACTCGTAATAAAGTTCTAGGATTTTTACAAAATCACCTTGATCTTTATTCACTGTTATTTACCCGCCAAAAACAACTTTTGAAAACAAAAGGTACAATAGTCGCTGAAGATGATGATTATAAAGAGCTAAAACAGAGACTGATAGCTAATTTTGAAGAACTTAAACTTAATGTCATTTGTGTTGAAGAACTTATTGAGCAACATAATGAAACCAATCGTGTTGTTGCTAACATTGAAAGAGGGCTAGCTAGCCATGCTGATGCAAGTGGTGTCAAACGAGACCAATTTTTATCTCACTTTGTTAATCATAACTTTAATGCTGAATGGCTTTCTGATTTAAAAAAACTGACGGACAAAGGTTGGAAAAAATTTATAGAGAATTATGAAGCGGATCTTAGCAAATTAATACAATCAGTTGAGGATATTGAACGTAGAGTCTCAGTTCCATTCTCAGAATTCCGCCGAATTGTAACGATCATTCAAAAAGGTGAGAGAGATGCATCTAGAGCCAAGAAAGAAATGATCGAGGCCAACTTACGGCTTGTAATTTCAATTGCAAAAAAATATACCAATCGTGGATTACAGTTTTTAGATCTAATTCAAGAAGGCAATATTGGCCTGATGAAAGCCGTTGATAAATTTGAATATCGTCGTGGTTACAAGTTTTCAACTTATGCAACATGGTGGATTCGACAAGCAATCACGCGCTCTATTGCTGATCAAGCACGTACCATTCGTATCCCAGTCCATATGATCGAAACCATCAATAAGTTGGTTAGAACATCACGTCAAATTATGCACGAAATTGGCCGTGAACCGACTCCGGAAGAATTAGCTGAAAAGCTAGTTATGCCTCTGGACAAGGTTCGAAAAGTCATGAAGATCGCTAAAGAACCAATCAGCCTTGAAACTCCAATTGGTGATGAAGAAGATAGCCATTTGGGTGACTTTATTGAAGATAAAAATGCAGTTCTTCCAATCGAAGCCGCTATTCATGCTAATTTACGTGAAACCACAACACGAGTCCTTGCAAGTTTAACACCTCGCGAAGAACGTGTTCTTAGAATGCGTTTTGGTATCGGAATGAATACAGATCATACTTTGGAAGAAGTAGGTCAGCAATTTGCTGTAACACGTGAGCGTATTCGCCAAATTGAAGCAAAAGCTTTACGTAAATTAAAGCATCCAAGCCGTTCACGTAAACTGCGCAGCTTTTTGGATACATAATTTGGTTAGGCTGCAATGGATCTAGTCAAGACCATAGGTGGTATCTATACAAGTAAGGAACAGATGACAAAGACAATAAAACTGCCATCCCAGAAAGTAGACGAGTCCAAGTTGTGCTTGGTTTACGAATCACTTGTCAGGGATCCAAGTTGTTTTCTTTACAAGAAGCCATTTTTTAATTCCGAGTACTATGTATTAGAGAAAATAAGGAAAATAGTTTGATGAACACAAAAAATTCTTTAGAAGGATTTGGCAAACATCTTGAAGATCTGAAACAGCGCTTAGGTCATGTCATACCAAACCATGCCATTTTACCATCTGCCGTCCTTGTCTTTGATACGCTCATGGCTTTCTTGTCACTTTTTATTGCCTTATATTTGCGTATTGGTGATGAATTTTTAGAGTTTACTCCTGAATTCATTTTAAAAAATATGATTGTTTTTGCGCTTGTTAATTGCAGTATATCTTTCTGGATGCAAACCCATCGGGCCATTTGGCGCTATGTGTCTTTAGAGGATATGATCCCTTTAGCACTTTCGACAGTATTATCAACAGTTATTTTCTTTCCTTTAATGTTGTTAATGGCACAGCAAGAAGCCTTGCCTAGGTCCGTTCCAATTATCAATGCTCTGGTCCTGATTATGTTGTTAGGACTACCTCGTTTTATTTATCGCTCAATTCATGACCAACACTTATTGCAAAAGCGTCGTGCTAGTGCAGAGGCTTCGATTCCTGTTTTATTGGTTGGCAATGGAGATTCAACAGAATTATTTATTCGTGAAGTTTTGCATAGTCCAGATTTGCCATACCACCCTTTAGGGTTGATCACTCTTGAGGAGGAAGAAGTAGGGCGTCATATTCATAGTGTACCGATTCTTGGAACAATTGAAGAACTTGATAAAATCATTTTGTCATTAAATAAAGAAAAACAATTCCCCAAGCAAATTATTATAACTGAATCCAGTATATTAAAGGCTAAAAAGCAACTAGTTTCGAAAGCAGCGATAGCTCATGGTTTAACACTAATGCATATGTTGCAACATTTTTCACTAGATGTTGTTGAGGCTGAAGTTAACGATAATCAGGCTGAGTTGAAGCTGGGTTAAAGAATACCGCAAGACTCATAATTATAATAACTTACTAGGAAGATATTAGATAAATCTAGCTAATTTATACCCCTGTTGTTATAGCCTGCTACTTACCAACATTCAAATAATATCGTGTCCCCTTAAGCTCTCCTTGCCGGGTAAAAGCCCCTTTATCAACCAAGTCTTGTAAATCACGTGTGGCTGTTGCTCGAGAAGTATCCGTTATGCTGATATAATTTTCAGCACTTAATCCTCCTTTAAATCCTTCAGGGCCTTCTTTAAATACTCTAATAAGAACTTTTTCTTGTCTTGGATTAAGTTTATCTTGCAGTCTATCAAAGAGTTTCGTTTTCTCGATGATAAATTCAATTAAAATTTGTGTATATAATTGAGCTTCTAAAATCGTTTGAGCAAAATAAACAAGCCAATCAGTAATTTCATTATTTGTATTGTTATTTTCTAAAGCCAAATAATACGCCTTTTTATGTTTTTGAATAATTGAAGAAAGTGCAATAAGTGTTGGTTTTCCCATATTTTGTGATAAGGATTTTTCAGAAATAGCCCGGCCTATTCGGCCATTTCCATCTTCAAAAGGGTGTATGCTTATAAAATAAAGATGTGCTATACCAGCCCGTGTTAATGGTGGCAATGGATTAGAACCAACAGGGTTAGTATTATTAAACCATGTCACAAATTGATTCATTTCTTTTGGCACATTTTTTGAAGACGGTGCTTCAAAATAAATTTTTGGTTGAAGTGAGCCTGAGACAACCTGCATTGGTTCCAAATGAGTTCTGTAAGAACCAATGTCAGCTAAATCACGACGTCCTTTTGTGAGCATTGCATGCCAATCAAACATTTTTTGGTGCGTCAACGGTTCATTATAAGAACGATATAAATCTGTCAGCATTTCAGCAATACCTTGCTCAGCCGGAGATGCTCTTCTCTCATCTGTTTGTAAGCCAAAATTGCGCCTAATTGAAGATTGAATACTGTCTCTATTTAAATAATCACCTTCGATTTCAGATGTTTTAAGAGCTTCATCACTGATTAGATCAATAGTTAAAGCCACCTTGTTGTCATCATCGAGATGCTTTAAAATGCCTTGTAAAAGCCCAGAGTTATAAAGAAATTTTTCTTCAAATCCTTCTAGTTCAGCTGCTTTATAAGAAAATTCCGGCCAATCTTTTTGTTGCCAATTCCACATGATGAGTTATATTTCAGATATTTATTACTCATGATATTAACATTTTATGAGCTATAAGTCGAGAATTTATAACTCATTCCGGCTTACCACCCGACAGAATTTTGGAATCTAGAAAAACAGCCATTTCACGTCACCTCGAGAAGGGACGTAGTCCCGACG
>DAHVSZ010000051.1 GCA_027328625.1 Candidatus Paracaedibacteraceae bacterium | reverse complement strand
CGTCGGGACTACGTCCCTTCTCGAGGTGACGTGAAATGGCTGTTTTTCTAGGTTCCAAAATTGTGTCGGGTGGTAAGGTTTTAAAACCAAGCAGCATTGACAACTTGGATAACTTTTGTTTAATTGAAAGCAATTTTAGGGAATTTTTCTCAATCCTCTTTCTGGAGGTCTTATATGCGTTCACTTTCACGTCGCTCTTCTGCTTTTCATTTAATTCCTTTGAGTGTTTTTGTATTTGATGCGGTAACATCTACAACACTTTCTTGTGATGACTTAGACGACACCATTAAAAAACCAAAAGGTTCATATTTGAAAACTCAATCACCCAAAAAAACAAAATCTTTTAAAATAGGTGAACTTGAAATTATGAAAATGATTTGTGCTTTACAAGCTTTTGCACCCGAAACAGCAACAGATCAAGAAATCATAGATGCTATTCTTGGAGAGGTTGAAAAAATAAAACAATTCCCGGGTGGTAGATTGACCTTTTCTATAGAAGAAGCAGAAAGGCATATAAAAAACGCTGAAAATAAAAGAACACTCAAGCATAGTTTGAATGAATGTTTTAAAAATTTTCCGAAATCTTTCCAACTTAATTTTGACTTAAAAGCTTTTGAGTTAGATCCACCAGCCCTTCAAACTGAATCAATTCTTATAACTTCTGAGTCTATTGCCGAAGAGGAGAATAAAGAAAATAAAAGAAGTTTTAAAAGAAAAAGAATTAATGAAGTTCTTATTAGCCCTAATAGTAAAATTCAGAAGAAATCAGAGATTAAGCAAAATGACGATGAACAAGAACGTCATGTTCGAAGAACCCCGTGGTGTCTAGTTTTATCAAGCCAAAATCACCCTTTATCTGTTGTTAATTTTGCAAAGGAAGCTCGCAGTAGCAAGATGAGAACAATGGGAATATCTCCCTTTGGAGGGGATAATAATTCAGGAGGTAGCAATTCTTCTAGAAATTTAACTCATTCAAATAGCTCTTCAAGTGTCATTCCTTTCTGGTTTTACGAAGAAACAAAAGCTTCTAATGAAATCTCTATAAACAGCATGGATGAAGGAAAGTCCCCACATTCTTTCGTCTCTCCATATTTTCTTTCCTATTATCAGTTTCCTGATTTCAAAATGGAAACCCCAAAACAAATAAAACCAGAAACTCTGATTGCACGAACTTGGATGAAAGTCAGCCAATTTTGGAAATATTATCCTCATCTATGTTTAATGGCAGGAATGGGGTTATTAAGCATTTTGAACATTTTATTGTCTCAGCCTTTTTATCTAAGGAGAAGATTGTTTTCCAATTTCCGCCCTTTAAGAATAGAAAAAATAAGAATGATGAATTCTTCTCGTTAATATTCATTTTTTTCTAAAAAAAATCCCTTGTTAACCAAAAATTAAGAAAAAATATCTATTCTTTAATTCTGTAACTACAACGTTTTAAGGAGAGTTATCATGTCAAAACATCATGACCATCATATTAAAGCTGCTGAACATCATGAACATGCAGCACATCATCACCGTGAAGCTGCTAAGCATCACAAAGCTGGTAACCATGAAAAAGCTGCTCATCATGCACACTTAGCTCATGGCCACAGACTGCATGCAAATCATCATGCATCTGAATCCGGAAAAGCTTATGCTGAAGAGCATCATAAAGAACACCACAAGAAATAAGGGTTCTTTAGTTGAAAGAGGGCTATTTGCCTTCTTTCAACTAGATTGCAGCCTGTATTTTAAGGCCAAGAAAAAATTCAAGGGCAGCCAAATTAATCATATATTCGAAAACAGCATTAGAATAATTAATATCAGCTTGTGTCTTGCTAAGTTGAGCTTGTCTTAAATCAACAATTGAATTTCTGCCTGCATCATAGCCAACTTCTATCAATTCAAGAGACTTATTATTATTGTCTCTTAATTCTGCAGCAATTTTAATGTTTTTATATGCAGCTAGCGCTTCATTCCATGCAACTTTAACATTTGAAATAAACTGATTTTCTTTATTTGCTAGAGTATGTAGAATGGCCTGTGAATGATAAAAAGCTTGCTTTTCACCCGCTGTAATTTTGCCTCCGGTAAATATGGGAACACTTAACTCAATTCCAGCCGCTGCATATCCAGGCTGCAGCTGTTTAGCATCACGGATAGGGTTTTTCCCTGCATAGCCAACTAAATTTATCGTTGGATAATTTTCAGCTTTTGCTGCTTCATATTTTTGGCGTGCCGAATCAAGTTCACATTTTAACATAATTATTTCAGGATTTTGGTCCTTTCCTTTAAGTAATAGAGAATCTATATCTGCAGGAGGGGGTGCGACTTTTATATCATTAACAAAAGTAAAACTCTTTTGTTCATTAAGACCAAGATTTTGTATTAATTTTGCCTGAGCTGCATTTAAATCAGTTTGAGCTTTGATAACTAATAAATTTCCTTCTTCAACTCCTTGTATTGCTATACTTACGTCAAGATCAGATCTTATTTTACTATCTCTAAGAGCCTGAATACGTTCAAACAATGTTTGACGAGCCGTTAATGTTTCTTTAGCAACTTTAAGAATTTCAATTGCTCGAAGCACAGTATAATAAGCCTGTGTAACCAAAAATTTAACACGCATTTGAATAAATGCTTGATTGGCCTCTTGTGCTTGCATTTTGTTTTGCTCAGCACCAATAAGGTGTCCGGTTCGTCCAAAGTCTAAAATAAGTTGTTTTGCTGAAACACCAACTGAACCTCGATGATAAACACCTGGATTGTTAATACTTCCTGCTGCTGTTAAGCGCGTGTTGCTTGGAGCAAACGTTGCTATAGAATTTCCCGTTATTTGCGGCAAATAATTTGCATTAACTTCTTTAATTTTTTCTTCTGCACCCATCACATTATATTGGGATGATAAAATTTCTGGGTGATTTTTTAATGCAATGTTTTGTGCATCTTTAAGTGAAAGAGTTTGAGGAGGTTGAATTTTGTTATCTGCCTTAGCATCTATGCTATGAACAACACTTAAGATAATGACAAAAGCAGTAAAGCGTAGTGTGCAAGTTACTTGATATTTCATCCACCACCGAGTTTCCCTTTGACTTAGCCAAAGGGTCTCATGGATCCTCCGGTCAAGCCGGAGGAAAACTAAAGCAAACAAGGGAAAACTTGCGCACCGCTCAATAAAGTATTTCATTAAACTCTCCTAAGAAGTTGAACGAATTGAATTTGAGGGATTATAGATAAGGTAATAAGCCGCTGGCACTAAAAAGACTGTTAACAACACAGACAAAGTGAGCCCTCCTATTATCACTCTGGCAAGTGGTGCATAAGCTTCACTTCCAGCTCCTAAAGCTAATGCCATTGGAATAAGACCAATAATAGTTGCAAGAGATGTCATTAAAACTGGTCGTAGCCTTACTTGGCAGGCCATTGATATTGCGCTTTTTAAGTCTGTTGTTTCTTTTAGAAGATGGTGAGTAAACTCAACAATTAAAATTGAATTCGAAACCGCTATTCCAATTAGCATAACAATACCCATAAGCGACATAATATTAAGCGAGGTTCCTGTCACAGAAAGCATCAATAGAACTCCAATAATTCCTGGAGGAACAGCTAATAAAATAATAAAAGGATCAATAAAGGATTTAAATTGTGCAACTAGAACTAGATAAACTAGCAAAATTGCCAAAAGAAATCCAAATCCGAAACTTTTAAAAGAAGTATTCATAGCCTCAACAGAACCGCGCACAGTAACTCGTATATCATCTGGTATTGATATTTTCTTAATGATTGAGTCAATTTGTTTTGAAGCACGCCCTAAATCTTCCTGTTTGGTTGAAACATAAAGGTTGATAACGCGTCTAAGCTGATAATGGCTTACAACTGTTGGTGATTTTGTCGAAGCAATACTTGTTAAAGCATCAAAACGGATGGATTTTGTTTTCTTGGATGCTCGAAGAGGTACAGCTTTTAGGTCTTCCAAGGTTTTAACAATGTTTTCTGGATATTGCACTGTTAATAAGTAATCATAGCCACTTATAGGATCAACCCAATAATTAGGTGCAATCATTTGATTAGATGTAAGAGCTGTAATGATATTACTAATAACTTCTTTTTGATTAAGCCCTACCTCACTTGCATGTTTGCGATCAATTGTGAGCATAAGGGCAGGAGCATCAATATCTTCAGGGATAAAAACGTCACTTACCTCAGGAACGTTTTTAATTTTCCCAGCAAGTTCACAAGCGATTTCATAATTTTTTTCAAGATTGTTACTCGAAACTTGAATGTTAATTGGTGCTGGTAAACCAAGATTAAGAACTGCATCTATTAATCCGCCCGTTTGAAAGTAAGTCGTTAAGTGCGGAAGCTCTTCTTCTAAAGCTTTTCGAACAATCCCCATATATTCGTAGCTACCAACTTTATGTTTTTCTTTTAAGCTTACCTGTACAAAAGCTGTGTGAGAGGCTGTGTTGCTTGTATATATTGCTGAGAAATCTGGAGTGGTTCCAATATTAGAGGCAATAAGTTCTAAATCACCATTAGAAACGATACGGCGAACAATATCTTCAACTTTTTTGACTTCTTCTGCGGTTAACTCAACTCTTAATCCAGTTGATGCTTTAAGATTTATAACAAATTGTCCTGGATCTGTTCGTGGAAAATAAGATAAATCCAGAAATGGAATAATAGCTAGACTGGAAGCAAATATAAGAGTAAATATCTGCAATGTTAGTTTGGGTTTTTGCAAAATATATTGGACTACTCGGTCATATATTTGTAATAGATGCAAAAAATGTTCATTAAACCATTTGTTGAAACGTGTAGTTAAGGAAGAATGAGTATTTTTATCTTTTGAGTTGTTATGTTCGTGTGGTTTAAAGAAAAGCGCAGAGTAAAGTGGTACAACCGTCATGGCAACTATGTAAGATGCAAATAAAGAAATGATGACAGAAAGAGCTAATGCGCAAAACAAATATTGGCTAACACCGTAAAGCATCGTAACTGGGAAAAACACAATTGCTGTTGTAAGGGTAGCGGCTAATACAGGAAGAGAGACTTCTTTTCCACCTTCTTCTGCAGCAATTTCAGGAGATTGTCCTAATTCTAAATGACGGTGGATATTCTCCAAAACAACAACCGAGTTATCAATTAGTCTTGAAAAAGCAAGGGCAAGTCCTCCTAAAATCATCGAGTTAATTGAATTATCACCCAAGGCGAGTATAGAAAAAGTTGCCAAAACAGAAAGGGGTATTGAAAAGAACACGCCAAGCGTTGCTCGAAGACTTCCCAGAAAAATAAAGATCATGAGCGCAGTCAACCCAAGCCCAATAGAACCTTCATGAATTAGGTTTTCAATAGCATTTTTCACAAATATAGATTGGTCAAAAACAACGCTTGTAATAAGTTCCTTAGGTACATCAAGAAGGTTTTTGACAGCTCTCTTGACATCATTAACAATGGAAATTGTGTTAGAATCCCCTCCTTGCTTTAAAATTGGCAAATAAACTGAAGGACGACCATCAACGAAAACAATATTAGTTTGGATTTGCGCGGCATCTTTTGCATAACCAACATCGCCAATTGTAACGAAAGATCCATTAACAACCTTTAAAGGCATTTGGTTCATTTCTTCAATGGTGTCTAATTGACTGTTACTAAACAAACTATAATCATAAGGCCCAAGAAGAACATCACCTGCAGGTAAAATAAGATTGCTATTATTAACAACTCTCACAACATCCATAACACTAAGCTGATGGGCTTCAAGTTTAAGAGGATCGACATAAATCATAATTTGTCGGTATCTACCACCAAAAGGCTGGGGAACAGAAGCTCCTTGAATGTTTGCTAATTGATTTCTTATATTATACTGTCCTAAATCACGCAGTGCAGATTCAGTTAAATTATCTGCTTTTAAGGCAACCAAACAAACAGGTAAGCTAGAAGCATCAAATTTTAAGACCACCGGCGGTAAAGTTCCAGGTGGTAACTGTTTAAGATCAGCCATAGCAAGGTTTGAAATGCTTGTTACTGCAGAATCAGCATCAGTACCCGGCTGAAAATAGATTTTAATAAGACTAACGCCAGAAAGTGAACGTGATTCCATGTAATCAATTCCACTTCCTAATGTAAAAAAACGTTCAAAACGAGCAGTAATACTTGTTTCTATGTCTTCTGGTGGCATTCCTGAGTAAAAAGTCGCAACAACGACAACCGGAATTTTAATTTTTGGAAATAGATCTACTGGCATCCTTATGAGACTGACAATTCCCATTATACATACAATAAGACAGCTTACAAAGATAAAATATGGATATTTAATGGAGAATCTTGACACTAAAATAGCCTTTATCTAATTATGTTTTTGTTGAAATTTGAGGATTATCCATAATCTTTGGTTTGACTTTTAATCCGGGTGTTATACTCTGTAAATTACCAAACAAAACCGTATCACCTTCTTGAACACCTTCTGTAATTTCAATCATTTCTTCTGTTTTAAGACCAACTTTTACAAGGCGTTTTTCAATTCTGTTTTCTTTATTTACGAGCCATATGCTAGGTTCTTTAGAAATATCAACTACTTGAATAGGAAGAGCTATAACATTTTCTCTATGGTTCAAAGGAATATCTACATAAGCGTACATACCAGGAATCATTGTTTTTTTCTTATTATCCACATCAACTTCAACACGCATGGTACGGGTTGATCTTTCTACTTCTCCGGTCATACGCGTAATTACACCTTTAATTTGTTCCCCAGTTGATTGAATGTTTACTTCTACAGGAGCCCCAACTTTAACTTGGGTTGCAACTGATTCTGGCACTGGAAATGAAAGACGAAATATTGTATTGTCAGCAATTTCTACGACAGGCATTGTTTGAGACTTACTACTACCAGCTTGTATCAAAGCTCCTTCATCAACAAATCTATTGACAACAATACCGTCAAAAGGTGAAGTAATGGTCGAATAGGCCTTCATAGCTTTAGCAAGCTCGTAATTAGCCTTGGCCACATCGTACATTGTATTTGCTTTATCAACTTCATCTTGAGCCAAAAGACCTGGTTGTTTTTTATGAATTTTATTGATTCGTTTTAATTCTAGATCAGCTAATTCAAAGCTTGCCTTATTTCTTTCTAAATCTTTATCAAGTTCTGGCGTATCAAGAACAGCTAACTCTTGTCCCTCCACCACTTGATCACCGATATCCACCTTAATAGTTTTAAGATATCCCGTAACTTTTGCATACAAAGTCACTCGGCTGAAAGGATTTAATTCTGCAGTTAAAGTTACCTTTTGTGATAAATTTGTACGTTTAGCATTGACAGCAGCAACACTCTTACATTCTTCATTTTTATGAGTAAAGAATGGAAAAATTATTTTATAAACGCTAAATACTAGAATAAAGAAAATTAATATTCCAAAATAATAACGATATTTTATCCAAAATTTTAAGACATCCATATGTGAGAAATATTAAATTTTCCGTATTATTTTATATAAAATTTTAGATTTTTTTTATTAAAATAGTCAAGCTTTAGTATAATTTTCACCCTCTTACCAACGGCTTATATTTAATGCGATGAGGTTGATCAGCATTAAGGCCAAGTCGACGCTTGTGATCTTCTTCATAAGTTTGATAGTTTCCTTCAAACCAAATAACTTGGCTATCACCTTCAAATGCTAAAATATGAGTTGCAATGCGATCTAAAAACCAACGATCATGGCTGATGACAATTGCACAGCCTGCAAAATTCAATAATCCTTCTTCTAGTGAACGTAGCGTTTCTACATCCAAGTCATTCGTCGGTTCATCTAGAAGTAATACGTTAGCGCCAGATTTCAGCATCTTAGCCAAATGAACACGATTACGCTCACCACCTGAAAGCTGCCCCACTTTCTTTTGTTGATCAGGGCCTTTAAAGTTAAAAAGTCCACAATAAGCTCGACTCGGCATAGTGCGTTTACCCAAAGCAATTTCATCTAATCCGCCTGAAATTTCTTCCCAGACAGTTTTATTTGCGTTCAAAGCATCGCGCGATTGATCAACATAGCCCATAACAACGGTCTCACCAATTTTCAGCTCACCACTGTCGGGTTTTTCCTGACCAGTTAACATTCTAAAAAGAGTCGTCTTGCCTGCGCCATTTGGCCCAATAACACCTATAATACCTCCACGCGGAAGATTAAAATCAAGATTATCAATTAGCAATCGATCGCCAAAAGCTTTGGTTAAATGATCTGCTTTGATCACAACGTCACCCAGACGAGGTCCGGCCGGAATATGAATCGCTCCATCACCTTGTCCTTGATCATAATTTTCATTTAATAAAGATTCATAAGCTTGGATACGTGCCTTACTTTTGCTTTGACGTCCTTTAGGAGATTGACGAATCCATTCCAATTCGCGTGCCAATTGTTTCTGACGTGAAGTCTCTTGTTTTTGTTCATTAAACAAACGTTTTTGTTTTTGATCCAACCAGCTTGAATAGTTGCCCTCATAAGGAATTCCTTGACCACGATCCAATTCAAGAATCCAACCAACGACATTATCCAAGAAATAACGATCATGAGTGATCAAAACGACAGTGCCCGTATAATCCTTTAAATAGCGCTCAAGCCATGCAACAGATTCCGCATCCAAATGGTTAGTCGGTTCATCTAATAAAAGCATATCAGGTTTTTGCATTAGTAAACGACACAAAGCTACGCGACGTTTCTCACCACCAGAAAGTTTACTAACATCAGCATCGCCTTCAGGGCACCTTAAAGCATCCATTGCAATTTCAACTTTGCGCTCTAAATCCCAAGCATCAAGGTTATCAATCTGCTCTTGCAATTCACCTTGTTCAGCGATAAGTGCATTCATTTCATCATCGCTCATTGGTTCCGCAAATTTAAGATTCAATGCTTCAAAACGATCGAGAAGACTTTTGATTTCTGATAGACCTGACATCACATTACCAGCAACATCCATTGATGGATCTAATTCTGGTTCCTGAGCTAAATATCCAATCTTAACGCCATCAGCAGCCCAAGCTTCCCCATTAAACTCTTTATCAAGACCAGCCATAATTTTAAGTAGGGTTGATTTTCCTGAACCATTAGGCCCAATAATGCCGATTTTTGCACCTGGGAAAAAGGATAACCAAATATCTTTTAAGACCTCACGTCCCCCAGGATAAACTTTGGAAAGACTCTTCATTACATAGATATATTGATACGCTGCCAATTGTTTGTTCCTTTTGTTTGTAAATATGATGCAGTGTGCGTGTTTTCATTCATTTCCCACATTTTCCTCCAGCTTGACTTGAGAATCTACGAGACCCTTTAGTCAAGCAAAGGGAAACACGGGATGGACTTTATAAAATACTAAGATATTAACTATTGAAGACTTTGGCAATGGGGCGGTAACAGAATACTGATTCTACAAATAGAAATTTATTAGAAAAAAATTAATACTTCTAAGCTTAATCTATGGTATGAGATAGTGTGAGAACTGTATAATTAATTAAATATTTAAAACGTGGCGTTATGTTTTTAAAGAGCTATTTTAAAGAAAACCGAAATACATGGTTAATGATTGTTTTGGGAGTAGTGGTAGGACTTTTGGCGATGTGGCTAGCTTTAAAAGCTCTAAGGCCTGTTGTTCGCTCAGTTTGCACCTATGTTTTAGAGTCTGATGAAGATAAAGGATTAAACCGTCAAGGACGTTTAGTTTCCGTCGAAGCCGCTACTGTTAAAATGGGAACAATGAGTAAGAGAATTTCAACTGTTGGTAAGTTGCGTGCAAATGCCTCCGTTACAATTCGATCAGAAATGCATGGGCGAATAACAGAACTTTCTTTTACTGAAGGAGGAAGTGTTAAAGAAGGCCAGCCCATTATTAAGTTTGAGGATTCTGATGCTCAAGCAGAACTTAAGACTGCTGAAGCGGAATTATTGCTTCGAAAGGCTGATTTTGAGCGTTCATCAAAGCTGCATGAACAAAAAATTGGTAGTATGAAAGATTTTGATAAAGCAAAAGCCGAGCTAGGTATTTCTGAAGGACGCTTAGATGCCGCTAGATCTAAGTTAGAGAAGACAATTATTCATGCTCCGTTCTCTGGAACTATTGGATTGATTGACGTTAGTGTTGGTGCTTATATTCAAGCTGCTCAGGATTTAGTAACAATCGTAGATAGTACACCTATTAAAGTAGAATTTAAGGTGCCAGAAAAACATGTTCATGATATTGGCGTTGGTCAAACTGTTGAAGTACGTATCGATGCATTTAAGGATCAAATATTTAGAGGAACTGTTGATGCTGTTGATGCAAGAGTTGAAGCTGAAAGCCATAGTATTGCTTTAAAAGCAGTTATACCAAATGAAGATGGGCTTTTAAGGCCTGGTTTGTTTGCGAACATAAGTTTGATTATTGGTGAACAAGGTGAAACTATCCTTATCGATGAAGCTGCCGTGGATCGTGAAGGTGAAATTGAATTCGTTTGGATTATTGAAAAAGGAAAAGCTAGCCGTCGTCGTATTTTAACCGGCACAAGAGAAAACGGGAAAATTGAAATTATTGCTGGATTGAAACCTGGACAGGTTGTTGTAACTGCTGGCCAACTTAAGTTGGGTGATGGAGTACGTGTCAAAATTACCAACATGCCAGAAGCTGAAAATAAAGAAGAGACACCCAAGAAAAATGAAGACAATTCTACAAATTCAGTAAACAAGGGTTCAGAAAATAAAGCACCTGAAAATAAAGTTGAAGAACCAAATGCAGAAGGAAAGCCAGAGACAGCTGCTGAAAGCAAGGTTGAAGGCCCTTCTGTTAGCGCGCCAGCACCTTCTGAGCCTGCCAAAGTGGAACAATCAGTTGAAAAACAAGAAAAGCCAGATGAACAAAAGGCTAATCCGGAATCAAATGCTGTTACATCAGTTGAGACGCCATTGAATAATGAACCAAAAGTAGAAGAAAAAAAAGAAACTCAAAATTAGAAAATTGATGCTGAGTAAACATACATGAAATTATCAGAAATTTGTATCCAACGCCCTGTTTTTGCATGGGTGATGACAGTTGTTCTTGTTTTGGTTGGGATCGTGGGTGGTTTTCGTTTGCCATTACAACAGTATCCAAAAATCGAGAGATCTTTTATTACCATTGAAACAAGTATTCCAGGGGCTGGTCCTGAAATCGTTGAAGCTCAAGTAACGCGTGTTATTGAAGATGCTGTTGCCGGTATTGAAGGAGCTGAAAATATCACATCAATTAGCAGCACAGAAGAAAGCAAGGTAACAATTGAGTTTCGTCCTGAACGTGGCATGGATAACGCAACGAACGACATTCGCGACCGTCTTAGCAAATTAAAGGATAACAAACTTCCAGATGAAGCAACAGAACCTGTTCTAACAAAATCACGAGCCGAAGATCGTCCTATTATTACAATTGCACTAACTAGTGATTCAATACCACCAAGTGAATTACATGATTTTGCTAAACGTGAAATTGAAAAAGATTTAGAATCAGTGAGTGGTGTAGCTCGTGTTGACGTTCTTGGTGCGGGTCAGTATGAGATGAATTTGTATCTTGACCCAATTCGCTTAGCTGCATACGGCATTACAGTTTCAGAAGTTATTACAGCAATTAAACGTCAAAGCATTGAAAAACCTGCTGGAAAACTTATAAGTCACGATCGCGAGTATTTGGTTACAACCGTTGCAAATCTTGAAAAGCCAGAAGAATTTGAGAACTTAGTTGTGGCAACTAAGAAAGACCACCTTGTTCGTCTGAGAGATATTGGCCGTGCAGAAATTACATCAAACGATAAGAAAACAAGAACTCGTTATAATGGAAAAGCAGGTATCAGTATTGGTGTTATTAAACAATCCACAGCGAATCCTGTTGAAGTTGCGCGTGCTGTTAAAACAGAGATTGAAAAAATTAAAGGGCACTTGCCACCTGAAATTTTGATTCACATAGGAAGTGATAAAACCTTATTTATTGAAAGATCAATTTCTGAAGTTTTCAAAACAATTTTTGAAGCAACTTTTTTGGTCATTTTGGTTGTTTTCTTGTTCTTAAGGTCGGCCAGAGCATCATTAATACCTCTTGTGACAATTCCAGTTTCTTTAGTTGGTGCTTTATTTTTGATGTACCTCTTAAACTTTAGCATTAACATGTTTACTTTAATGGCAATGGTTTTGGCTATTGGTCTTGTGGTTGATGATGCAATTGTCATATTAGAGAATATTTATCGTTACATGGAGTTAGGGTTTACACCTGTCCAAGCTGCTGTTAAGGGAACTAGAGAAATCAGCTTTGCAATTATCGCTATGACACTTACCTTAGCAGCTGTTTATACACCTATTTCCTTGGCACAAGGTTTAACTGGAAAATTATTAACAGAGTTTGCAATTACTTTGGCTGGTGCAGTGATTATATCTGGGTTTGCGGCTTTAACGTTATCACCTATGATGTGTGCACGACTTCTTATCTCACATGAAAAAGGCAAAGATAAGGAACGTTTTTCTGGGTTAGAAATAAAATTCAGTGGATGGCTAAATACATATAAAATTTACATTAAAAGACTTCGTGATAGTGGAAAAACAAGCAAAGCATCTGTTTCTGAAATTCTTCATGATTTTTTAACAAAACTCAAAAATGGTTCCCATTTGTTTGCTCAAGGAACTTGGTTAGATATTGTTGAAGAAAAGTATGAACGGTATTTAAGAAGAGCCTTAGACTATAGACTGTATATTGTTACAGGCGCAGTTATCTTTGCTCTTATTGGATATATTGTGCACCGCAATTTAGCTTCTGAATTTACGCCAAGAGAAGATCAGGGATCAATTACTATTGAGGGACAATCACCTCAGACGGCAACACTTGAATATACTGAAAGATATGTTGCAAAAATTGATGAGATCATTGGAACAATTCCTGAAGTTGATCGACGTGTTACTCAGATTATCAATCCAACCTTTGATGCATCAATTCAATTAAAAGCAAATCGCACTCGGTCAACTGAAGAAATTGCGAATGACCTACGTCGAAAAGCGGAAGATATTACTGGTATTGAAGCAAAAATAAGTAGCGGTTCAACGGGTATTAGCGGTGATGACAATCGTGCCGTTCAGTTTGTGGTCAGAGGTAACAAAACTTACCGTGAATTAAAAGATATAGCTCAAAGTATGACTTCTTATCTGTATGCATCAGGGATGGTGATGGGCGTTACTTCAGAAATACGAGGCGATACCGAAGATTTCACAGTAACTATCATCCGAGATAAGGTTTCTTCTTTGAATATTGAACCAGCGACAATTGCTGAAACAATTGATGCATTGATCAGAGGACGAAGAGCAAATAGCTTCAAAAAGGATAACAAATTATATGATGTAAAAGTTGAAGTTGAAAATGCAGCAAGGCGGACTCCAAATGATATTACCAATCTCTTTGTTAAGGCTGGCGATAAAGATGGAACATTGGTACCTTTGTCCGAACTTGTAAAAGTACACTCGCGCGCTGGGCCAATTGAAATCCACCACCAAAATCGTATGCGTGCTATTATGATTAATGCCTTTTTAAAGCCCGGGTTAAGTGTCGGTGAGGGTGTTGTAAAGGTTGCAGAAATAGGTAAAGATGTTATGCCAACGGATGCCCGTCTTGATTTTGTGGGAGATACTAAGCGGTATTTAACAGAAAGTAAGACTATGCAGCTTATTTTCAGCTTGGCCCTGTGTTTTATCTATCTGGTAATGGCAGCTCAGTTTGAAAGTTGGAGAGATCCATTTATCATTCTTTTAAGTGTGCCTTTGTCTTTAGCTGGTGCTGTCATTACCTTAGGGTTGATTGATGGAGGAAGCATCAACTTATACTCAAACATTGGTCTTATTACTTTGATTGGATTAATTACTAAACATGGTATTTTGATGGTCGATTTCTCAAACAATCTAAGAGCAGAAGGACTTGGGATTTATGAAGCTATGATTAAAGCATCACGCCTTCGTTTGCGCCCGATATTAATGACTACATTTGCAATGGTATTGGGCGCCTTACCGTTGGCGTTTGCCGGAGGAGCTGGCTCTGAAAGCCGTCGTCAATTAGGTTGGGTTATTGTTGGAGGTATGGGAATTGGAACCTTGTTCACTCTGTTTGTGATTCCCGCTTTTTATACATATCTTACAGCGAAGAATCGAAAGTCTCTTCTTTCAATCCATGTGCCAGATATTCCGGATGAATAAACACCTATCAGTCTTTGATCGAAGCTTATACAGAAAGTATCGTCAAAAACTTAAAGTTGATTCAGAAGCATTTTCTAGACTCGCTTGTGAAGTTGCGAATCGTCTAGTTGATCGTCTGAAAATACTTAAAAGAGATTTCAAAGATTGTTGGCAAATTGGCTTTGATAACGGAGTTTTGTTTAAACAGATTGGAGACAGTTCTGTTTCTTGTTTGAAAGAAATAAAGATGTTTGTTGTTTCTGATAGTATTTGTTTCTGCCATGATTTGTATTCAAAACTCTCAAGCTCAACTATATCATCATTGGACTTGTTCCGAGATAATGAAGAAATACTTCAAACGGTATGTTGTGACGAAGAAATCTTACCCATAGGAGCTAATGCACTTGATATGATCATTAGTCCTTTGGGGTTTCAGTGGGTCAATGATCTTAAAGGTGTTCTATTACAATGCTTATATGGACTAAAGCCGGACGGATTAATGATGGCAGTTGTCATCGGTGAAGACAGTTTATGGGAATTACAATCTGTATTTAGGCAAGTTGAAATGAAGATGTTTGATGGCATAAGTAATCGATTCGCACCCCTTATTTCAAGCAAAGATGCTGGAAGTCTGCTGCAATCAGTTGGTTTTTCTCTACCAGTTGTAGACCGTGATAGGATTATTCTCAGTTATCCTAATGTAGCCACGCTTTTAAAAGATATAAAAAGCAGCGGTAATGCAAATATTCTTTTAGATCGTCAGTCTCCACCGCTTACCAGAGGGTTTTTAAAGCTAGCAGAAGATCTGTATCGAGAACAATTTTCTCTCGAGAATGGAGAAATACAAGTCACTTTAGACCTAATATTTATGAATGGTTGGAACTTATCTTCAAAACAACAACCTATAAAATCGGGGAGTGCATTATTGTCTTCTTTAGCAGAAGTTCTATAAATGTATCACTTTGAATTATTTATTAATTTAAAATATAAATACAAATATTAGCAATTTATTAACAATTTATTGTTATATTATAATTACAGACGTTTGCATTGGCGCCCTAATAAAAGCACCCGCCTTGTCTTTTGACAGGTTTTGCGGTATGGAGGAGAGTTTTTACTTAATTCCAACTGGTTTAGGGACGTGGGTGGCCCCTCCCTTCTAAGGGTGGGGGAATTGATCGAAAAAGTTAATATTTCGTTAATTTTCAGTACAAATTTATTATAGAATTTAACTCATATAAAATCGTGATAGGAATTTTCTTCATTAAGTTTCCCTCCGACTTGATCGGAGGGTCCGTGAATCCTATGCTTATTTTATTAAAAGACACTCAT
>DAHVSZ010000050.1 GCA_027328625.1 Candidatus Paracaedibacteraceae bacterium | reverse complement strand
CTATCACTGAAACAGGATAAGCAATATGATGCCATGTTCCATTTAGATCAGTAAACCTAAAGTCCACAAACTGAACTTGCTTTTCTTTTAGATACGTTGTCAAACCTTTGGAAAATGCCATATCCAAACCACCACCCCAAATACAATAAATTTAAAATTTTATTGTTTTTAATAGTATCTACCTTCAAGTAGGTTGTCTAGATAAGCAATTTCTTAATTTAATTACATAATATTACACAACTTTATCAATGAGAGGATAAAGATGGCCGCATTCAGTTTGGTTAAGAATCGAGCTCTATCGTAAGGCAACTACAATTCGCTTTGACATTGGAAAATCGAACCCATATCCAAATTATTCACAGCGCTTTGGTGAGGCGTTTCTTTCAGAACTATTTTCGTAATGCGAATTCTCTCAGATCCATCACCACAAGCAATTTCTATTGAATCTAAATTCACAGCAGTAATCTCGCCTGGCTTCGCCAAAGGGTACTTCGCAGACCCAGGCACCTCACTTTTCATCATCCACACAATCTTACCATCCAAAGTTGTAAAGGCAGGAGGATACTGGGGATAAGGCTGAAGAGCACGAATCAAATTGTGAATCTGCCAGGCTGAATGAGACCAATTAATCTCAGAATCTTTTGGTCCTCTACCTCCGAAATAACTAGCTTTTGAGTGATCTTGAGTAATACGAGGAGCTTGAGCTTCTTTTAAGTTTTGGATTTGACGACTCAGCACAATTTGAGCCGCTTTGTTTACCTTAGCCATCACCTCCCCTGCCGTATCTGTTGCTGTAATCTCGACTGCTTCTTGATCGACAATGTCGCCAGCATCAGCGGATTTCACCATATAATGCAAAGTTGCGCCTGTTTTGGTTTCCCCATACAATATTGCCCAATTGACAGGACATCTCCCCCGATAATAGGGCAAATAAGATCCATGCATGTTCAATGCCCCTAAAGAGGGAATATCCAAAATACTCTGTGGGATCATTTGACGATAATAAAATGATAAAATGAGATCTGGCTTTAAATTTCGTATCGTTTCAATAATCTCAGGTGTATTAGGCTTTTCAGGCGTAAAAACTTGGATGTGATACCGCTCTGCAAGCTTTGCCACTGAATCAAACCAAATGTATTCATTTTCTGAGTCCTGATGAGTGAAAACAGCAACAACATTTTCTCCTCTTTCAAGTAATAACTTTAGACAATCATGACCAAGTTGGCTGTAAGCAAAAACGATTAATCTCAAGTTTTTCTCCTATTTGGTTATGTACCTTAAAAGTGAGTATGGACTTGCCGTCATGGCGAGCAACAAAGTTGCGTGGCCATCCAGAAAATACTCTAGATCACCACAACCCTTCTGGTTTCGTGATGACGGCGAAGCTGTATCAAATTTCTTAAGTCAGACTGACTAATTACCACTACTTATCCCCAATAATCTTTCGAATAACAAATCGTGGACGATGACTAATGTTTTGAAAAATGCGGCCTAAATATTCACCAACCAAACCAATCCCCATAATTACAACGCTAATTAAAAAGAAAGTAATAGCAAAAAGAGTAAATACACCTTCAGCCTCAGGGCCAATTAAAATACGACGCCCCAACATGTAAACTACTAAAAAACCGCTCAAAAGAGATATAACCATACCAAACATGGTGAACAACTGAAGGGGAACAAGTGAAAAACCAGTGATTAAATCAAAATTTAAACGAATAAGCCGGTATAAATTATATTTTGAAACGCCTGCCACTCGCTCATCATGTCTGACTTCTACCTCAGTTGGATTGAAGGCAAATTTATAGGCAAGTGCCGGAATAAAAGTTGAATGCTCTTGTGATGCTATAATCTGTCTAATAACTTCACGACTATAAGCTCTAAGCATACATCCATGATCGGACATCTTGATATCAGTTATAAGTTCACGAACAAAGTTTACTAATTTCGAAACATAAGTTCTAAAAGCGTTATCCTTACGACTATCTCGGTAACTCCCAACGTAATCATATCCTTCGTCAATTTTAACAAGAAGCTTACCAATTTCTTCAGGCGGGTTTTGAAGATCAGCATCTAACGTTACAATAACTTCTCCTTGGCAAAACTCAAAAGCAGCCATAATAGCCATGTGTTGTCCATAATTTCCGTGAAAGTCAATGATGCGAATTCTATCAGAATGTTTTGCGTGAAACGAAGTTAAAAGCTCAAGAGAACGATCTTTGCTACCATCATTTGTAAAAATAATTTCATATGGCTTTTTTAACTTATCCAAGCTGCTTATTAAACGCTCACACAAATTGGGGATATTATCTTCTTCGTTATAAACAGGAACAACAACTGACAAATAAGGTATTTTTGCTTTCTTTCTTTCTTTAGCCATTGTTTTACTCACCTCGTCCTAATTCGATAGATCTATCTTTTGCCGCTTTTGTTGCTTTTTGTAAAAGTTCGCCTAAATTCATACTATTTATTGACATTAAAACAGATAAAGCCGCTGCTGTTGTACCATTTGGACTTGTTACCTGTTGTCTTAAACTTATTGGAGAATCAGCCAGATGTTCAAGCATCGCTCCTGCACCAATTGCAGTTTGCCGAGCCAAAAGATTAGCAACTTCTGCCGACAAACCTAATTGAATTGCTGCTTTTGCTAATTCTTCCGTCATAAGATAAAAATAGGCTGGACCACTACCTGCAATAGCTGTAACAGCGTCCATTTCTGATTCATTATCCAGCCAAATAATTTCACCGGTACATGAAAATAATTCTTCTGCTATTGCGGGTCGGCCTTTATCACTTATCAAAGCATTCATTCCTTTTTGAAAACGTACCGGAAGGTTTGGCATAACTCGAATAAGATTTTGATGTTTTGTTAAATACTGACGAAAAAAAGACAAAGGGATACCTGCAATAATGCTCACCCATCTCGTTTCTGGGTCATCAAACCGTATTATGTAATCTTTAATAATTGTTGGAAGAATTTGAGGTTTTACCGCAAGCACAATAACATCAGGATGATAATTTGCTCCAATATTATCAATTGAACTCAAACAATCTGGATGACCAGGATCAATAATTGTTAATTTAAATTGCTTTTTCCACACAGTAACTAAAGCAGATCCCATTGCTCCATAACCAACCATTAGTATTTTTTTTTGCATAATGAGCTTTCTTTAAACCCTAAAGCCAAATTAAATAGGTGTAATATCCTTTAAATGAACTATCTCAACCTTGCAACCTTCAATTTGAAAAAACTTCAAGATGTTGGTGTTTACAAAAAAAACTGAAAGAAGTATAGTATGCATGTCTAGAATTTTAAACATATCTTGGTGAGAAATACATTACTCAAATAAGAATGAAGCAATCCAATGATTTAATAGTGCTCCCGCTTCATATTGAACTTTATGTAAATAGAGATTAAAAGCTATCTGCCAAGATTACACCGCGTTGATAATAAACCTAGAAAATTCAAGGAGTACTTATCATGGCATCAACACATCCAAAAGTTAATGTTCCTCACAATCATACAAATTTTAACTCCAAAAAAGTAAAAAAAACAATCAAGCCGTCGGCGCGTGGATTTGCTTCGATGTCACGCGACAAAGTAATTGCGATTGCCAGAAAAGGTGGACAAGCAAGAGCGGAACAACTCGGGCATGATGGCTACGTAGAACTTGGGCAAAAAGGTGGCCATATTAGAGCAGAGCAGTTAGGCCATGACGGATACGTCAATATGGGAAGAAAAGGTGGCCAAGCTTCAGGTGAAGCAAGAAAACATCATTAAAAATTTGAAGACTAACAAACATTGTCACCATTATGGACTTAGAGTGACGATCCAGAGAAAATAAAGCTGGATCGCCATAATGGTGTGAGATTTATGGTAGTGAGGTATTTCTTCTTTATCTATCTTCCTAATAAATCGTCTAGCTTACCTGCCTTTTCTAAAGCATAGACATCATCACAACCACCAATATGACAACCATCAATAAAGATTTGAGGAACACTAGTACGTCCCCCTGCTTTTTCAGTCATTGATTGTCTAAGTTGTAAATTATCACTTACATCTATTTCTTTATAGGTGACACCTTTTTGAGTGAAAAGTTTCTTTGCTCTAACGCAATAAGGACAAGTTTGAGTCGTATAAATTTCAACCATTACCATAACAATGCACCTTTAAAAGTCCATAACAGGTTAATCATAAGAAGGGAATTTTGCTCAATCAACTAAAAAATAGATTTTAGAACTCATTTTTAGTAGTTACGCTTTATTGAGTGAACAGCTTTATTATAACGTTCTAACTGCCTTAAAACTAATGAAAGTATACTATTTTGTTCAAAATGATAATATGGATATTCACGCTGAGAAGGCATGCCACCGCTCAATTTTAATCCACATCTCTTACCCATCAAAATTTCTATAGATTCATAAACAGAATCAACTGCCCATATAAAAAACTTATGAGAGCGTATATCTTCAACAACATTTTCACGAAGTGTCAAATGTACAATATTTGAACGAGGAATAATAACACCCTGCGTGCCAGTTAGTCCTTTCTCAACACAAACACGGTGAAAACCCTCTATTTTAAAATGTATTCCACCAACTGGCTGAGCTAATCCAAATTGATTTATTGATCCTGTAATAGCAATATCTTGTCGAATAGGAAGACTAGATAGAGATGAGATAATAGCTACTAATTCTGCCATCGAAGCACTATCACCTTCAACATCCGCATAGTTTTGCTCAAACGTTAAGGAACAAGAACAAGATAAAGGAAACTTTTGTGCAAAAAGAGCTTTTAGATAGCCTTCAAGAATAAGAGTTCCTTTTTGTTGAATAGGCCCACTCATTTCCGTCAAACGCTCTATGTTCACAACACCTTCATCGCCAGCATAAGTACGAGCACTAATTCGGCATGGCATTCCATAGCTATGATCACCAGTACTTAAAACCGTTAAGCCATTAACCTGTCCAATTACAGAACCTTTAGTATCAATTATGACCTGACCTGAGGCTATATCTTGATGATTACGATCCTCTATTCGAGCATTTCTAAGGCGTCTTTGCTGAACAACTTGTTCAATAGCTTCTCTTGTTATAGTTTCTTGGTTTTCACTTATAACGCCAGCTTCGGTTAAGATATCAGCAACCAATTCAAACCGAGCACTTAATTTTTCACGGTGCCCAACCCAGCGTGCGCTGTATCCCATTAAATAATCTATAGCATCCTGATCGATAGAAAGGCCTGTTAAACTGACACTATTTTGTTGAATTAATTGCCTATAAACATAAATATTTTCTGGAGTTGCAGGAAGATCAGGATCGATATCAGCTTTAATTTTAAAATAGGAACGAAAATCAGGGTCATTAAAAAAGAAAGTATAGTACCATGTAGGTGAAGCAATCAAAAAAACCTGAACATCTAAAGGAATTGATTTTGGAGCAGGAGCATCAAGAAGAGGTAAACTATTCTCACGCACTCTTTCTTCAATGCGGATAACTTGATCACGAAGAGCAGCTTTCAAAAACTCCCATAATTCAGGATCCTGCGCTATAGCCTCTGCACGTAATACAAGAATTCCACCATTGGCTAAATGTAAAGCACCAGGACGAATCATTGTAAAATTTGTCTCAACAGAACCAGACATACTCGTTTGATATTTGATCGAACCAAATAAACTCTCATACGTAGGATGTGCTTCAAGAAAGACCTTAGGATGTAATGAATCTTTGTTATCGACAAAAAGATTCACACTGTACCACTCATCTAAATCAAAAGAGGTTTTTCCAACTACCTCTGAAGGATGCATAATAAAATCATCAAGATGTTTTAAAATATCCTCTTTCAGTTCTTCTATCCAATCTCCAATATAAGCACCGAACTCTTCTTGAAACTTCTGCAACAATGGAGAAATAGCTTTTTGAGCTGTACTTTTTTTCAGTTCATCGGCTTTATTATAAATCTTTTGACTAGCTAAATGAATTGACATAGAAAGTCGATTCAGTCTGTCTTTAACCTCTTGTAAATTAAGCGCAACGTTTTTTTCTTGCTCTGGTTCGATATTTTCTCTTAAATCCATCGTAAAACCATCAGGGGTTTGAGAAACCTCATACCCTCTTTGATGGGCAAAATCTTGCACTTCAGTGACTTGCTGATCAATTTGATATTGTAACGAAGCACTTAATGTATCGATTTGTCGCAGATAGTGCGGGTTCGTTAGCATTTTATTAAGAAGAATTTTAATGTTCCCAATAAGTTCGATTGCGCTTTCTTGAAGAAATTTACCCATTCCAGCTGGTAGAGAATAAGGCTTTGTTCTATGTGGCTGCGCAAAATTATTTAAATATACCCAATCTTGAGGCGGAGGCATTTTCTTAACATATTGTTTTAAATATGCCAATGTAGCCGTCATACGTCCGCTTCTATCATCGCCAACCACAAAAACATGGAAACCTTTATTACGCATTTTTAAACCAAAACTTATGGCTTCTCTGGCTCGGCTATGAGATGACAAATCAAAAAGAGTAAAGGGGTGATTGTCATACACATCCACTCCACGAACAGACAATTGTGCTGGAGGAGTAAGGCGCTCAATGTCGATTGCTACCTTGTCTGCATTTGAGAAAGTTGGCAACCCGACAAGCTTGTATGAAAGTGTTTCTTTTTTCATAACTTAAGTTTCTCAGGTTTATCTTAAAATTTAGTAAATTTAAGAACTTTAACAACTCGACATAAGAATTTATAAACTATTAAAATAACAAATCATAAATTTTGTTATTTTAACTAAAGGAATTAACATGAGTGTAAAAAAATCCAAAAATATAACTCTTACCTCTGCTTTATATTCCTATTGCTTAGATAACTGGTTGAAAGAAAGTCCTATACTAGAGGAATTAAGACATCAAACTGAGAAAATGCCCGAAGCAAATATGCAAATTCTCCCTCTACAAGGTCAATTTATGGCCTTTCTTTTAAAACTCATAAATGCTCATAATGTGCTTGAAATTGGCACCTATACTGGCTATAGCAGTCTTTCTATGGCTCAAGCTTTACCAGCAGACGGGAAACTTATTACTTGTGATGTCAATTCTGAATGGACAAAAATTGCTAAAAAATATTGGGAGAAAGCAAATGTCATTCATAAAATAGATCTTCGTCTTGCCCCAGCCTTAGAAACCTTAAAATATTTAAAAGCAGAGAAAAAGCTTTTTGATTTTATTTTTATTGATGCAGATAAAGTAAATTACTCTGCTTACTATGAAGATTGCTTAACTCTTATAAAACCAAATGGTATCATTACAATAGACAACGTTCTATGGGAAGGAAAAGTAGCGGATGAATCATATCAAGACCC
This sequence comes from Candidatus Paracaedibacteraceae bacterium, assembly GCA_027328625.1. Classification (GTDB taxonomy): domain Bacteria; phylum Pseudomonadota; class Alphaproteobacteria; order Paracaedibacterales; family CAIULA01; genus CANJLN01. Next base: position 8,273 of record DAHVSZ010000050.1, on the reverse strand, counting down.
CGCTACTCTTGAGATTCGCAAATTAAATCACCATATCTTTCAGGATTCTCGAGTCGAAATTTCCCTTGTACCTATAGCTGATGGGTTAACACTTATTAAAAAGCGATAAACGCAACTTAATTATATAAAAATGAATCTTTAATGGTCGTCATAAGCTCCACCAAAATGGTCATGAGGACTCTTATATTCTCCTACATGCAATCCTGGGATTCCTTTGGCCGTACTTTTAAAGGGAACATGCTCATCCGATTTATTATGATTTGCCTCTTTATTATCCTCTTGTTGTTCTCCTTGATCTTCATCAGCCGGTACTTGGTCTTCACTAGCTTCTTCAGCTTTTTGTCTAGGAGGTAAATTCTTCAGTTTTTCGAAAGCTGTTCTTTTTGACTTTTTATCCATGATTTCTTTGAGTTTTTTTCCTCCTTGCATGGTTGTCATTAAGCTTTCAAATTTCTTTTTATATTTAGTCTCCATAAATGCTTTTAACGTTTCTTTAATTTCTTGCTCGCTTTTATCACTATATTTTTTACTATTTGCTTTAAAACGATTCATTGCCTCATTTACTGCAAAATCTCTTAAGTCTAGTTGTTGTTTAGCAGAGCCTGGATGGGCTTTTTCACATTCCTTTCTTAAAAACTCCTCTAATTTTTCTTCTGATATTGCTGAGATATGCTGAGTTGCAGTTGTCGTTATTGAAGGCTTTGACGCTTTCTTATGAGGTTGTCCCTGCCTAGTAGATTTAGGATTTTCCATAGCATTTCCTGTTTCTAATAACAAAACTGAGAATAAAACAAAAAATGAGATGAAAAGCTTTCCTGAAACTATTGCCTTTAAATATAATTCTCTAAACATTTTCATCATAAAATCTCTATAGACACTTTAGTTAACTACAAAAAATTATACAGAATTAAGTTTAATAAATAATTAAAGGGCAAACATAACTTTAGCTACGCCCTCTTGATATTCCATTAAAGACAAGATACAAAGAGGGTTAATTATTTATTTTCGTCGTATAAGGAAAAGCATTGGTGATCAAAGCGTTAAGCCCTATTTTTATTTCTGGTAAAGAAGTATTACCCTTGGTTGAGGGCGGAAAAGGAATATCTGTCTCCAATGGCGAAAGCTCAGGTGCGTGGGCAAATGCAGGAGGAGTTGGCACATTTTCTGCTGTCAACGCTGATGCTCATGATGAAAATGGCAAATTGATCCCTGTTATTTATCATGGTAAAACTCGCCGTGAACGCCACGATGAATTAATTAACTATGCAATCAAAGGTGGCATAACCCAAGCTAAAATCGCACATGAAGCATCAAATGGCAATGGTCGAATTCACATGAATGTTCTATGGGAAATGGGTGCCGTTGAACCTATTCTTCATGGAGTCTTATCACAAACAAAAGGTTTAGTTCATGGCGTTACCTGTGGTGCTGGAATGCCTTATAAGCTTGCCGAAATTTGTGCTCATTATGGCGTTTACTACTATCCTATCGTTTCTTCTGCTCGCGCTTTTAAAATTTTATGGAAACGCGCTTATAACAAATTTTCAAACTGGCTTGGCGGTGTTGTTTATGAAGATCCATGGCTGGCTGGTGGACATAATGGAATTTCTAACAGTGAAGATCCATTAAAACCAGAACCACCAAAAGAACGTGTTATTGAATTAAGAGCAGCTATGCGTGAATATGGGTTAGACAAAACCCCAATTTTTATGGCAGGTGGTGTTTGGACACTAAATGAATGGGAAGATTGGTTGGATAACCCAGCCATTGGACCTATTGCTTTTCAGTTTGGAACAAGACCTTTGTTGACACAAGAAAGCCCCATATCAGATGCATGGAAGAAAAAGCTTTTAACTCTTAAAGAAGGTGACATTTACTTAAACCGCTTTAGTCCAACTGGATTTTATTCTTCTGCGGTTAGAAATGACTTTTTAGGTGAACTTCAGGGGCGTGCTGAAAGGCAAGTTGCCTATAGTGTCTCTCCTATTGGTGATCATGAGTCAGCATTCCCAGTTGGAGCAAGAGGTCGCTTGGTTTATTTAACCCCACATGATAAAGAACACGCTGAAAGTTGGGTTAAGGCTGGTTACACTGCAGCTATGCGCACACCTGATTCAACTTTAATTTTCGTAACACCTGAAAAAGAAAATGAAATCCTAACTGATCAAATTAACTGTATGGGGTGTTTATCAGCTTGTTTATTTAGTAACTGGGCACAAAATGAAGAAGGTACAACGGGTAAAAAAGCTGATCCTCGCTCATTTTGCATTCAAAAAACTTTGCAAGAGATTAGTCACAGTGAGGATGTAAACAACCAGTTGATGTTTGCAGGACACCAAGCTTACCGCTTTGCTAAAGATCCATTTTACGCCGATGGTTTTATTCCAACGGTGAAGCAGCTAGTTGAACGTTTACAAACGGGGTTATAAAATAATGTCTAATTTTAAAGCTATCCGCCCAGAAGATATCTTAAAAGATGGTGAAGATTTTGTACCAGGCACAACTGCCAGAAAAGGTTCTATTGCTGCATTTTTAAAAAACGTAGAAGTTCTGGAGAATCCAAATACTGACAAAGAAGTTAGTGATGCGGCTATAAAAATTATGCAAGAACTCGCTCCCGTTTTGGTGTCTTTGAATTTTCACAAGCATGCGGTTTTCAAAAATCCTGTTGTACAAAAAATTTTGATGGATGCTGTTTCAGAGTTGTAAGTGATTGACGAAATGGTTAACAAAAATCACCGTCATACTAAGCCCTTTAAATGGTATACAGGAGCTGTGGCGATCCAGCTGTACTCTTTCTACTGGATTGCCGCGTCGCTACGCTCCTCGCAATGACGGAAATTATTATTAAAATTTTATGAGTTCTTAAAATGTCCCAAGTCGTCGTTCGTTTTGCCCCCTCTCCTACTGGATATCTCCATATCGGCGGAGCACGCACTGCTTTGTTTAATTGGCTATTTGCCCGTCATCACAAAGGTAAATTCCTACTCAGGATCGAAGATACAGATCGGGCCCGCTCAACACCTGACGCTGTTGGTGCCATTTTTGAAAGTCTTAGATGGCTAGGACTTGACTGGGACGAAGAGCCTGTCTTTCAATTTGCTCGTGCTGATCGCCATACAGAAGTCGCCAGACAATTATTAGCTGAAGGTAAAGCTTACTATTGTTATTGCTCTCCTGAAGAATTAGAGCAAATGCGAGAAGAAGCAAAAGTAAAAGGTTTACCCCCAAGATACAATGGCTTGTGGCGTGATCGTGACCCAAGCGAAGCTCCTCATGGTGTTGCCCCTGTTATCCGCTTTAAAGCTCCACAAACAGGTGAAACTGTCATTGAAGATCATGTTCAAGGTACAGTTCGGCTGGATAATACGCAACTAGATGATATGGTTCTCCTTAGAGCTGATGGCACACCAACTTATATGTTATCGGTTGTTGTTGATGATCATGATATGGGAATAACGCACATTATTCGTGGTGATGACCATTTAACCAATGCATTTCGTCAAAAACATCTTTATTTAGCCACTGGTTGGAATATACCAGAGTTTGCTCATATTCCTCTTATTCACGGAGCCGATGGAGCAAAATTGTCCAAACGCCATGGAGCCTTAGGCGCCGAACATTACCGTGATATGGGTTTTTTACCAGAAGCTATGCGCAATTATCTTTTAAGGCTTGGCTGGGGACATGGAGATGAAGAAATTATATCAACAGAACAGGCCATTGAATGGTTTGATTTGCCAGCCATAGGTCGTTCCCCTGCTCGCTTTGACCTTGCTAAGCTAACTCACCTTAATGCTCACTATATTCGTCAGCGTCCAAATCACGAACTTGTAGAATTAATATCTCCTTGGTTACCCAGTCAGTCATCAACCGAGGGACTTAAGCGCATTGAAAAAGGCATGAATGGTTTAAAGGAAAGAGCAAAAACCTTAATTGAACTTGCTGAAAGCAGCTTATTCTATTTTCATGTTCTTGAAAAAGATGAGAAAGCCTTGAAATTCTGTGAATCAACACATCAAGCTCTGGTTAGCAAAGTTTGCGAAAAGTTAAAAGAATTAGAGAATTTCACCCATGACCCCATTTCTGAAACCATAAAAGTAACTGCTGAAGAAAATAATATTAAACTTGGTGATCTTGCTCAACCCTTACGTGTGGCACTTACAGGCAGGACTGTTTCTCCCAGTCTTTTTGAAATCATTGAGGTTTTAGGTAAAGAAGAAACTTTAAAAAGATTAGCGCAGTTTATAAAAGGATGAAAGTCCTGGGCATTGAAACCAGTTGTGATGAAACAGCAGCATCAATCGTTCAAGATTCATCTGATCTAGAGACTCGCATCTTATCTAATATTGTCTTATCGCAGATCGCTGAACATGAACCTTACGGAGGTGTTGTTCCAGAAATTGCAGCACGTGCTCATCTACATTATCTACAAAACATCATCAAACAAGCACTCAATGAGGCTGATACCACGCTAGAACAGCTTGATGCAATTGCTGTCACAGGAGGGCCTGGCCTTATTGGTGGCGTTTTGGTTGGAGTGATGATGGCAAAAGCTTTGGTTATGGGACTTCAAAAACCCTTTATCGCTGTAAATCATTTAGAAGGACATGCCTTAACCCCAAGACTCAGTCATGACTTACAATTTCCTTATTTATTGCTTCTAGCCTCAGGAGGACATTGCCAATTTTTAGAAGTATTAGGCGTTGGAAAATATAGACGCCTTGGAACAACAATCGATGATGCTGCCGGTGAAGCTTTCGATAAAGTCGCAAAACTAATGAATATTGACTATCCAGGTGGCCCTGCCATGGAACGCTTGGCCAAAACAGGTAACCCAGATCGTTTTGATCTACCGAGACCTTTGAAAGGTCGTGAGGGTTGTGATCTCTCTTTTTCGGGCCTTAAGACTGCTGCACGTGTTTTAATTCAAAAACAAACAATGTCCGAACAAGACACAGCTGACATGTGCGCTAGCTTTCAAAAAGCTATCGCTGAGTCTTTGGCTGAACGTACCGAACATGCAATCAAAATGACATCAACTAAAATGACTCATTTTGTGGTTTCAGGAGGTGTTGCAGCTAATCAAACAATCAGACATTATCTAACCGATATCTCTACGGCAAATGATTTAAAGTTTATTGCCCCCCCCTTAAAACTTTGTACAGATAATGCCGCGATGATTGCATGGGTTGGACTGGAGCGTTTTAAACTGGGTCAAACAGATGATCTATCTTTTGCACCTAAACCTAGGTGGCCGCTTTAAAAATCAGAATTCAGAACCTCTCAACAACCATACTGCCAGGATTTTGTTCTAGAAAAAGAAGCCCTTCTCTCAAAGCACCAATACCTCCGACCAATAGAGAAGAAGATAACAACGGTTCACAATACTCTAGTCTATCACTTTCTGTTAGCCTTCCAAGACCAACATAAACGTGAAATAAACGCTTAACAGCGTCTTTTCTTTTATCCGAACAGACACCTTCGGTTGTTGCTACTCGTGTGTACGCCCAAACAGCTTCTTCAGGTTTTATTACTTCTGGCTGATCTCTATATAAATCTGATAAAGCCGTTAATGCCGTAATCCTTGTTTTATCTGCAATCGTGGTTTGTTTTAAAGTGTGGAGAAGAGCTGTCTTTGCTTTCAAAGCAGTTTCCATATCAGCTCTGTCATTTTGTAAAAAGCATGCCAATTCTTCTAAAACAACCGAACTTAGTGATTCGTTTTCTAAAAGGACATCAATGACTATTTTTGCAGATAATGGATGCAACTTTATTCCGTCATGTTCAGACTTTAAAGAGTAAAATATATTTGGTGTAAATGCTGAATGGGTCAGAATTTGTCTACAGATAATTCTACCATTTTCAAAATCAGGTGCACTCTCATCAAGCATAAGTCTATACAAATCAGCCAACCTATGCATATCTGTTTCGGGATCAGCAGCTCTGATCTCTGACATTACCCTTTTCTGATATTCTCTAGCCTTTTTAATATCTCTAAATCCTTTAATATTTCTTCTATATAAGGAACTTAGACTGGATAAAGCATGATATAGTGCAGATTCATGAAATGAAGGATCTCTCAGTACTTCTTCTGCAAGTTCCACTGCCCGTTTCGCCTTTTCAAGTGATAGCTTTGCACTACAAGAAAGAAGACGTATCGTATCATACAACACACATGAATAAAGCCATTTATCAATCTCACCTTTCTTGTCAAGGATTTCTTCGTAAATTTCTAAGGCACCTTCTTCATCTTTCACATCATCTGAACCATAGTATTTTAATCTAGCAACAGAAAGTTGAACACCTTCAACAGACCTAAATCTAAGCAAATCAGGAGTTTCCAATACCAGTTGAGTTATGCGAAAAGCTTCAACCGGATTATAAAAAGAATTTCTTTCTTGGCTCTGGCAATATGCCCCAGCATATGAATAGATATCTACAAGCTGCTCATACGCCCAAGCTTGTTGTTCCGGGTTTCCATCATTAATAACGAGTTTTAAATTTTCGACTCTCTCAGTATTACAAGTTGAATCAACTTCCCAGCAATAATAACTTTGAACTTCAGTTAAATGGAGCATAAGCCAAAGATGATAACAATCAGGGAGATTATCAAAACTTCTTTTCCACAATTGATATGCCTCTGCCGACTGCTTATTATCCCTTAGATCATCTGATTCAATCTTATAACTCATAAATCGAATCCAATCAAAAACTGGGTGTTCGGAACATTCTCGTAATAACCGTCTTGTTTCTTCTAATCTCGCCGGCACATCAGATAAGAAGCTGTCCTGCTTATTTAATAACATTGCCTTTGCTAACAGTGCACATTGCCTTAATAGAGGATTTTCTCCTTGGATAAAAATATCAAGCTGTGTTTGATATGACCCAAAAGAATCGGAAACCCCATGATCATCAGACGAAAAAAGAACTGCCGTATTGAATATGGCTCGCACCTGATCTTGAGTACCAGCAGATCTTAATTGCACAAGATTTCGGTCAATCTCTTCTCCCCACAAAGATGGCTGTTTATAGCTTCTCTGTCTAAGACTTCTTATATTTAATCTCATTTCCGATTCAAAATTTCTTAACCATTCATCGGTAACGCCTTCAAGGGTACTCGCCCATAAATTGGTCAAAAATAAACTAAACCACAGGAAAATCCTTATTATTCTTTTCCACATATTTACAATCTAAATGTATATTTTAAATATCTGGGATTTTTGCATAATTTTCTTCAACAAACAATTCCTTTGTTTAAATATTCAAAAAACCTTACTACTTAAAAAAAAATAGTGCACAGGAATCAAAATGAAAGTTATTGACCTTAGAAGCGATACAGTCACAAAGCCAAGCCCTTCAATGCTTCAGGCGATGATGTCAGCAGAAGTTGGTGATGATGTTTACGGTGAAGATCCAACTGTGATCAAACTAGAGAAAATGATTGCAAACCAAGCAAACATGGAAGCCGCCTTATTCGCACCAACAGGAACGCAATCAAACCTTCTTGGCATCATGGCCCATTGCGAACGTGGTGATGAATATATTGTTGGACAAACAGCTCATACCTATTTGTGGGAAGGCGGTGGTGCTTCCGTTTTGGGAAGCGTTCAACCCCAACCCCTCGATTTTGAAAATGATGGGACTCTGTCCTTGGAAAAAATTAAAATGGCCATTAAACCAATTGATGATCATCACGTTAGAACGAAACTTCTTTGCCTTGAAAATACGACAAATGGAAAAGTTTTGCCTTTAGATTATCTGAAACAAGTACAAGCATTCTGCCAAAGAAAAAATCTATCAAACCATCTTGACGGTGCCAGAGTTTTTAATGCTGCCGTCCAATTAGGCATTGAACTTAGAGAAATCAGTCGTCATTTCGACTCTATTTCTATTTGTTTTTCAAAAGGATTAGGGGCACCAATCGGTTCTATCTTATGTGGAACCACTAAAATCATTCAAAAAGCAAGGCGGTGGAGAAAAGTTTTAGGAGGAGGAATGCGTCAAGCCGGCATCATGGCAGCGGCTTGTATTTATGCACTTGAGCATAATGTGGCAAGACTTAAAGAAGATCATGAAAATGCAGCCTATTTAGCCACTTCTTTGTCTAATATCGAAGAATTAGAAATAGTTCAAGATTCTCTCCACACAAACATGTTTTTCATAAAAGTTGGAGATACTTACCCTCAGCTGCAGCATTATTTAGAGAAAAAGAACATCAAGTTCCCGAAAAAACCTAATAAATCTGACACAATTAGACTTGTCACGCATCT
>DAHVSZ010000004.1 GCA_027328625.1 Candidatus Paracaedibacteraceae bacterium | reverse complement strand
CCACTGGCTCTAGACTTCTTTCTGATGCTACTCCAATCTCAATAAGACCATATATAGCCACCTTGTAATGGCAAGAATTGTGCTCTTAAATTGATTCATCAGAAAACCCTCATACATTTCAATGCCGACAACAGCATAGATGATCAACACTTTCTTCCCAAGCTGAAAGAGTTTATATTTTCTTAAGTGAGTTGAAACCAAACCTCTCCATAACTTCCCCCTGCCTCTGCAAACTCAGTGTTCCATAACTTGTAAATGTCGTAAGTGGGCTTTCATGGCCGAGATTTTGGCTCCAGGCTTTAAATTCTTCTGGAGTTTTACAAATCTTTTGCCCTAAATGAGCAAGAGTATTTCTAAAGGAATGGGGGTTATAATAAGGCAACCCTGCTGATTCAAAAGCCTCTTTAAATACTTCGCGTATAGGCGTTGTTGTTGTCCAGTGGATGGGTTCTAAGCCACCCATAACAAAAGCATTGTTTTCATCATGTTTAAGAGCTGTACGAGGAAATAAAGGCTTATTCGTGTCATATAGTTTTTCTTTGACCAGATAATCAATCCAATTAATGATGATTTGTCTAATGTCATCTCCAACAGGGAAAAAGAACGTTTTTATGATTTTACTAAATTTAGTATTCACTTCTTTAGGGTTTTGTCTTACAAGGTTACGCCCAAGATCAACATGTTTGATTTTAGAGATATCAAGGCATTAACACGCACACCCGTTTGAAGGGTAAAAGCTATTACGGCTTGATTCCTGCGTTCAACCTCATTGGTCACGGGCATCTTCTTTAACACTGCACAAATTTGCTCTATGGTAGGAAAGTCTTTCTCTGCAACTGCCTTTGCAGCATGAGTATCCTTGTCGGATAGGCTCAAATATTCAATATCAGGAAAATGAATCTGTGATTTGTAACCAGGTTGATATGCTAACCATTTGAAAAAATCTTTTAAATGATTAACGGTTGTTAGTAATGTTGACATACTCAACGCTTCTCCCGTTCTCTGGGTTTTAAGTTGAGCCAAATGCTTCTTAAAGGCGATGGCCTGATCTTTGTTGAAAGTTTTGAAATCTTTGAGCTTGGTGTACTCTTCAAACCGAAAAATAGCTTTTCTTATACCGTCAAGTGTCGACGGAGCTTTGCCTTCTGCCTCAACAACATATTGATAATAACGCCTCTTAACTCGTTCATTAATAGGGTTATAAAATGCTTTTTGAGTTTTGTTGGAAAGATTAGGTTTTGTTTTCTTTTTAACTGTCGTTTCAATCATTTTATCGTATGCCTTTCCTATCACATATAGAGCTGGTGTTTGAGGTATCTCTTATTCTTTGAGGTAGGATCATAACCATAAGCATCAACAGATATTGCTGCTATTATTTTAAGCAGCGTTTCTTTCTCTCTTGGATGAAAAGGTTTTTCTTTAATTGCCGTCGCACTCTTTTCTTGCTTATACACCTTTATCTGAGCAATAAGGCTTTCTTTTTCCTTGGTTAACTTGTTGATTTGTTCATTTTGATGACTATTTTTCTGCTGCAATGAAACGAGATTTGTATCGTTGGCATTTTTAAGATCATTATGTAATCTTTCCAGATCGCTATATTTTTTCCTCCAATCCACAAATTCTTGCCGATTTGAAATTACTTCTTCGAGCTCTTTTGAAATATCAATATTGTTGTGTTTAGCCCAAGTGATGAAATGGTCAGGTGTGATTTTACCATCAATAAGTAGAGACCTCATCTCGTGTGTTATAAGCTCACGTCGTCTAATATATTCAGCAGCAAAGGGAGAATGAGGCAAATAAATACTGATAGAATTGGAATTGACTTTTTTGGGATCTTTTCCTAAAGAAAGAGCAATTGCTTGTTCTAATGTCCAGCCAGAAAATTTGCACCAATATTCAAAGTCAGCATTTGCATCGAGTTGGTTGAAGAAAAGGTACTTATCTTGTTTCTCATACTCCAATCGCTTTTTTTCTTTCTCCTCGTTATTAAGCTTTGTTAGCTCTTCAAGGTTCATGCCTTGAAGTAAGTTGTAATACTCCTTTGATTGAGCCAATAATGGGGTACTTTGTGAAAAGCCTGTGCTGTTAACATATATGCTGAAAGGTTCGCGTGGAGAGTTCATCGAAAATATTGTTTGAGGATATCTTCTAGAAATTAGCTCTTTCATCAATTCATTTTTAATTTCAATCACATACCGACCCCAAACTTACCCGTAATCACATTACTTTTCCCCTCAGCCGCTGCTTCCAAATAATCCGCCCACCACTGCATCATCTTACGACGCTCTGGCAGATACTGGGCATGGTTATAGCTAGCTCTAACTTTGTTGCGTTCGGAATGAGCAAGTTGACGTTCAATGACATCAGGGCGGAAACCTGTTTCATTGAGAATCGTTGAGGCTGTTGATCTAAAGCCATGGCCAGTAGCTCTTGAATGGTAACCCATGCGATAGAGAGCGTAGAGAACAGTATTTTCACTCATGCATTTTTGAGGATTCGCACTGTTGGGGAAAACGAAAGGGGAGTGCCCATTAATTTTTTTCAATTCTTCCAGCACAGTAATAGATTGCTTCGACAGTGGCACAATATGCAATTGGCGCATTTTCATACGTTCAGCAGGTATGCGCCATTCGGCAGCATCTAGATTAATCTCTGACCATTGTGCAGCTCGTAGCTCAGTTGTTCGGACAAACGTTAATAACAGCAGCTTTAAAGCCAGTTTGGTTTGCAAGTGGCCATCGTATGTATCAAGTTTCTCTAAAAATTCTGGCAAATCTGCTGCTTGGATAGAGGCATGATGAACCTTTTTTCTAGTCTTAAGAGCTCCTCTGAGATCGGCAGATACATCGCGTTCTGCTCTTCCTGTCACGATGGCGTATCTGAAGATTTGACCACACGTTTGTATGGCACGATGAGCTATGTCTATAGCTCCTCGTTTTTCAATAAGACGAATGGTTGACAATAATTCAGGTGCTGTTATTTCAGCAATAGGGCGAGTGGACAGAGTAGGAAAAACATCAGCTTCTAGACGCTTCATTACATAATGAGCATGTCTTTGAGTCCATCCAGGTTTTTGGTTTTCATGCCACTCTCTGGCGATGGCTTCAAAAGTGTTCTCATATTTTAAGACAGCTTGTCGTTTGTTTTCTCTTTTTGCTTGAGAGGGGTCAATGTTTGTCGCTAACAGTTTTCGTGCTTTTTCACGTTTGTCTCTGGCTTCACTCAACGAAACTTCGGGATAAACACCAATAGCTAGACGTTTTTCTTTGCCAGCAAAACGGTATTTAAGGCGCCAGTACTTGCTTCCATTTGGCATGATTTCAAGATAAAGGCCATTTGTGTCTGCTAGTTTGCGAGACTTACTACTTGGCTTAGCGGTTTTGCAGGATATGTCTGTTAATGGCATTTGGGGGCACAATTTAAATGTTTCAAAATTAATGCCCCCATTTATGCCCCAAGATGCCCCCGAATGTCAACGATTTCTACCACACATTGTCGGCCTAACAAAGGCTATAAAAGCCTTATTTTCATTGATTTATTGAATGATATTGAATTGTGTTGAATTTCAAAATGGTCGGAACGGCGGGATTCGAACCCACGACCCCTATCCCCCCAGAATAGTGCGCTACCAGGCTGCGCTACGTTCCGAATACGTATCAATATAAGCGATCCACCCAATCAAAGGCAACAAGAGAAAAACAGATTGATTTTCTAATAAAAAATATTCATAAGAAAGATGGAAGGAAATTTTTAAGAGAAAAAAATGATCAAAAGAGTAATATTATTAGTTTTAGGATTAAGCTATATGCAAGCTATGGCTGCAGCGCCAGAAGAAGATTGGCGTAAACCAGATGGAAGTATTAGTTTACCAGGTGTCCGTTCTTTAACCCCTGAGGATGCTGAGTTGTGGAGACAAATAATGGAACGTAGAGCACAAATGCCTACAGAAATGCAAGCTATGTTTCCCTTTGGCACTCATAAGTTTCATTCAGAAACAGCCGAAGCAAGAAAAACAGCAGGTGTGCGCTATCATGCAGTGGCTTTGACACCTGATGGCCAAGATCCTTCACTTACGACAACAATGTTTAGTGCAGTTGGCGTTTTTCCACGTCATGGCTATAACGAAAAATTGTATCCTGAAATTATAGATTCTCTAGCTCGATTAGGCGTAACGGGAGATGCTGCTAGTGGTATTGCAATTTTTGTCCCTTTTATGGATCCAAGTATCACACCTGAAGCTTTAGTACAGAATATAAATACTCTTGTAAGGTTGGTACAAAAGTTGCGTGAAGCTGGTGAAAAACTTCCTGAAGAGCGCAGTCAAGCCAGTGCCGATGTTAAAATACGTGTAGTTCCGAACTATTTAGTAACTTTAATTCACCTCACACATCCTTTAGCAGGGGTATTAGAAACCCTCGAGTTTTTGCGTCTAAAAGATGGGGAACGTAGAGACAGTCATGTCCTTGATATTTATATTGATGGCCCAGTTAACTCAGTTATTACAACTATTGCAAAAAAACATTCTGGCATTACAGACGACAAAGAGGCGAAAGCTGCCTTGAAAACTGCTATATCTACTGGGGCTATTACACCAGATAGTTTAAGGGTAGAAATCACTGAATATTTGAAAAACCAAAGAGATATTCTTCCTTGGCGCTCAACATTTGTTTTACCTTTAACTCCTGAAGCTAAAGGCCCACTAGAAGCTTTGGCAACTCATCTAGTATCAACAACTGAGTATGGTGATCATGGCGTAAGTGATATTGCTATCGCAGTTGCAATGCGGAAACTGACAGAAGAGATTGAGTATTAATCATATCAAACTCACATCCCAAGGCCAGCATCTCAACACCGCTGTCCTTGGCAAGCTCAGATGCCTTGGCATAAGCTGGATCAATGTCAGCCGCCAAGGCAAATTCTTTAACATCACTTCGCTGCACAATATATAAAACCATACAGCGCATCCCTTGTTGACGCATCAGGGCAAGCTCGGCCATATGTTTAGCCCCTCTAGCGGTGACACAGTCTGGAAATTGTGCTATTCCATTTCTTTTTAAGTGAACGTTTTTAACCTCTAAATAACAAGGTGGAAAATCATCACCTGTTAACAAAAAATCAATGCGGGAATTGGCGCCATATTTTACTTCTCGTTGTGTGGAGGAATAACCTGTCAATTCAGGGATCAACTTTTTCTCAAGAACTGATCCCGCAATTTCATTGGTTAAATGCGTATTAATGCCAATCCAAGTCCCTTCAGCCTCGACTAGCTGCCAGGTATAGGATAATTTGCGAGCTGGGTTATTATTATGGGTGAGAGCCACTCGATTTCCAGGTTCTAAAACACCCAACATGGCTCCTGGATTGGGGCAATGAGCAGTAACTTCGGTGCCGTCTTCTAATAGTACATCCACAAAGAATCGCTTATACCGTTTTACAAGTGTGCCAAAGATAAGGGGTGGGAGAGTAATCATTAGGAGAAAGTAGTTAAAAGGTAATTGGCAAACATTTAGCAGTAAAATTAACTGGGTGCAATCAATACCTTATCTTATCAGCTTTTTGCTCCCATTCTTGAAAAACAATTAACGCTTGATCACGTTCGATTTGTTCCATAGGCACAACTCTATCTTCAATTGCTTTTTCAAGTTCTTGATAAAAAAATTCATCATCAAAGCCAATTGTAGCTGCATCTTGACGGGTATTTGCGTAATAGATTTTATCAATTCTTGACCAATAAGTTGCAGCTAAACACATTGGGCATGGTTCACAACTTGTATAAAGAATAGCGCCTTTTAAGCTGAACGACTTTGTATTTCGACAAGCATCACGAATGGCAACAACTTCCGCATGCGCCGTTGGATCATTGGTCGACGTAACTTGATTCCATCCTTTGCCAATAACTTGGCCATCCAAGACAACAATCGCACCAAAAGGGCCACCAGATCCAGCATGCATCTGAGAACGAGATAATTTAATTACCTCTCTCATAATCTCTAAATGACTCAATGACATTTAATAGCGGCCAGATCCATAAGGAACTGAAGTTGGCATAACAGCAGGCGGTGGAGCGGCAACATAACCTGCTGGATAAGCTGATGGGGTAACAGTCGCTGGAGGATAAGCATAAACGACTGCACCCTGCTGGGGCTGCATTGGATAAGGATAAGCTGTTGGTTGGGGTGATGGCTGTGAATAAATACGAGCTTGTTGTTGCTGGACTGCTTCCATTCCTCTTGTTGGGAGAGACGGAGATGAAACAACATGTCTATGTTGATGGGCATAACTTGGTAAGCGAGGAGATGGAACCATAGCAACCCCACCAACTGAAGCATAATGAGGATTAAGCGGAGCGTTGATGTCTTTATTGGCTTGAAAACCTACAGGAGCATGCATTTGTGCCTGAGCTTGTGTGTAACCTGGAGTTGGCATATGTTGTGGGTTAAGGCTTTGCGCGGCTGCAAGTTGTACCTCTGTTTTAGGAGCACCGATTCCGTATAAATTTACAGCCATTAAGAATCCACTTAGGAAAAATAAAGTTCCCAAAAACATAAGGCCAATAACTAAGCCCAATAAAGATAATTTATTCATAGCAAAAAATAACTCCTCGTCAATCCAAAGGCGTTTACATAAAGCCAAAAAAGATTGGTCTCTTGTGTAAGATATAGGTTTTGCAGTTAGTTTCGAAGAGGCTGTATAGACTCTTCTAGTTTCTGATGATTTTCGTCCTCTGTTAGGAGGTTGAATATCCATAACAATTTCTTCACTATGCTGTGCATGTGTATGAAATACATTTGCTGCTCTAGGCTGCTCAGATGATCCAGAGGTAAAGTGAAACCAAGCTGGCCGAAATTGTTCATAAATATCGGTTTGATCATACTCAGGCCAAGCACTCTGGCTTTTTGCTTTGGCTTTAAAAATCACATCTACTCCTAGAACTTTTAGATTTCTGCAGTTTCTACTGTCCTAAGATAGTGTACAAGTTTTTTTAATTAATTTTAACTAATTTTTAATGATTAAGTATTTTAAATACGTTTTTTTCTAAAATTGCTGCAAAAAAGATGAAAAAAATTGAAACAATATAGCAGAATGAATATAAAATGACAAAACCCGCCGTCATCACGAGCCACCAAAGGTGGCGTGGTGATCCATGTATTTCCTGGATGGCTACGCAACTTCGTTGCTCGCCATGACGCTAAATTCGTACTTGTTTTATACTGAATTAACAATAGTTACAAGACTAGATTAATTCTATCATTTAGCCAACTTCGACAAATATATCAGCAGGAGTTGCTATTTCTCGTCCTAGAATTTCGCGAGTGTATCCGATAGTCTCGAAGACTCCTTCTTCGTCTTCAGAAGTTGTTTGTGTTTCATCTGTTTCATCGCCTGGAGTACTATCCAATAATACGTTTTTCTCTTGTTTTAACACAGCTGTTAGGCCTCTATAGGGAGTAGGAACAACCTTGGTTCTATTAACTCTTGTTGCTTTACTTAAACCACCAGCATAAAAAGAGGCTGGAATTTGTTGCTCTGTTTTACTACTTTCTCTATCTTCGATAGCTGTTTTTGAGTTTGTCGTTGAGGCTGAATGGTAATTAATATTTTGGCAAACAATAGGTTGCTCATCATCAAAATCTGATGATTTTTTTGCTTCAGCATTCATTGCAAATAGGCTAAGTGTAAAACTTAAAGCAATTACCTTTTTATTTTCATATAACTTAATCATTGACCTCTCATGGAGCATATTCGTCCACTCTGAGGTCAGGCTAACATGAAAAATATTAACAAATAGTTTACAGAAACTTATTCTGCTTTTGTTAATAAAGTTTTCTCGGAATTTATCTCAGTAAATCAATAGAACATACTCTAGATCTGATATAAAGCTTGATCAGTACCTTGTATCTTATGTCTTCTCCATAGATAAACAGGCAAACCACTCACCGTAAACATTCCTGCAATCAATAAAGTCTTCAAAGGAGTTTCATAAATTACCCAACAACAAAAACCACAAGCAATTAATCCATAAGCCAATGGGAAATAGCTAAGCTCACTTTTTTGAATCATTAATTTAAAAAAACTGATTCCACAAATCAAATAAACAAATAGAAATGCCACAACTGAGAAATCAATGATTGAAGTGATTTGCCCTGCCAAACTATCATTAGCCGTTAAAATCAATAAAGGCACGATTCCAACACTACTTGCTAAAAGCGCCCAAAGCGGGGCATCATTATCGTTTTTTTCAGCAAAAATACTAGGTATAAGTTTATCTTCAGCTAATCCTAAAGCAATTTGACCAGAAGACAAAACCCATGCATTCAGTGTACCAATACAAGCAATAGCAGCAATTACAGATATAACCAAGTGCCAATGACCTGAAAAAAGACATTGTGCTACATCAACATAAGGTGCTTTGGAATGCATCAAAATATCACCAGGGATTAATCCCATAATACCAATGCTATTGATAAAATAGAGAAGAGCCACGCAAACTGTACCCAGAACAATGGCACGTGGAATTGTTTTAGAGGGATTTTCAACAGATCCAGCTGGAGTCGTTGCCGACTCCAAGCCAATAAATCCCCATAAAGTGAGCAATGTGACTTGGGCCAAAGAATGAGATGTTGAAGAACTTTTTACACTTTCTGCAGTGACAAAGTTGTCTATATCAAAATAGAACATAGCCACAATAGGCAGAATCAACAATGGCACAAACTTAAGGAACGTTAAGACAAATTCGGCCCGCCCTGCCGCAGTTATCCCCTTAAGGTTTACACCTGTGATTGTGATTAAAAGAAGCACCTCAAGAACAAGATACACATTTGATGTATAATGACCAATCAGAGGTGTCAAATATCCAATCGTTGCAACGATAACAGCTGTTGTACTAACCCATGAAATTGTCCAATAAGTCCAACCTGTGAAAAATGCTGCTGCTGATCCAAATACTTCTTTTACATAAGCATGCGGGCCACCTGTTTTTGGAAAACGTGAGCACAATGACGCAAAAACAAGAGCAAGAGCAACAGCTCCAAAACCTGATATAATCCAACCTGATAAACTTAATATTCCAAATGGCGCTAAGCTCGCCGGGAGCATAAATACGCCTGATCCAATTTGGCTGCCTGTAACAAGCGCAAATACGGACCAAAAACCAATTTTACGTGACATTTTTTTTAATCCTCAATTACAAATTTCTATTTAAAAAGTGGGCGGAAAAGTAAAATATATGCGTAATGAGGATGTTATGGCTCGCTAGCGAGCCTTTCGGAAAGAGAAAGATTTTAGAAAACTGATAAAACTCATTTGTAATGCTCTTTTTCATAAAACATCTTCAGTATATCTAAGAAAATTTCAAAAAACCAGCTAAAATTAACGTTTCACCTTTTTACTCTGCCAATAAGTTACGATGACCATTGCAAACAAAAAAAAGGCTGTTACTCCATAAGCACTAACAATACAATTCCAGATATTCATAGCAGTAAAGCTTCTCTTTCTTTCTGACGTTCAAGAATAATTGTGGTAAGGCGCCAACATCCAAGTGCCAAAGTATAAGTGCCAAACCCTAAAGCCATAATCAACAAAGGCCACAACATACTATGATGAATGGCTGGTTTATCAAATCGCATGAGGCTAGCTGGTTGATGCAATGTATACCACCAGTTCACTGACCATTTAATGATGGGAATATTTATTGCTCCTATTATTAAGAAAACAGAAGCAGCATATAAAGTTTTCTCCTGACGTGCATTATGAGCAAAGTTTAAATATCCAATATACAGAAACAAAAGTATCAACATGGATGTAAGCCTGGCATCCCATACCCACCATACTCCCCATGTTGGTTTTCCCCAGATAGAGCCTGTTACCAAACTAATAACAGTAAATGCAGCACCAATAGGAGCAAAAGCTTTGGCAATTAAAAAACACATAGGCAGCCGGCCGATTAACCCAACAATTGAAATCAAAGCACAAAAAGAATATATACCTAAAGCCCACCAAGATGCTGGAACATGAACATACATAATCCGAACTATCTCGCCTTGCTGGTAATCAGCCGGCGAATAAAATAGCCCCCAAATTGTTCCAATCGTTAAGGCTATAAATGTTATAAACCAAGCAAATGGCATTATGATTTTGCAAAAATGCAAAAGAGGAACAGGTTTTAGAAAGTGAGCGAATTTCACAATATTATTTAATAAGCGAATCTGTTAAAGGGATTCTTACTGAAAAAATAGTTTTTGTTAAGGAGTTTTTTTATGTAAGAGTATAGAAATTAAGTGCATCATTTGTTGATTTTTCCGATGTATGATACGTTGGGATTGAACAACTAAAGACACAGTAAGGCTGGCATGAGCCACGACGTTATAAAAGACACTACCGAAGAAGAACTAAAAGAAGCCGTTTTAAAACTAATCACAAACAGCCATCATTTAGTCACGAAACATGAAATTGCTAAAGTTTTAGGAGTTAAGGGAGCGCGTCGTCGATTGCTTAAGCATATCCTTGCAGAATTAAAAGAAGAAGGCTATGGATCTAAGCTTAGAAAAAAACACAATATCAGTGACAATAAAGAAACTGACAAAGGAAAATTTCGTTACAGAAAAGATGAAACGGAATTTCATCTGGGTCTTTTTCAACAAAGACGCAGTGGTGGAAAATTAGTCCCCTGTCATAGAAAAGATTCTTTTCCAGGTGTATCTTACCAAAATGATGGTATGCATAACCTCATTGAAGGAGATGTTGTTCTTTATCATCTAAAAGGAGGAAAGGTTCATATTGACGTCAAATTAGGCTCAATTCATGATCCAAAAGTTTTTAGTTTGATGGCTATTTATGCGCATCGGCTCCCTTATAACTTTAATCAAGATGCTTTAAGTCTGGCATCAAGTGGTAATGTCCCTCCTCTTGGAAAACGTAATGATTTAAGAAATATTCCTCTGGTCACCATTGACGGTGAAGATGCGCGCGATTTTGATGATGCGGTATGGGCGCAACCAGATTCGGATCCACGTAATGTGGGTGGATGGCGAATTATCGTTGCTATTGCTGACGTTGCTTATTATGTGCGACCCGCTGATGCATTAGATAGAGAAGCCTATTTAAGAGGTAATTCTGTTTATTTTCCGGATCGAGTTGTTCCTATGCTTCCCGAAGCTTTATCCAATGAACTTTGTTCATTAAAGCCGCATGAAGACAGAGCCTGCCTTGCTGTTGAAATGATTATCGACAATCAAGGTAAGATCAAATCACATCGATTTAAGCGTGGCTTAATGAGATCTTGTGCAAGACTCACCTATACACAAGTACAAAATGCCATTAATGGGACTCTTGATGAAGTTACCAAACCTATTTATGAAGATGTCATTAAACCTTTGTATGGCGCGTATAAAACACTTTTAAAAGCACGTCACAAACGCGGCACATTAGATTTAAACATTCCCGAACGCCGAGTTGCATTTGATGAACGGGGATTTATTAAGAATATCGTTCCAAGAGAAAGACTAGACAGTCACCAATTAATTGAAGAAATGATGATCGCAGCAAACGTAGCTGCTGCTAAAACTTTACTTGTGAAAAATTGGCCAACACTTTTTAGAATTCATGATACACCAGATGCTGCACGCGTTGAAAACCTTAGAATGCTTTTAAAGTCATTTAAAATATCTGTCCCTAAAGCTCAGAGTTTTTCACCACTTCAATTTAATCAAATTCTCACTAATTCTGTTGAATCTCCCTATATGCGACTTATCAATGATTTGGTTTTACGATCCCAAGCTCAAGCCCGTTACGCACCTCAAAATATCGGACATTTTGGTTTAAGTTTAGCCCAATACTGTCACTTCACCTCACCCATTCGGCGTTACTCTGATTTGGTTGTCCATCGTGCTTTAATAGAAGCCTTAGAGTTGGGTGAGGGTGGCCAATCAATGCTACCTTTAGAAGTTTTAGAGATGATTGGTGACCATATTTCAGCAACTGAACGTGTTGCTGCCACTGCTGAACGTGAAGTGATGGATCGCTATCTTGCATCTTATTTAGAGAAAGAAGTTGGAAAATCTTTCCAAGGAAGTATCGTTGGTGTTAGTAGTGCCGGACTCTTTATTGGCCTAGATGATAATGGAGCACAAGGATTTGTCCCCAAAAGCCGTCTCCCAGGAGATTATTACATTTTTGATATAAACCTTCATCGTTATATTGGTTCTCGCACAAAGAGAGTTTATCAACTTGGACAACCTGTTACTGTTTTGTTAGAAGCAGCCGATTCAATCACTTGCTCAATTGCTTTCTCACTTGAAGAAGAGGTGAGCAAAAAAAGAAAAAATGTCTCTGAAAAAGATAAGCGTTTAATTCATCCTGATAGACCTTCAAGAACAAAAAAAGGCGTTTCCAATCCCGAATTAGGGTTATTTCATCGAGATAGAATCTTGGAAAAAAGAAGAAAAAAACGTGAGAAGAGAAAAAGAACAAAAGCAGAATCTCCTCTACGTCATCCCAGCTCTGACAGGGATCCAGGAAATTAGATGCCTGGATACTATGTTTATATTATTTGTTCCCAAAAAAATGGAACTTTATATACTGGCGTTACAAATGATTTAATTAGACGTATTTATGAACATAAAAATAAAATAGCGGATGGTTTTACAAAGAAATATGACGTTCATAAATTGGTTTATTTTGAAGTGTTTGACTCTATTGAAGAAGCAATCAAAAGAGAAAAACATATTAAGAATTGGAATAGAGCATGGAGAATTCGTATTATTGAAGAAAAGAACCCCGCATGGAATGATTTGTATGAATCATTATTTTAACTGGATCCCCGCCTGCGCGGGGATGACAGCTTTCAAATCCTCATTTATCGTCACATCCAAACTGCTACATTGTCATCCCCGCGCAGGCGGGGATCCAGGAGAAAGATAACACAAATAAATGAAACCAAAAGCACAACAACGTAGCTGGTATATCATCGCTCTTTTAATGTGTACAGCAGGTGTTGCGCTCATTATTCTGGGCGCACTTAAAGAAAACGTGGTCTTTTTTCTAACCCCCAGTGAATGGATCGAAAAACAAAAAGAATACTCTGGCTCTAAAATGATTCGTTTAGGAGGTAAGGTTGAAAAGCAAAGTCTGATTAAAGACAAAGATACGATTACTTTTAAAATTACCGACTACAAGCATTCAATTCATGTCATTTATCAAGGAGTTGTCCCTGATCTTTTCCGTGAAGATCAAGGCGTTGTCGCTGAAGGAAATTTTGAAGCCAACGGTATTTTTAAAGCATCACGAATCTTAGCCAAACATGATGAAAACTATATGCCTAAAGAAGTTGCTGATAAATTAAAAGAGAGAAATTTATGGCAGGGTGAAACTGTAAAAAGCTCATCAACGAAAGCTATCGTCATCGCGAAGCCCAAAGGGCTGTGGCGATCCAGTTGCATTCTTTCTAGATTGCCACGTCACTACGTTCCTCGCAATGACGGACACATGGTTCCCGCCTTCATGAAAATAACAAGAGCGGATCTTTCGATATGACCTCTGCCTTATTCGGTCAAGCCTGCCTGTCGATAGCCTCATTTCTTTGTATAATCCCTATTCTCACAAAAAAATTTAGACCTATAATATCTCATGTTATTTTTCTTTGGATAGCAACATCCTTTGGAATCCTGATGTGGGCCCATATGACATCGGATTTTTCATACCTAAATGTTGTGCAGCACTCTCATACATCGAAACCCCTTCTCTACAAAATCAGCGGTGTCTGGGGCAATCATGAAGGATCGATGTTACTTTGGGTGTTAATCTTAGGTTTTTACACAAGTGTTTCTTCCCACTTTCTTCCTAAGAATCTTAAAGAACCTAGTGTTCGTATTTTAACTTCAATAACTTTGGGATTTCTTATTTTTATCCTTATTGCTAGCGACCCTTTTGCCACTTTAGAAACACCTTTATTAGAGGGGAATGATCTTAACCCACTGTTACAAGATCCAAGCTTGGCTATTCATCCACCGATTCTCTATATAGGTTATGTTGGTTGTAGCGTGCCATTTGCGCTTAGTATCGTTGCTTTACTTCAAGGAAGTCTAACAAACAGCCATACTCAAATTCTTCGTTTTACGATGCTTAACGCTTGGAGTTTTATGACGGCAGGTTTAGCTTTGGGGAGTTTTTGGGCTTATTATGAATTGGGATGGGGTGGATTTTGGTTTTGGGATCCAGTTGAAAACGCTGCCCTTCTTCCTTGGCTTACAGCAACCGCTTTTTTGCACAGCATTATTTGTACAGAGAAGCAACAAATATTGATTCGAACTTCTCTGTTACTAGGCATTCTCACTTTTTCTTTGTGTCTATTTTCTTTGTTTTTTGTCCGCTCTGGTCTTTTAACTTCAGTCCACAGCTTTGCCGTTGATCCTGAACGAGGTGTGTTATTGCTCATTCTTTTAGGTACATTTACTCTGCCATCAATAATTTTATGGATGTGGAGATGGTCTACTTTTCAAACACGCTTCATTTCTTCTCCTTGGTCACGTCCTGGTATGATTGTTCTGAACAACGTGTTTTTGCTTTGTGGGGCAGCAACAATTCTTTTAGCCATTCTATATCCTCTAATCCTCTCTTATTTTGGGCAAAGTATTACAATTGGCACTCCTTATTTTCAGACAACTTTTATACCAACAATGTTGCCGTTATTAGGATTGATGGGAATAGCTATTTGGATGGGTTATGAAAAACGTTCCTTGTTACCTATTTTTGAAAAACTTTTACCTGTTTTCAGTATTGCAATTCTATCGATTCTATTGTGTTGGTGGGTATTACCTACTCCTTCACTTCTTACATTTTCTGCCACAGGGTTATCTATTTGGCTGATGGCAAGCAGCATTCTTTATCTTAAGTCACATTTAATTAACTTAAAAATTTTATCCATGATTTTGGCACATTTTGGCTTAGGCTTATGTGTTCTTGGTATGGTGTGTGCAGTTTATGGAGAAATAGAGCAGCACATTTTTCTTAAAAAAGGCGAGTCATTCAACATTGCAAATTACCAAGTTACATTTGAAAACTTGCAAACAAAAGAGGGCCCCAATTATAAGGCGCATCAAGCTATTTTAAATCTTTCTCAATCTGGAAAAATTGTAACACAGCTAATTCCTGAAAAACGGTATTACGAAACACAAAAAATTATTCACAATGAAACAGCAATTTATTCCACTTTCTTTTCACATATCTATACGGCACTTATTGATGATTTAAATGAGACGATAGAGCTTAAAATTTATTACAAACCCTTTATAAATTTCTTATGGATTGGCGTTATTCTAATGGTTATAGGTGGAATTTTAGGAGTCATTAACCGTTTTTCTAAAATAACAATTTGTTTTTTAGCAATGCTTTTAGCAAATACCTCTTATGCATCTGATATCCACCAAACTGCACTTTCAATTTATAAGAAAATCATTTGCCCGGTATGCAGCGGGCAAACACTTGAGGATTCACAAAGTGATCAAGCAATCTTTATGAAACAAGAAATTCTAAAGTCGCTCGAATCAGGAAAATCTGAAGAAATAATCATCCAAAATTTCATAGCACAATATGGAGAAAGTATAGTAAGACAACCTTCTTTAAAATTACATACAATTCCTTTATGGCTGGTGCCTTGGACGTTGTTGTTTGGTTCAATCTTTGCTATTCTCTTCAGATGGAAACGCCAAAAATCAGGATAAAGCATTGGAACAATTTATTGCCTTTGTACAAGAATGGGGATACTGGGCAGTATTTTTTGGTTCTTTAATTGAAGGTGAGTCCGTAATCTTAACAGCAAGTTCCATGGCGTTTGCGGGTTATCTTTCCCTTTACAAAATAATGATTATTGCATTCTTTGGCACGTTAATTGCCGATCAAGCCTTGTACGCACTGGGGAGAGTTTATGGCCCCACAATTTTTGAACGCTTTCCTAAATTAAGTAAATCATCCGAGAAAGCTTTTTCTCTTTTACATAAATATGATGTTTGGTTCATCATTGTCTCACGTTTTATCTATGGTATTCGAATCACAAGTGCTATTGTCATTGGCGCAGCTGGAATATCCCCCAAACGCTATATCCCTTTAAATATTTTATCAGCAATTATTTGGACACTTGTCAGCTGTATCAGTGGCTATTTATTAGGTGATGTCATGATCAGCATCATTGAAAATTTTGAAACCATTCAAAAATATTTTTTTAGTGGCTTGCTTGTTGTTGCCGTTTTGATCGGCATATATACAACTTGGAAAAGAAACAGATAAGGTTTCTTAAATAATTTTAATCTATATCTTGACACAAATTAGAAATTATCGTCCAATATAATTGCGTAAATTAATTTTTATGGATGAATCAATGCAGAAAATCTATCTTTTGATTCTTTTTTTAAGCTTATTATCAAGCACAAACTCAGCACCATCTGTATCGTCAGCACCTGAAGTGAATGATTCAGGTGATGAATTTTTTGAAAACATTTTGGTTCCTAGTATTCCTCGTGATGGCCCAGTCGATGATCCTTTTAGTGAAGACTTTCCAGATCTTAATCCTGCAACTTCCAGTCAAATAACAAGAGAAGATAATGCTGGTGGAAAAAATAAAGATACTGCTCATAACTAGCTGTTAAAGATCCTATGGTACCCCCTTTTATAGTTATGATAGACAGGTGCTTCGGCGAGCAGGCAAGCCAAAAGTATCTGAGCACATCTTGAATTAATTCTAACTAAACGAAATGCCGTCACAAGCCCAAAGGGGCGGTGGCCATCTAGTAATAGTATCATTTTTCAAATTAAAACAAACATTTGTAATGTCGTCATTCTCGGACTCGTTCCGAGAATCTCTAGATCCTCGCAACAAGTGCGAGGATGACAGTATTGTTGAATTAAATTTGGGATTTAGTTTCATCTGTATCACTTTTTCTGGCCACACAACTCCGTTGCTCGCCATTCGTACTTATTTTATCTTGCTTCTGCTATATTTTAAAAGGGTATCCAGTATCGAGTTTTTCTATGGCTTTACCATAGGATTCTGCGTTCTCCAGTCAAGCCCAAAGAAAACTTAAAGGGGTGAAGTGAAAACTTGCAGACTGCGTTAATCTAATAATTTCTCTTTCCATAAAATCCTACTTGACAGCAAGCACCAAAACATACTGCAATAATTTTATTAAAATTAAACTTTAATTGCGGAGAAATGATGAAGAAAGTTTATAGTTTGGTTCTTATAGGTTTATTGGCTAGCGCCAGTTTGGTTTGTGCAGCGGAAAATGACGATAGGGAACCTATCGTTGGTGGTTCTAGTTTCCCTCCTTCATCCTCAGCTGCTTTTCATCCTTTGATGTCACCCCAGCCAGATGCTAGACCTACTTTTCCTGGTGATGATAAAGAAGATAGAGCTCTAACAGGAAGAAGCACACCCTCCGAGACAGCAACAGGCGATGATGCGGAAGATGCTGTAACTGAAAAAACTTTACTTGGGCTATTAGTTGTAGGTGGAGAAGATAGGGCAAGCGTTGATGCATTAGATGATAACCAAAAAAGACTTGCTTCTTTGTTGGAATTTTTTGATACCTTAGATCCTACTGCAAAACAAGATGGTTGCACTCTAGAAGCTTTGGCTGCAGCTTTGAAAGCTAAGACAACACAAGCTGAACAGTCAGACTATTTGCAAAAACTGCTTGCCGCACATAAACCTAGCGCTTCAACCGCTACAAGTGATGGCGAGGAAGAAGAAGATGAGGAAGACGCTGACGGAAAAGCAGCAGATGGTTCTAATAGAGCTGCAAAGCCGCCAACCACAAATGATGACCCAGCAGAAGAGGGCAAATAAGATATGAATGGTGACAGAAACTAAAAGCTGCGCATCATCCATATGAAAAACAAAAGGGTGCTGGGTAAATGCCTGGTGCCCTTTTTGTATCCATTACTTTTTCACAAAACTAACTTGACAGCAATTACTTAACCATTATGCAATCCGAATGCAGTTACTAAACTTACAGAACTTTTTGGATATCCAGAATCTAAATTTTCTGCAGATCAAAGAAGAGCGCTATTGTTAAAGTTAACTAATAAAACACGTTTATCTGAAAGAAATCCCAATGGAGAACTTAGCGAAATGAGAGATAAGCGTCTATTGATTCCAGAAAATATGGCTGTAATAACCCGAGAACAGGTAGCGCTTATTGAGGCAGAGATAGCCTTGAGAAAATAAAATTACGTATATTTACAACATAAGCTTGACAACAAGCACCCACCTATTATGCAATAGGTTTATAGAGGTTTAATGTTTTATAAATTGAGTATGTTATGAAAAAAATTTATGGTTTCGTTTTTTTAAGTTTGATTATCAGCATAAATATACCAGCAGTCGCCCTTGATGCACC
Source organism: Candidatus Paracaedibacteraceae bacterium (assembly GCA_027328625.1). Classification (GTDB taxonomy): domain Bacteria; phylum Pseudomonadota; class Alphaproteobacteria; order Paracaedibacterales; family CAIULA01; genus CANJLN01. The sequence goes on along the minus strand of DAHVSZ010000004.1, from coordinate 19,696 downwards.
AGACTCACCTGATCCTGCTCAAAACGAACAGGGTGAAAGAGCTCTAAAAAGGATGGGAAATTTTAGAGGAAATGGCCCGGGGTTGCCTCGCACATCATCTAACGATGAGAATGATGAGAATAATAACAGAATGGAGAGAACAAGTAGTGACCTTGTTCAAGACCTTTCTAAGCCTTGCTTTGAGACAGCTAATCCATTGCCAGAGGAGGTTATTGAATCTATAAATCTCTTGATTCCTGGAGGTGCTGATAAAGAAATATCAGATGTTGTAACAGCAATTTTTAGAAAATATGGTGATGAGGATCCTTCTGCTAGAAAATTATTTCTAGAAGCATTTATGGTGGGCTTGCAAATAAGTAGTAATAAACTAGAATATATAAAAACTGAATTAGAAAAACTTAAGCCCTCAGCTGCGCAAAGTACAATGAATGAGTAATCGGGTATCTTACCCTTTTATCGGCAGAACAACTTGAACGATTAATGCCATTGGAAGAGATACCCAATTAACAATTTTAAAAAGCGAGGATACATCAAGAATATGACTTACTTTACCATCGCAAACATCGCACTTGTTGCTTTCCCCCATTGATTCTCTTACAAGATCAATATTGAGTCGTGCATAAATGTACGGATCTGAAGGTTAGGAGTTCGACTCTTCTCGGGCGCGCCATTCTCTTTTCCTTCAAATCCGCAAAATATTACAGCTTAACGAAAATCTGGCCCTATGCCATAGCGTGTTGCTTTGCCATCGTTAGCTAAGTTCAAAACATTAGCAATATTAAAAATAAATGACCAATCAACCATTAGTGGTGATTCGGACACTCTTTTTGACAGGTCTGTATAAAGCCCTAGTTTCATTGATGTTTCGGCAGTACCCATACTGCTAGCTCCGGCTGCAAAAATCCCTTGTGTTGGTGGAGTAGTAGCATTTTCTCTCATATAGACTAAAGCCCTTGTCCTAGCATCTTCAAAAGATCTCATCACACCATCAGCTTCAACTTGTTTTCTAGCAAACCACCAAGCAAGCCCTCCAAAATTTCCTGGCTTTGGTAATAAGAATTGTTGAGCTGATTTTGAAGCTCCTTCTGTGGCAATTTGTAAAATTAAGCCCAGACGTGGCGCAATAACATCACTTGCAATAATAGACCCACCTGGCTCTATCGCAGGAACTTTATCTGATAAAAGAAGCACATCACTATTAATTGTTGGAGCAAAATCTCTTATGCCTAAATGACCGGGTACAAATTTATAAGGTGCTCCATTAAGGCTCCCGATCATTGCTTGCAGAAACAATTCTCTTGCTTGAACGTTTTGGTATACATTAATAAGTTCACCTAGTTTTATTCTCCGTTCATCTGGAGTCTTAGTCGACCATCCCATACTCATTTTAAAATCAGTCGAATTTAAAGCTGTAACCATCAGATTCCCAACCGAAGGATTTTCACTCTGTAATGCTTCTAATATTGCCCATCTAGCTTCAGGTGTTGCATCTTTCCATTCATCTTCTCCAAGGAAAATTCTAAGAGCTGCCATTTGATACCACTCATCTTGGTTGCGTGATTGTGCTAAGGCTAATAATACCTGATAAGGGGTCGCTGTTTCAGGTTGACTTGCAGCAGCTCTCATTACATTCAAAAAGGCAGGTGTTGCCATTCTTTGTTTACCCGTAACAGGATCACCTGCTCCTGTTAATATATTGGCCATTGTCTCACGTGCGTAAATACTTTTATTCGACAAATCTAACAATGTTTCCCAGCTTTTCTCATCATCCATTTTTGAAGGTTCTGCATCCATTTCAGCAAGATAAAGAGCAGCTAAGTAACTAACAGCTGGGATGTAACCTTTTTCTTTTAACTCTTGTAATCTTGCTCTTCTATCAGCTAACGGCAATGTTGTATCTTTAAATATGGAGCTTGCATATAATCCTTGAAAATCTGCGCATCCTTGCGCACTCAAATCAATAATCAAATTTCTTTGATAGTCACCAAACATACTCCAAGAAGAAAACCACTCTGGCCCCCATGTTACTGTTTTCCAAAGATAAGAACCAGCAATTGTGCTCCCCTTAAGAGCCATGTGTAAAAGTCTATGATCAGTATCTTTTCCAGCCATATCGTCATTATGTTCAGATAACATAGTTTGAGTAAACGCTCTAGCACTGTCATCAATACCAGGTGTACTATCCAAAAACGCATTAGCTGCATCAGTTAGCTTTTTATATAAAACAGCAAAAGCATCGGGCTTACCTTTTTTTGTTAAATAATCAGCACACAAAATATAAATAGTTGATCCTCTTGGATCACCAGCAAAAATTGAAGCCATTGATGCTCTAACTAACGTATCAAATGCTTCATCAATCGTACCTGCTAACTCAGTTTCTTCACCTGCACATGCAATTCCAATTTCTTTTGCTTTGAATTGTGCAAAAGCCTTTAAGGCTTTTTCTAAGTTGTTATGAACGACTAAAAGCTCATTTCCTGTTTTTCTTTTGAGTGCCCCCATTTTTGTAAACCAAGCTTCAACAGAAGTTAGTCCAGTATTAGGTGAATGCTCTTTCAAAGCCTTGGTTTGAGCCTTACTTTCTGTCAGGACTTCTCTGTCTCCGGCTACACCAGCTGCTGCTGCAAACCCAACATTCGATAATACTAGTGCTGTTACGCCAGCAAATAATATTTTCTTCAATGTCATTTGGAAATCCTCTCTGGTAAATTTTTCGGCATAACCAGTAAAATCGATTTTTATTAAAATTTTACTAATAATTTTGACTATACTCATTGCACTTGAAAATCTCTGTTTTCAATCCCCGTTTCAGTTTTTCTTTAATAAAAGCTATCTCATCAAGAAGCATAAGTAGGTTCCTATTTATGTTCCATAACATGGCTTTTTAATATTTAAATTGATGAAAAACTACTAAGATTTACACTAATATAAAAATATAGTTGTAATTCCATTTTTTAAGTGTATATAAGTATTGTGAGAAATTTTTTACAATTATAAAGGATGATGAAGAATGAAAAAAATAGTCACAAGAATTCCTGCATTAGTATTAAGCATAATGCTTTTGAACACATCAGCTACTTTTGCTACAGATGTTGCTGCAGGTGGGGCTGGAGATAGAGGAACTGCATCTCCTTCAAGTCCAAGACTAGATGTGAGATTAGCTAGAACATTTACAGATGAAGCATTTGAAGAAATTGCAACAGCAGCTAGAACAAATATTAGTACAGCCAAGAGAGAGATAGGCCTTTTAGAAACTTCCGGTGCTTCGGGTACACCTGCAAGATCAGCACTCGATACAGCCTTTCCCGGCATTGTGTCAGATACTGGTAGCATTATTGGTGTGGTAGACGAAACTCGTGCTGTGGAGTTCTTAAGATTAAAGCGTGCAGCAGATTTAGAAAGTGCCATGGCAAAAGCTGGCCATGCAAGACTTGCAAATTTGGCTGATAGAATTGCAACCGAAGAGAGAACAGCAGCGTTTTGCGACAGGGCTCCAAGAGTGTTGAAGGTTGTAGATGGTTTAGTTCATACAATGTTGCCAAAGGAAGTCGTTTATAAGGCTGCTTTTGATGCACCAGGAACTGGAATGCAACCATCAGGATATGGATATGCGTATCATCAACCTCGCTTTGGTAGAGACAAAACAAGAGACCAGTTAGGTGATGAATCTTTAGCTAATTTCACTGTAGGTGTAAGACTTGGTCAGCTTTATTTAGATTTAAGCGGCTTGGAAAGGTTTTTAAAAGCGGCTTCTCCAATATCAAATCTAGCTTATGTTAGAGAACAACTAACAGGAATTGTTGGTACTGATGCAGCTGCAGTACAAGCTCAGGTTAATGACTTTTTGGCTGCTTTCCCAACTTTTGTGAATGATGCTAAGCTTGCTGTTTCTGCTGCAGAAAACGCGCAAAGAGCAGCTGATGTAAGATTAGCGTCATTAATGGCAAGAAAACCTGTCGATATAGCTGGCCTAGAAACTGGAACATCAGAGTCAGAAACTTATGCTAGAATCAAGACTGAAGAAGGTAGAAAAGCATCTGCATTTGCTACAGTTCAAAAATGGTTAGATGAGCTAGCAGAACACTTACGTAAAAATGGATTTGTATCCTAAATTTTTAAGAGGGGGGCTAACAGCCCCCTTTTTATATGTTATACTTTTTTTATGAAACCGAGTATTTCATTATTTCTTAAAAACATATTTTCATTTGAAACAGCATTTGTGCTGTTTCTTTTTTCTTATCAATACAAAAATGCTCATCCAATTTTTCTAAATCCAGATATTACATTAGTTTTAATTGGAATTCTAATTCCTTGGGCTTTATGCATAAAATACAAATCCCATGAACCTTTGTTTACAAAAGAAACTTTACCCTTTATTTTATTCAGCATTTGGTGCGTCGTTAGTGCATTTTGGGCGCCAAAATCTTCTTATACAATTAGTAAAACCCTTTGTTTTGTTGTTTACACATTACCTACTTTCTTTATGGGATACACAGTTATCGGAACAAACATTCAAAGGCTTAAACGCTTTTTAGTGGTTGTCCTTGTTTTTTCAATTTTTGTTCACTTAGAGGCTTACAGAATATTTTACTATGCTCATGGTTCGATTGTTGATGTTTTAGGTAATAACTATTTGGTGACGGGACAAACTTTGGGATGTGGATTTATTATATTAGTAGTTTGGTCATTAGATTTATTACAAGGATCTTTATCTTCGAGAAATCTTCAGTATAAGTCTGTGTCTGACATAAGGATTTATTATTGGCTTCTTATACTCTTATGTGGAACTTTCTTTTATATCCAATTAAATCTGGGTGGCAGAGGGCCTGTTATTGCTGTTTTTTTGGTTTTAATTGCTATTTATATCTATGGATTTTTGCAAGTTTCAAATCGCCAACTATATCTCCAACATTTTCTACACCTTATTCTTGTTTGTATTTTAAGTTATTGGTTACTGAAATGGATGTTTACAGCCAAAACTGATCATTTTATAGCTCGTACATATGCATTTATAACAACTCCAGAACTAGATGATCCAATAAATTGGCGAATAGGTTATTATCATTCGGCTATCAATGCATTTTTAAGCCACCCAATAATAGGAGTAGGGTTTGGAGGATGGAAAAATCACTATGATATAGGAAGTTTACCTTGGCAACATCCACATAATATTGTTTTAGAAGTATTATCAGAAACAGGAGCAATTGGTGGTGTTCTCGGGGTTTTGTTTGCTTTTACAATATTAGGAAAGATTCCTTACAAAAATCTAACGAACTCTTTGTATATGACTCCTCTTTGTTTGTTCTTTTTTGCAATTATCAATGCACTTAAATCAGGTGATTTGAATGATAATATGCTGTTATTTGTAATGGCAGGGATTGTTTTAAATTTTGAAAAATTATCCGCTCAAACCAAAATATCTCAACGAATTAGTTAATCTTGCAACAGTAACTCCATACCCCTTTTCTTTTATAGATTCGCCAAGGATCTAGAGTCTCTCTAGATAATTTTAAGTTACCCTTTTAAAAGCGTCTTAACAGGTCCTAATTTGATGTACTTCTGCATTAAAAACACATCAACAATAGCGAGAGTTGTATAGAACACAACAAACCCAATCAGCGTAAACCAAACAGGCCCGACATCTAAAGCTGATGCTGCACAAAAAGTTGGCAACACCCCTTCAATAGCCCACGGTTGACGACCATGTTCAGCAACAAACCATCCAAGCTCAGCCGCAATCCACGGTAAAGGCAAAATCATAACAGCTAGTTTTAAAAACATAGGGTGCGCATCTAAACGCCGTTTGGCTGATAAATAAAATGCTATTCCAAAAAAAGCTATAAAAAATAAGCCGATTCCGACCATAATTCTAAATGACCAAAAAAGCCACGGAACATTAGGAATAGTAGAAGTAGCAGCTTGTTTGATTTGTTCTATGTTAGCGCCAAGAATAGGTTCATGATAACGCTTCAAAAGCAAAGCATAGCCCAAATCTTTTGAATGTATTTTATATAGCTGCCTTGCCTGTTGATTATTTTTATTTGTTTTTAAATCCTTCAAAGCTTGATAAGCAATTAAACCATTTTGAATTCGCCCTTCTGCATCTTTGACAAGATCCAAAATTCCAGGAATTTGTTGATCTAAAGACCGAGTCGCAATCAATCCCAAAACCCATGGCACTTTAACCTCAAAATGGGTTTTATGATGATTCATATCAGGAAATCCAAAAACACAAAACCCAGCAGGAGCAGGCTCTGTTTCCCACATAGCTTCAATTGCAGCCAATTTCATCTTTTGGTTTTGCGAAGCTGTATATCCGCTTTCATCTCCCAATACAACAACAGATAAAGCAGCGGCTAAACCAAAACTAGCTGCAACAGTCATCGACCGTTTAGCAAACTCAATATGTCTTCCCTTTAAAAGATAATAAGCGCTTACTGCAAAAACAAAAACAGCACCCGTTACATAACCTGCACTTACAGTATGAACAACTTTACTTTGTGCCACAGGGTTAAAGAAAATCTCATAGAATGAAGTCAACTCCATCCTCATGGTGTCAGGATTAAAAGTCGCTCCCACTGGATTTTGCATCCAACCATTGGCAATTAAAATCCAAAGTGCTGAAAAATTACTGCCTATTGCCACCATCCAAGTCGCAGTTAAGTGTCCAACCTTCGATAATTTATCCCAACCAAAAAAGAAAAGCCCGATAAAGGTTGCTTCTAAAAAGAACGCCATCAATCCTTCAATAGCAAGCAATGATCCAAAAATGTCACCAACATAATGGGAATAATAAGCCCAGTTTGTACCAAACTGAAATTCAAGAGTAATTCCTGTTGCAACTCCCATGGCAAAGTTAATACCAAATAAAATTCCCCAAAATTTAGTCATCCTTTTCCAAATCGCTCGGCCTGTCATCACATAAACACTTTCCATGATGGCCAAAAGCAAGGATAAACCCAGCGTCAATGGCACAAATAAAAAGTGATACATGGCTGTTAAGCCAAACTGCAAACGTGAAAGCTGGACAACATCAAAATCTAACATTTTATTTTCCTGTGATCTGGAACAAAGTTTGTTCCAATAGTTGAGGGTTAACACGTATTTTTTTAACGGGTGCAAAATGAAAAAGACACCAGAGAAAAGCCACCTTTAACACAATAAGGATGGCCATTTTTTTGCCGAGAGGATGCCAGTTTTTAAAGAAGGTCAAATCGAGGGACTCATTATCCTATAAAATTTCCTTAAGGATAAAACCTTGATCTCGAGAGTGCAAGGTAAAGAGAATCGCAAATTCTCTCTTGCCTAAACAATTTATTAACGTTTTTGCAGGTATTTTTATCAGTGAAGGTCATTTAAAGCCAAAGAGCTTGTGTCATGAAAAAATTTCTATTTTTGGGATTGATTTTTTTGTCAATTCAATGTTCCTATGCAGAAGATCACGAGCCCACTGCTGTTGGCCCAGAACCAGCTCCACACCTCGCACTTCAAGCAGCTTCTACAGCGGTTACAATACCTCTGGAAGACGAAAATAAGCCCAAAATTACGTGGAAAGAGCATCTGCTTTGTTGGACAAGAGGATTTGGAGGTGCTGGTGAAGTTTTGGGAACAATGACCGCAGCTGCGGGCGCAGTGCTGGCTTTAAGTGATTTACAAAACGTTACGAAGGCCAGTGGAATAATGTTAACGGTAGGTTTGTTCTTGAAAAGCGGAGGAAATGTATTTACTACGAATGCTGAGCGCCGTGCAGCTGAATTTGAAGCTCATCTTGATGGAAGAGTTAAAAAAATTACAGATGTTGGACTCTCAAAAGAAGAAGTGCAGGCTTTAAGTGACAGATTTTATGAAGAGCTTGGATGCGAAAAGATCATTGGTTGTGCTGCATACTTTGATGATTTGACGAGCAGGACTTGCGCATTTTTTGCGCTGCCCGTTTCTGCTACAGGATTTGTGCTCTCGCAATGCGTCGGTTATCCGATTTTAGGAGCCTGCTTTTCTGCTGCTGGCGGATCTATGTGGGAACTAAGAGATTTTTTTGCTGCCAGAGCTGAGAAAAAAGCTGCGCAGTTGAAAAGAATGGCTGCAATAGAAGAGGCAAATAGTAATCATACTGCCGTAACTATTCCAAATTAACACATTATTAACTAATTATACTTATCTAATTCTTTACAAAGACATTCGTATAAGGATTGGTAGGCATGAAATATTTGTCGTTTTTTACAATTTCGTTGTTTGTTTTAGTATCATCTAACCAATGCCAAGCATTTACAGAAGAACCTTTAGATCTTCAAGGGATAGAAATGACCACTCCTGGATCATTTGCAACATTACCACCACCTACGCCTCGCAGCACTGACGCTACAGCGGTAACTATTGATGATAGAGAAGATCATTCTGCAATTGAACCAAGACCAATTCCTGTAGATTTAGAAGTTTCTGCTCCTTCTGTAGCGGAACAAGTTGCCGAAGAAACAGACTCTCCAAAATCCCCTATTTATCAAGTTTGGTTGGGAAGAGCATTTAGAATTTTTGGCAAACCACTAATGGCTGTAGGAACAGGGTTAGCTTTTGAGGCTTCAACTTCCAGCAATCCTGCTCTTGCTATGGGAGGAGGAACGATTGCAGCTGCTGGAGCTCTAATAGATAGAATAGGAGAAAAAGTAGAAATTAGAGGAATAAGAAATGCTGCTGAAATAGAAATGGCTCGTAAACAAATTGTTGGGCCTTTAACACCTGCTGAAAATCGTTCAAATGCCGACTCCTTTCTTGCAAAGGATGCTAGTTTTAGAAGTTGCACTCAAATTTCAGCTGAAATCTATAATTTTGCAGGAACATGTTGCAGTTTGCTTGGTTTACCCTTAGCAATTTCGGGTGGTATTGTGTACACATATGGACACAATACAAATAATGATTATTTAACAAATATTGGTATAGGGCTTGGAACATCAGGAATTGCTCTTCATACATTAGGATCAGAACTTGGAAAGCTTGCAAAAGAAAGAGAAGAAGATCTTGCTCGTTTTGCTGAGAGAGATAAAGTACGTGCTACATTGAGCACTGCAGCAATCAGAGAACCTGCTTAAAAGCTATTTTTTATTTTTTTCTCGAAATTTTATAGCCCAATTAGGCTTAGTAGTTTGCTTTGAACGAGCCACAACCAGCGCGTCGGCAGGAACAGATTCCGTCACTGTACTGCCGGCAGCAACAACCCCACCTTCACCAATTGTAACCGGTGCAACTAATGATGTATTAGCGCCAATCATGGCACCTGCACCAATAACCGTTTTTGATTTAACAAAGCCATTGTAATTACAAGTGACCGTTCCAGCACCAATGTTCGCTTTATCGCCAACCTCTGCATCGCCAATGTAGGATAAATGCTTCGCTTTAGCTTTCCGGCCTATCTTAGAGCCTTTTATTTCTACAAAATTCCCGATGCTTGAACCAGATTCCAGAATCGTATTACCACGCAAATGAGCAAAGGGACCAACAGACACACTCTCTTCGATAGTGGTATTTTCCAAGTGACAAAAAGAAAGAATCGTCACATTTTCCCCTAATTGAACGCCAAGTCCAAATGTCACAAAAGGCCCAACTCTAGAATCTTTGCCAATTTTTGTGTCATGCGATAAAAAAACTGTCTCAGGTTGAACCAACGTAACTCCAGCTTGCATCATTTCTAAACGCCAACGATTTTGCAAAACCGATTCGGCTTCGGCTAATTCAACACGATTATTAATACCTTGGAATTCTTCTTCATTACCTTCTAGCATTTCGATTTTGTAATTACCCTGATAAGCCAATCCAATTAAATCAGTTAAATAATATTCGCCTGCTGCATTGTTATTGTTTAGTTTTGGTAGCAATTCTTGGAGCAATGCAACTTTAATTTTATAAACACCTGCGTTACCAAAGGGAAGTTTGCGCTCCTCAGATGTCGCATCTTTGAATTCAACAATTCTGCTTGGTTTTGCATTTGTACCCTGAACAACTAAACCGTAAGCATGTTCAGTTTTATTTAATTTCATACCAATCAAAGTCAAATCAGCAGTACTAGCTTTTAAAGTTTGCAATGTACTTGAATTAATTAAAGGTATATCACCACAAAGAATAATGACATCTTGAACATTCTTATCAAGAGCACTTAAAGCTGTTTGAACAGCATGGCCCGAACCTTTCGGTTCAGCTTGAACAATCGTTGTATAATTATTAAAAAGTGGATGAGCTTGAAGAGTAGGAGATGTTACCAAAATAGTTTGATGTGCGTTTAATTCGTTTGTTGATTTCAACACATGCTGAATTATTGGCAAGCCACCTAATGGATGAAGAACTTTTGGTAACTTTGAATTCATGCGTTTGCTGTTGCCAGCTGCTAGAATAATAACGGATAACATTTAATTTCAAACCATTTCAAAATATTTGATCATACGTAACGTCATCATTATAAGTGCAGACCCTATGGTCAAGCCATAGGGAAACTACGGAAATAGTTTTCTCCCGGTTTAACCGGTGCAATCCAAAAATACAGTTTATGACGCAGTATTATAAAACTCTTTTAGCAATCACGATACCTTGGACTTCATCCACAATTTCTAAACTTAAATTATCAGAGATCGAAAGTACATTTGTATCTTCAATAACAACATATCTTTGCTTTAACATTGAAAAATCAAAAACAGAAGCAAAAATAAAGTCTTTAAAATGAGAAGATATCTGTTTTAATGCAATTTCATATTCTGGTGCTTGTTCATTCAGATGTTGTTCAAAATTATTTTTACTTCTTGTCAAAAAACTTGTTTTTGATTGTGATACAAGCACATAGGGTTGTTTTTGCAAACTGAGAGTTTTAATCAAATGTATATTATTTGATTTTTCTTTTGGCTGTACAAAAAAGAAATACTGAGTAATCGGAACAAAAAACATAACAATCAATGCGCTAACAGCAACAATTGATTTACAAGGTCGACTTTGTTGTGTTGAGTTTGAAAAATAGAAAGGCGTAAACATATAGGCAATTAAAAGACTAAAAAACGGAACGACTGAGGCAAACACTCTGAATTGCCCATCTGCCCAAACAATAAATGCAGATAAAAATGCACCAACAATAAAAGCAATCAAGAGATCAAAATCTCTATCTATAAGCTTTCTATTTTTAATCACTCTATAAAAACCATATAAAACGGCAACTACCGAAATAACCCTAAAGATATTTCTAATAAATCCATATGGCCCAATAACCAAAATAGATAAAAACCACTTAAGACAACCAAAGCCGCTTTTTAAAAGACCCACAGCAAAAAGATGAGGGGCACTTTTGAAAACAATCCAAGATTGTTCATATAAAAGCTTTGCTTGATCACTTTCTGATAGAGAGAGAATATTTGAAAGCACAGGATCGCTACATTCGAGTGCATATTTCCAACCGAATCCTCCCTTAACTAAACCATATAATGTATAAGAAAAATTAGCCTGAAATCCGCTCAAGTCATTACTAAACAAATTTGAAACAGCTTGGCTTATCAAAAATGCAAAGACAACTGCCATGATGTTTAGCAAAAGGTGAAAATTTTTCCTTTCTGTCTGAAGAGGTCGTATATAAAGCAAAAGAAGAAGAGTTGGGATAAACAAAAATGGCCCCGCTCTTGATATAATACTTAATGTTAGAAAAAATAAGCCTAAAGAAAATAGATAGATTTTTTGGTCATGATAAGCTGAATAAACAAGAACGAATGATAATGCTCCAACAATAAATCCAAAATTTTCGCTATTTAGCGTTGGTGCATAAAGACATACAAAAAAAGTAGACGGAATAATAAAAATAAATCGAAACAGAAACGATTTTTCTTTCAAAACACGGCTTGCTAAAAAAAGAACAAAGACTGAAAGCAATGTGTTAATCAAAATTACTGCATAAAAATTTTCGGTAAAACGCAAGAGAAAAGAATACCATAGGCTGAAATAAGGGCGTCTAATGCTGATTTCTTTTAGCTGCCCAGTTGTAATGAAATTCCAAAATGATTCTAGATAACCTTGTGCATCCGTAAAAGGTAAAACACCTGCAATTTTTGAATATGCTGTTGGTTCAAATCCTAAATAAAGAAAACCGCCCCATTCATTTAAGAGAGCAAAAAAAGGTAAGAAAAAAGCCAATACAAAAATAGACTTGGTTAGTGAATATATATTTTTCGTCATCGCGAAGCCCGCAAGGGCTGTGGCGATCCAGTTGTATTTTTACTGGATTGCCGCGTCACTTCGTTCCTCGCAATGACGGAGATTAGTTTCGAGAAACCCCTATTAAAACTGCAACTTAAGCTTTTTAAACGCATAAACAACCATTCTTAAAAGAATAAAACCGTGTCTAAAGCGAGAAATTTGAGTTTCTCCGTATGAGCGCGCTTGATAACGAATTGGCACCTCAACAACTTTTAAATTCAATTTACTAGCTGCAAAGATAAGCTCAAAATCACCGAATGGGTCAAAGTCCCCAAAAAATTCCCGTTGTTTTAAAAAACGCTCATAATCTTTTCTAAAGAAAACTTTCGTACCACAAAGTGTATCAGTAAATCTTTGAGAGAGTAAAAAACTAAAAATCCACGAGAAAGCTTTGTTGGCGACAAAATTCAAAAAGCGCATCGATTGATCTTCTAGCGGGTAAATCAACCGTGTACCATTTATAAATTCACCTTGCTGACTTTTAATGACATTATAAAATTTTTCTAATTGTTCTGGTGGTACTGTTAAGTCAGCATCCAAAATCATCAAAATATCATTTTCAGCATTTCTAAATCCCAAGTGAACGGCATCGGCTTTGCCTTTTCCTGATTGTTGAAAAACTTTAATGGAATGAGTTTTCTTATAAACTTTTTGAACACGTTGCACTTCTTCCCAAGTACCATCTTTACTGTGACCTTCAACAAAAATAATTTCTTGATGCGAGGAAAACTTTGGAAGACGCGTTATAGCTGATTCAATATTTCCTTTTTCATTCCGACAAGGAACAACAATTGATACTGATAGTTCTTTCTCTGATGATCCCGGTTTTTTTCTAGCAACAATGTAAGTTCGAAAGCATAACCGTCTGATACCTGGTAAAACACCGATAAATTTGTTAACCAAATGTCCCAATCCCAAAAAAGAAAAGGGTATAAGTTGTTGGTATTCACGTCTTATGACTTCATATCCTGATAATTCTAAAAGCATTTCGATATCGGTTGATGATAAAAAATTCTGAAGAGGATTCTTTTTTTTCAAACCAATAAATTCAAAAAACCGAACCAAAGGTTCCCAGTGCTTTGTATAATATGAAACAATAATTCGAGTTTGGTTATTGCAAACTTTTGCCAAACTTTCTAATGATTCTTGGATATCCTTAAAAAATCCAATGACATCATTCAGAATAACGTAATCAACACTTTTATTCTTTAGTTTAGGCAAAGAATCCTTACATTCACTAATAAGAGAATAGTCAGAGATAGCCTCAGCTAAACCCGATCCTTCATTACTGGCAATTTCAAGAATCTGCTTTTCTTTTTCAATCAAAAAGGAAAGAAAATTCTTATGCATCTTTCGAGAAGATCGGTTAAATAATTTTTGTATCATAAAAACTTTCTCTATTTTACCTTTTCAATCTTTGTCCTGCCACCCATATAAGGCAACAGAGCATCAGGCACTGCGATACTGCCGTCAGCTTGTTGATAGTTTTCCATAACAGCGATCAGTGCTCGGCCAACAGCCACACCTGATCCATTTAAAGTATGTACGAAATGAGGCTTACCATCAGCCCCACGGTATCTTGCATTCATACGACGAGCTTGGAATGTATTGCAACGTGAACAACTAGAAATCTCACGATACATGTTTTGTCCTGGTAACCAAACTTCTAGATCATAGGTTTTTTCAGCACTAAAACCCATGTCACCAGTACACAATGCCATAACGCGATAGGGTAGATTCAAACGCTGTAAAATTGTCTCAGCGGCTGTTGTCATGCGTTCATGCTCTTTAACCGCTTGTTCAGGAGTAGTAATACTCACTAATTCTACTTTACTAAATTGATGTTGGCGAATCATGCCGCGCGTATCTTTACCAGCGGCACCAGCTTCTGCTCTAAAACAAGGAGTGTAAGCTGTATAGCGCAAAGGCAACTCAGCTTCTGCTAAAATTTCACCTAATACCAAATTGGTCAAAACAACTTCAGCTGTTGGAATGAGCCAATGCCCTGATGTCGTGCCAAATTGATCATCACGAAATTTTGGCAATTGCCCTGTGCCAAACATGGCTTCATCATGAACTAATAAAGGTGGATAAACTTCAAGGTAATCAAATTCACGGGTGTGAATATCCAACATAAAACTAGCCAAAGCACGTTCTAATCTAGCGAGACCATCATAAAGAACAACAAATCGTGAGCCTGATAATTTAGCTGAACGCTCAAAGTCCATACCTTTTAGATCTTCGCCCAATTCATAATGTTGTTTGGGGGTAAAGCTAAAGTTTGGAATCTTTCCAATGCAGCGGATTTCGACATTGTCTTCTTCGGATTTACCATCGGGGCAATCATCAGCTGGAAGGTTTGGAATACCTGATAATAACTCATGCAATTCTTGTTCTAGTTTTTGAGATTGTGCTTCAAGATCACCGATTCTCTGCTTTAAAGAATCACTCTTGGCTGTTAATTCAGATGTATCTTTTCCTTCTTTTTTGTATGTAGCAAAATCTTTGGCGATTTGATTGCGAGTCGATTGAAGAGATTGTTGTTCAGTTAAAGACTCTCGATGCTGTTTATCAAGCTCTAAAATACCAGCTGATTTTGAATCTAACTCTCGTCTTTTTAAACCTTTATCAAACTCTTCTGGATTGCTTCGAATAAAACGCAAATCATGCATGGACTATCTCTTCCTTAGATTGTAGTTTGTAATCACCTTAATGCAGCCCCCTTAGTTTCCCTATGGCTTGACCATAGGGTCCATGTCCTAACATTGCGTTCCTTATGGATCCTCCGGTCAAGCCGGAGGAAAACTATTGGGACGCTTACTTCGAGTTGAATTACGGTAATTTTCTAAAATACTCACCATCATAATGGATAAACCATAAAGAATAATCAATGGTAACGCCAGTCCTAGCATGCTTAAGACATCAGGAGGTGTTATAAAAGCAGCAATGACGAATATAATCAAAACAGCAATGCGCCATTTTTGGATCAAACCTTGACGTGTGACCATACCAATACTTGCCATAAGAGTTAAAACAACAGGTAATTCAAAACAAATGCCAAAAGCAAAAATAAGACGCATCACAAATGACAGATATTCATTCACCTTGGCTTCTAATTGTATGGGCAAGGTTCCAGCTGATGCCGCTGTTTCAAAACTTAAGAAAAATTGATAAGCCGTTGGAAAAATAATGGTATACGCAAAAGCTGCACCCAAGATAAACAAAACAGGTGTGGCACTGGCTAAAATCACAAATAATTTTTTCTCATTTTGATAAAGGCCAGGAGCTATAAACAACCAAAGTTGAGTAGCTATAAATGGAAAAGCAATAAAGCTGGCAGCAAAAGCTGCCACTTTTATATAGGTCAAAAAGGCTTCGGTCAGGCCAGTGTAGATAAGCCTTCGTCCTTCGCCCTTTGCTTGTAACAATGTGGCTAAAGGTTTGACTAAAAACTGGAATATTTCTTCTGAAAAGGCATAGCACACAGCAAAGGCAATAAAAAAGCCAATCATGGCATAAATAAGTCGTTGCCTAAGCTCTATTAAATGTTCTAGTAAAGGACGCGGAGTATCGTGCATTGTGTTCATAAATTTTAAGATCTATATTCCATATACCCGTTATTCAAGATGCTTTCAAAAGAAAAGAGAGATGTCTATGTCAACAAAACCTGATCATTGGTTTAAAGTTCCTTTGGTTGTTATGCCTGTCATTATTCAAGATGGAAAAGTCTTATTAGGGCTCCGCAAAAACACAGGGTTCATGGATGGTCATTATGCGCTTCCTGGTGGTAAACATGACGGCAATGAACCACTTAAACAAGCTGTTGCCAGAGAAGTTAAAGAAGAAGTTGGAATTGCTTGCCATCCAGATGGTATTGAATTTAAAAGTCTGATTCATCTCAATATTGATAATATGGATAAAGATAAAGAGATCTTAAGAGAGTTAGTGTATTTTGTTTTCAAAATTAATAAGTTTGAAGGGGAAATCATCAATGCTGAACCAGATAAATGTGAAAAGATTGAATTTTTCCCGCTAAACCAATTGCCGGCTAACATAACAGATCTATCCCGTTTATGTATTGAGCATGCAGTTAAAGATATTACTTATTCTGAATTAGGGTGGGAATAATTTCTATAGATCTGGATAATTTAATTGGTGGAATAGTTACCACCATTTCCATATTTACTGCCAAATAAATAATCATTAACCCCAACATCATTACTGCCATCCACAGGATCTGTTTCCTCTGAAGGCAAAGCTTCATCACCTAAAAGGTCACCTTGTAAGGTACCCAACTCATTTTGCTGCGCATTTTCTTTATCACCTGATGTAGTTGAGTTATTTGTGCAACCTATTAGCCCCAATGTCATTATCATAGAAAAGAAAGCTATAAAAAACCTGTTAAATGTTTTCATTTTTTTCTCTTTTTTAATTTATTACTTAAAATTAAGTGTATTATACACTTAATTAAGGAAAGGTAAATTGTCATACGATAACTGTTTTGTTACCAAGATTCGAATCTCTTTAGCGCTGTAAACACTTTCACCAAATCTGCTATACAGATTTAAATTCCTATATTTCTAAATTGTGCTTATCAATCATATAAGGTAGTTTTTACGTAATCTTATATTAACTAAATGTTATTATTTCATATTTTATTATGCCATTAAATCATTAAAATTTAAGGTGGCATACTATGATTTCTAAAATTTATTTACCATTTATTTCTATGTGTTTAGCAATTACTCAGGCACAATCTGCTGCAAAATCGGATGAGATGTCTGCGCAACTAGAGGCTAATCAGCTTCTTGATGAAATGCAAGAATCTAATTCTCAAGCATCTAGGATTGGAATGCAATTGCAAACATTTAGAGAAGAAACAGAAGTAACAGCTAGACGGTTGTATGAGGATACAGTTCGTCCACGATTGGTTGTATTAGATGATCGAATAAAAGAATTAGAAGAAGGGTGGGAACCATGGAGAACTACATACAAATTAGGGCTAAGTGAGAAATATGATAGCTATAGTCCTAAATTGCTCGCACTTACAGAAAAGAAAGTAAAAGCAGAGAATTTTTTAAATGCCGTTTATAATCTTTATCATCTTTACTCTGAATGGGATGAACATGAAGGGGATTTGAGTTGGATTGATGCTTGTGCAGATCGTGAATATGTATGGTCAAGGCTTATTGAAGATGAACAAAAATATAGAATTGAAGCTGATAAACTCTCTGAAAAAGATCCCGAGGATTATCGGACAAGAGTTCTTGAACAAACACTTCCTAAAGATATTTTTGCCGCGTATTCTGACTTTTGGACAGAGAGAGAAAAATACCATGCCAAGAAAAAAGAAATTAAAGATGCAATAGATGCTATTGGCACAGAAAAAGATGCAGCACATGCTGAATATTATATCTATCGCCAAGCAAGAGGAGCAGAAGAAGCCGCTATGATTGCAGAAATGGTCAGGTATCAACGTCAAAGCCAGGCTGCAAAAGATAGACTAAAAACTGAATTTGGTATTTAGATAGAGACGATGATTAGCTACCTACCATCTTTTTAGGAACTACAAGCTTATCAAATTCTTTTTCTTCAACAAGCCCTAATTCAGACGCTGCCTGCTTTAGGGTTTTATTTTCAGCCAAAGCTTTTTTAGCAACTTTAGCTGCATTGTCATAACCAATCACTGGATTTAAGGCTGTCACCAACATCAAGGAACGATCTAAGTTTAATTGCAACTGCTCTTTATTCGCCTTAATACCCTTAATGCAATTTTCAGTGAAACTATTCATTGCATCTGTGATGAGTTGAATAGATTGCAACACATTATAAATGATCACGGGCTTAAACACATTCAGTTCAAAATGACCTTGACTCCCAGCAACGGTGACAGCTACATGATTTCCCATAACTTGACAGCAAACCATTGTCATCGCTTCTGATTGAGTTGGATTGACTTTACCTGGCATAATTGATGACCCAGGTTCATTTTCTGGAAGATGAATCTCACCTAAACCACATCTAGGACCTGATCCAAGGAGACGAATATCATTGGCAATTTTCATACAACTCACAGCCAAAACATTCAAAACCCCAGAAATTTCAACCATGGCATCATGGCTGGCAAGGGCTTCAAATTTATTGGGCGAGCTTGTAAATGGTAACCCTGTATATCTTCCAACTTCTTTGGCAAAAGTATCAGCAAAGCCTTTTGGACAATTCACACCTGTTCCAACAGCTGTACCTCCTTGTGCCAAAGTATACAAACGAGGCAAACATGCTTTGATTCTATCTATTCCAAGTTCAATTTGATAAGCATAGCCACCAAATTCTTGCCCCAAGGTTACAGGTGTTGCATCTTGCAAATGCGTACGGCCCACTTTAATTAGATCCTTAAACTTATCAGCTTTTTTAGACAGTTCTTTCTTAAAGTTTTCTAAAACAGGCAAAAGTTTTTTATGAATTTCTATAACTGTGGCGATATGCATTGCTGTTGGAAAACTATCATTAGATGACTGGCCATAATTGACATGATCATTAGGGTGAATTGGCTTTTTAGAACCTAAAGCACTTCCCAAAATTTCATTCGCCCGATTAGCAATCACCTCATTTACATTCATATTGGTTTGCGTACCCGACCCTGTTTGCCAAACCATAAGTGGAAATTCCGAGTCCCATTTTCCTGTTAAAATTTCGTCACAAACCTGGATAATAACTTTAGCTAATTTCCCATCTAATTTTTCAAGAGATTTATTAGTTATAGCAGCTGCACGTTTCAATAAAGCAAAAGCATGAATAAGAGCGATTGGCATTTTCTCTCCGCCAATTTTAAAATTCTGCTTAGACCTTTCGGTTTGCGCACCCCAATAGTGATCTTTGGAGACTTTAACTTCCCCCATAGAGTCGGTTTCAATACGAAAATCTGACATCTAACTCTTCCTCCAAGATTTCACATGCATATAAATATAGGGCAACACATAAAGGGTTAAAAGCGTTCCAACTGATAATCCTCCCACAAGAACAAATCCGATAGCTTGACGTGCTTCTGACCCAGCACCACTTGTAAAAATTAAGGGAAAAGCTCCTAATAACATCGTTGCTGTTGTCATCAAAATCGGTCGCAACCTTAACAAACATGCTTTATTAATGGCATCTAATGGTTTATCACCTTTGCTCATTGCTTTATTAGCAAACTCAACAAGCAAAATACCATGTTTGGTAATAAGCCCAATCAATGTAATCAGACCAATTTGAGAATAAATGTTAAGTGATTGACCAAAGATCAATAATAACAAAAATGCCCCAACGCTTGCCAAAGGAACCGTTACCATAATAATCAAAGGGTCAATCCAGCTTTCAAATTGCATGGCCAAGATTGCGTAAATAAAAATCAATGCCAAAAAACACAAAGAGAGCATTGTATTGCTTGTCTCTAAGAAAAGCTGAATTGATTCTTCCCATTCCATTTTTAAAGTGGATGGTA
>DAHVSZ010000049.1 GCA_027328625.1 Candidatus Paracaedibacteraceae bacterium | reverse complement strand
GTCGGGACTACGTCCCTTCTCGAGGTGACGTGAAATGGCTGTTTTTCTAGGTTCCAAAATTCTGTCGGGTGGTAAGCCGCATTACCTTTTAAAGCATTATTTTTTGGCATTTCTGTTTATAATGGCTCTATGACTAAAATATCTTTTACCCCTCTACACCATAAACATTTTCCTTTGCTTCATCAATGGATGAACACGCCCCATGTCATAAAATGGTGGGGAGAAAATCGCAGCTGGAGTTTAGAAGATATTACCAAAAAATATGAAACATACGTGTTAGGATATAAAATCATAGATCAACTTAAAGCCCCAATCTTTGGCTTTATAATACGTATTAATAATGCCCCCGTTGGTTATATCCAATACTACAACGCCTATGACTTTCCACGTGAGCAAGGTTACAAACTTAAAAATCTTCCCAAGTCTATGGCTGCTATAGATCTTTATATTGGAGATGTTAATTTTATAGGTAAGGGCTACGGTGAAAAAATTATCAATCACTTCTTAACCGAATACGTCTGGAGATCATTTGATAGCTGTGTGGTTGATCCAGATCTGGATAACTTAGGTGCTATCAGAACTTATGAAAAATCTGGCTTCAAAGCTATTGAGAAAATAACTGAAGCGAATTCTTTATTGATGCTACGAACCAAATTTGAATAAACTGCAATAGGCCCATACATAAAAATTGACCAATGGTTAATTTTTCTTTGATAATTTATTAAATACAGACTCATTCGTCATATTTGTAAACCTCAAATAGAAAAGAGCAGTATTTCATGTATTTAATATTTCTTTTTTTCTTAATTACAGCTCCTTTGTATGCAGAAGAGTATCTTCTAAATAGTGAAGATGAAAATTCTCAAAATTTATGCTCAACAAGCAGAAACCCCTCTCCAAAAGAAGAAAATCCTCTAGAAATGACAGAAGATGAAAAGGAATTAGAGCTTATTTTTGGAAGTCCATTTTTTCCAATAAGTGACACAAATAATTCTCATTCCCCTGAAAGATCCCCATCTCCTTCAGAAGTAAGTTTTGCACTGGAAAATGACGACGATGAAATTATCCTTTTTTCAGGACCATCTCTCGTCGCACCCTCGACCGTAAGTAGTTATCAGCTGTCTCGCGATGCATCCACCCAAACTCCTAATAGTGCAGTCGTTATACCAAACGCAAGAAGTTCTACACCTGTACCAGCAGCACCTACACACCCCAAACCGCAATTCAATGTTTCATATCCAGAAAGACCACATATTTTAAATCTTGAAGATAGAACGACGCAGCTTTACTGGGCAGGTAAGGGCCATGAAGTTTCACTTTATTAGTTTCCTACACAGTGTGTAATTTCCAATTGACTTTGCGAAGCAAAAAGCCTATTTTGTTCAAATCAGTCCCCATCGTCTAGAGGCCTAGGACATCGCCCTTTCAAGGCGGCAACACGGGTTCGAATCCCGTTGGGGACGCCATTTCTTTTTTCCCTCACTGCAAAACCAAAGTCACCCAATCCTCAATCGAATGAATTGTAACTAAGCTTAGCCCTTCAGCCTCATAAGCTTTCAAGACCATTTCTTTTTGGCGATCTAAAAGCCCAGACAAAATAACATAACCGTCTTTAACAAGTGATGATTTGATATCATGCGCCATCATACACAAAGGTTTAGCCAAAATATTGGCAGTAATAACTTCAAATGGACCAGTTTGGCTGACTTTTGGATCAGCAAACCCTTCACTAACTAAAGCGATAAGATTGCTATTACATTCGTTCAAAATTGCATTCTGCTTAGTCACTCTCACAGATTCAGGATCATTATCAACAGCAAGAACTTGTCCTTCCCTCCAAGTCTTGGCCATAGCAATTGCCAAAATTCCAGACCCACAGCCCATATCAAGCATATTCTTAAACTGGTTTGTTTTGGCAAGTTCATCTAAAGCTAATAAACATCCACTTGTGGTCGGATGTTCACCGCTTCCAAAAGCTGTCGCAGCATCAATCTTTAAAGGAATCATGTTTGAATCAACTGGATCAGGATTATGACTTCCATAAACATAATAACGCCCCAGCTGGTGAGGTTCTAATTGTTGATAACAAACGGATAACCAATCAGTATTATCCACAGCTTCAATTATAATGGTCGGCATAGGAAAACTGAAAAGAGCTGAAAGAGCATCTACACCTTGGCTGATTAAGTCATGATTTGGGAAAGTTTTGTTATAGCCTTCAACATAAAATTCTTCAGCAATTGGAAACCCTTGATCATCAAGCTGACCTGATGGCTTAGCATCCACACACTCGTGCCAACTGACAGCTTGCATCTCCATATCTTCTAAGAGCTGCACTACAGATTCAACGCCAGTGTAATAAATACGTATTTTAACTTGCCAAAGTTGAGGGGATGTCATATTAGAGGAATACCTTTTTAAAAATGAAATGCTATTCATGAATAGTAATACATAGAGACATTCCTCTTAAGCCTTATTCACGAAATCCGCGATAATCTTTTTATTGCCTGAATGATCAAACTCTATATTCAATTTATCTCCATCAATTTCGATCACTTCACCGTAACCAAATTTCTGATGGAATATCCTATCACCGATCTCAAAAGTGTGAAAACTAACTGGTTTTTCATAAATATCTTTAAAATTCCTAAAGTCGGCAATTGGTGTTCTAGAAGACGTCCCTCCTAACCTATTCACCTCAGCTCCATTCGGATTGATATGAATCATATGTTTATTGGGTATTTCTTTAATAAAACGGGATGGAATTGCTGTTTGCCAACCTTTATGCATACGACGTTGCAAGCAATAGGTAATGATGGAGCGTTTTTTGGCGCGACTAATACCCACATACCCTAAGCGCCGTTCTTCTTCTAAACCAGCTTGTCCACTATCTTGCATTGATTTTGGATGTGGAAATAAACCCTCTTCCCAACCTGCCAAAAAAACCGTATTAAACTCTAATCCTTTGGCTGAGTGAAGCGTCATCAGATTAACCATATCTTCTTTGGCTTGCTGATTGTTATCCATAACCAAACTAACATGCTCTAAAAAACCAGGAAGAAATTGAAATTCTTCAATTGCTAAAACCAATTCTTTTAAGTTTTCAAGCCGACCTGGAGCATCAGCAGATTTGTCTTCTTGCCACATGGTAGTATAGCCAGATTCATCCAAAACAATTTTGACAATTTCCACATGAGGTTCTGTATCTAACATTGAACGCCAACGATCCATATCTTCAAAGAACTTGCGCAAAGCTAATCTAGCAGCCCCTTTAGTCTCAGATTCGGCATAATAGCGTGCCGCTCTTGGTAAAGAAATGCCTTGCTCTCTTGCTAAGACATGCAGCGCTTGTATAGTCGATTCACCAATACCACGGCGAGGCGTGTTGATAATCCTCTCAAAAGCAAGCCCATCATCTGGCTGAATTAGCAATCGCAGATAAGCCAAAGCATCACGGATTTCTAAACGTTCATAAAATCGCAAGCCCCCTATAACTCTATAAGGTATGCCTAGCTTTAAAAATCTTTCTTCAAATTCGCGTGTTTGAAAGCCAGCTCGCACAAGAATGGCCATCTCACCTAAAGACTCACCTTGTCTTTGCAATGATTCAATCTCGTCGCCAATAAAACGGGCCTCATCTCCGGAATCCCAAGTCCCTCGAATCAGCAAAGGTTCACCCTCTCCCTTTTCATCAGTCCATAAGGTTTTACCAAGCCTGCCGGCATTATGCGCAATCAAACCACTAGCAGCGCCCAAGATATGAGAAGTCGATCTGTAATTTTGTTCCAGTCGAATAACCGTGGCACCTGGAAAATCTTTTTCAAACTTTAAGATATTTCCAACTTCAGCTCCGCGCCATCCATAAATTGACTGATCATCATCGCCAACACAACACAAATTATGACTGCCTTGAGCTAACAATCGTAACCACAAATACTGGGCCACATTGGTGTCTTGATATTCATCCACAAGCATATATTTAAATTGGCTTTGATAAGACTTTAGAACCTCTGGTTGATTTTTAAAAAGCGTTAAGCAATGTAGCAACAAATCTCCAAAATCAGCTGCATTTAAAATTGATAAACGTTCTTGATACAGTTGATAAATATTGGCAGCTAAATCATGTTCCCCGCGCTTAACTTGGTTATGAGTTAATCCTCTGTCTTTCCAGCGATTAATAACAGAGGCAATCATCTTAGGCGAATGTTGCTTTTCATCTATGTTTTCAGCCTTAAGGATCTGTTTTAATAGTCTTAGCTGGTCATCTGTATCCAAAATAGTAAAGTTTGACTGCAGACCAACAGCTTCAGCGTAGCGCCTTAAAATTCGAACACATAAAGAGTGAAATGTTCCAAGCCACATGCCATCAGCGGAGCGTCCTAAGAGATGAGCAACGCGACCTTTCATTTCCTGAGCCGCCTTATTGGTAAATGTAACAGCTAAGACTTCACCTGGATAGGCAAGACCAGTCATCAAGATATGAGCAAGTCTGGTTGTTAAAACACGCGTCTTTCCTGTTCCAGCACCAGCTAAAATAAGAACGGGTCCTTCTGTTGTTTCAACAGCTAGCCGTTGTGGAGAATTTAAAGAGGATAGATAGTCAAAACCAGCATCAGACATTTCGTTTTCAGCGAGCAATGCCACGTGCTGGCCCCCTAATCATTAAAAAGAAGCGAATCTTATTTAGAAGCGCCAAAATTTTGATAACGCTTAGCAAACTTACTGATTTGCCCAGCTGTATCGAGAAGTTTATGACCTGCACCTGTCCAAGCTGGATGGGATTTTGGATCAATATCTAACTGCAATGTATCCCCTTCCTTACCCCAGGTGCTGCGTGTTTCAAAAGTTGAACCATCGGTCATAACAACTTTAATTTTGTGATAGTCTGGATGAATATCTTTCTTCATTTTATACCTAAAATAACTCTAAATAATTTACTGTTATTTGTACAGCATAGGGTGGGAAGAGGCAATCTTTTTCTTAATTATATACCAATCGCAAATAGAAGATATTTGTTTCGAGATCACCACGCTACGCTCACGATGATGGAAAAACCATAACTATTTTATGTAAGTTTAGCTATACTTGGATTCTCCACGAACAATTGTCTTTTTGGAGTAATGGACCCTTATGTCACCAGAACGATTCCATCGTTTGGCGAGAATGACAGTATTATTGAATTAAATTTGATTAAGACTTCGTTGTATTTTGATCAAGCCATTCGTAAGCTGCTTTGATTTCTGCAAAATTTTCTAGATATTTTGCTTTTGGACCTCCTTTTGTTAACTCTTTATATCTAGCCTGTATAACAGGCCAAGGTAAATCTCGATTACCTGTACCATCTGGCTTTACAAGACCAAGGGTACGCATATGCATCTCTCGAAGACGTCTATTTTCAGCTGCTGTTTGCTCAAACGCTAGATCATCTGCTTGCCGCTGTTCCACCAATTGCCGACGGTTTTCCATTCTTCTGTTAATTTCTGCCATTCTTTCAGCATTGCTCTGATCACCAACTCTTGTATAAAAATCAAAAGCTAAACCAGACAAACGAGCTACTTCTTGACTTGAAATTGCTCTATCTTGAGCTCTATCATAATATTTTGCGGCTCTTTTATCATCGCCTCCTAGATGAAAGCGATTTGCTGCTGCTTCAAATAATTCTGATGCCTTACTGTCATTGGCTTTTTCGTGAACAAGCTCTTTAACTCTTAGTTTCGCTCTTGCTAAGAACTCCTCGGCCTTCTGTATATGTTCAGCTGGCGTAGGTTGGGAAGAAGCAACAACAGGTCGATCTGATTTGTAGCACATCTTTATTTTGCTATAGAGATCTTCTTTTTTTACACTATCGGATGTTAGTTCTTTGGCAATACCATAGCACTGAACCGCTCTTCTAAAATCTTCAATGCCATAAAAACATTGCCCAGCATTTTGGTAAAGCTGTGATTGTTTTTCATTGTTACCTGCAGGTTCCTTGTCTGCAGCCGTGCAAAATTCTTCTCCGGCATTACGTGCCAAATTTGTTTTAAGCGACGTATCTATATCGAGACGTGCCCCCTTTATATATAATAATGCTGCCTGCTCGTGTTCTCCTTTTCCCATGAACTGCTTAGCAGCTTTTGCGTAAAGCTTTGCTTTCTCTAAAGGGTCTTGGGTCTCTTTAAGAGCAACCGCCAAAGTCATTGTATTATCAGAAACATTTTCTTCCTTTTGTGTAGGCAATGGCTGTGGCAATGGTGTCGCTTCATTACGACGACCAATAGAAGGAAACATAGGTTGCGCAGCCAAAGCAGCAACAGGTTGACTAGCAGCTCCACTTGTTTGTGCACGCACCACTTTTAATCTCGCGTTTTCCGTTTCTTGTGCCTCTTTAATCATGTGAGCCTCTGTATAGCAACCCGATGACAAACCATACAATGTTTCCTTTCGGTTCAAGTCAGCTGTTGTGATTGCAGCATTCTTGTAAGCTCTTGCAGCCTGTTGAAATTCTTCTGCTGCATAAAAACCAATAGCTGCTCTTTCAAAGAGACTCGATATATTTTCATCAACGACTGATTTTATCCCTGTCGCTTTCAATTCTCGGTATTGTTTCGTTGCTTCCGAAAGTAACTGAATTGGCGTTACTGCTTTTACAGGTGTACCATCAACGCTTGAAGCAGCACTTCCTTTAGGTGTACCCTCATCACTTGAACGTGATTTATCAGGTGACACTTGATACGCCTCTGTCTGCGTTTGCGAACTTATACCCACAGATGACATCAATATAAAAAAGCAAAAAGTCGTAAATATTTTAGAAATCATTTATTTTATATCTATTTTAAATAATGATTTTATATTTTTACACGAAATATATTAATTAAAAGTTAATCGTTTTTATTTGTTAGATTTCTTTAGAGAATGAAACTAGTCTAAGCCCCCTCACCCTCTTGCATCCAGCTTGATATATGATAAAGTGTTTAAACTTAATCGCTAAGAACAAAATCCTGAGTAAGAACATATGAAAGCCTTAACTGATCTAACTTTGACAGAAGCCCGAGAAGCAATTTTAAATAAAAAATGCAGTGCTGTTGAATTAACGCAAGCCTTTATAAATCGTATCGAAAAGCATCGAAGCTTAAATGCTTACATTACAGAAACACCTGAGATTGCCCTTAATCAAGCCAAAGAATCCGATCAACGTTTAGCTTCTAATCAGGCTCGTCCGCTTGAGGGTTTACCTCTTGGCATTAAAGATCTTTTTTGTACAAAAGGAATTAAAACAACTGCAGCTTCTAAGATTTTGAGCAATTTTATTCCACCTTATGAATCAACCGTCAGTCAAAATCTTTTAGATGCTGGCGCTGTCTTTTTGGGAAAAACTAATATGGACGATTGTGCTATGGGATCGGCCAATATCACTAGTTTTTTTGGCCCAGTCATTAGTCCATGGAAAAAGAAAAGCAACCCAGCTAAACAAATGGTTCCGGGTGGATCATCTGGAGGATCAGCTACTGCTGTTGCCGCACACCTTGCTCTTGCAGCAACAGCATCAGATACAGGCGGATCGATTCGGCAACCTGCAGCTTTTTCTGGCCTTGTTGGTATTAAACCAACCTATGGTCTTTGCTCACGCTATGGAATGGTTGCCTTTGCATCCTCATTAGATCAAGCAGGGCCCCTAACACGTACCGTTCGAGATGCAGCTTTAATGCTGCAAACCATGGCCAGTCATGACAAAAAAGATGCCACATCTTTGAATGTAAAAATTCCAGATTATCTCTCAAACTTGTCTGCCAACGTCAAAGGCTTAAAAGTAGGAATTGCAAAAGAATATACGGAGAATTTAAATGCAGACGTGGAAAAACTTTTACAACAAGGCATAGATTGGCTTATACAAGCTGGTGCTACTATTCATCATATAAGCCTAAAAACGACATCTTATGCTTTGCCAACTTACTACATTATCGCTCCCGCTGAAGCATCCTCTAATCTCGCTCGTTACGATGGAGTACGTTATGGGTTTCGTGCAGATGGTAAAACATTAGACGAGTTGTATGAGAATACACGTCGCGAGGGATTTGGAGAAGAAGTCAGACGACGCATCATGATTGGAACATACGTTCTTTCAGCTGGATATTATGATGCTTATTATCTCAAAGCCCAAAAAGTTCGAAAACTGATCACTCAGGATTTTGAAAACACGTTTAAAGAAGTCGATGTCTTGCTGACACCAACAACGCCAACGGCTGCTTTTGCTCTTGATGAAAGACCAACGGATCCAGTGACTATGTACTTGAATGACATATTTACAGTGACCGTCAATCTAGCCGGTCTTCCTGGAATTTCAGTTCCAGCTGGTGTCGACAATGACGGCCTCCCCCTCGGATTACAATTGATTGGCCCACACTTATCTGAACAAACTTTATTCAATACAGCAGCTGTTCTAGAAAATGCAGCTGATTTCAAAAAACATATTCAAATTGGCGAGTAGCACCATGTCTGATAATAGAAATTTAATAAAAGGCAATACAGGTTTATGGGAAGTGGTTATTGGTCTTGAAGTGCATGCTCAAGTCAATTCTAAAGCAAAACTTTTCAGTGGCAGTGCAACCGAATTTGGTGCAGACCCAAATACGCAAGTCAATTTCGTGGATGCTGGTATGCCTGGAATGCTGCCGGTCATCAATGGATTTTGTGTTGATCAAGCCATCAAAACAGGTTTAGGCCTTAATGGGACAATTAATAAGGTTTCTGTCTTTGACCGTAAAAATTATTTTTATGCTGATTTGCCCACTGGATATCAAATTTCACAATTTACCCGTCCTATTGTAACGGGCGGCTATTTAGATATTGATTTGGAAGATGAAACAACCAAACGTGTTAATTTAACCCGTATCCATATAGAACAAGATGCAGGAAAAAGTATCCATGATCTTCACCCTTCTCTCTCCTATATAGATTTGAACAGAGCCGGCATTGCGCTTATGGAAATTGTCTCTGAGCCTGAAATGAGATCTTCTTATGAAGCTATGGCTTATGTGAAAAAGCTACGTTCTATCCTTAGATATCTTGGGACTTGTGATGGAAATATGGAACAAGGAAGCCTTAGAGCGGATGCTAATATTTCTCTCAGACGTCCAGGTAAACCCTTTGGTACACGTGCGGAAATTAAAAACGTAAACTCTGTTCGTTTCTTAGGACAAGCGCTTGAATATGAGATTCAGCGTCAGCTTGAAATTTTAGAGGATGGTGGTGAAATTATACAAGAAACCCGTCTCTTTGATCCAACAAAAGGCGAAACTAGATCCATGCGCAGCAAAGAAAATGCGCATGATTATCGTTATTTTCCTGATCCAGATTTAAAACCATTAGTTTTAATATCTGAACGTATTGAAAAAATTAAAACAACCATGCCAGAACTCCCAGATGCTAAGAAAAGCAGATTCATAAATGATTATGGACTCACAAACTATGATGCAAGCGTCTTAGTATCAGAACAAGAAACGGCGAACTATTATGAAGATGTGGTTGGTGCGTCATCGTCCAACGATAAACGTCAAGCAGCCAAGTTAATTGCCAACTGGCTCATAAGTGAAGTCTTTGGCGCTATGAATAAGCAAAATGTATCTATATCCTCTCTTCCCTTTAAACAACAAAGCCTTGCGACACTTATAGATCTTATAGTTGATGGAACCATCTCTGGAAAAATTGCTAAAGATGTCTTTGCCAAAATGTGGGAAACAGGAAAATCTCCTAAAGAAATCGTTACAGATCTTGGTCTTCAACAAATTTCTGATCCATCAATTATTGAAAAAACAATTGAACAAATCTTGAATGATAATGCTGATAAAGTCGCTGAATATAGACAGGGAAAAGTCCAACTATTTGGTTTCTTTGTAGGTCTTGTCATGAAGGTTTTACAAGGAAAAGCAAATCCTGGATTGGTTAATGAAATCCTCAAAAAGAAACTGTGACAAATGAAACACAGCAATAACCTTCAATCGCTATATTCTAAAGATGAGGCCTTGCATATTAAGGCAGGCTAAAGCAGTATAATGGCAATCTTTTATAGACATTTAATTAAAATTTGGGAGAAAAAAATGAAACGGGAAACCCACCCATTTAAATTGATTGCAGGCATTACACTGAGTTGTATGCTCTATGCAGCCAGTTTTACTGTAGTACACGCCGACGCACAAGCACCAACACTAAAGATTAATGGATATACTATTGTTAATGCTATATCAGCAAAACAACAACGCAAAGACAATGGTAAAGGTGGAGTTGATCCATATATTGGTATTGGTGCTTCAGATATGTATTTTACTGTAGCAGGTAAAGCTGCAAATGGTATGGAATACAAATATAGAATTGTCTTTGAAACAATCCCAGGCTCAAGCTTTTATGTTCAAAAGAACTATATAGAAGTTAATGGAGATTTTGGTACAGTGCAAGGCGGTATGGTAACGGGCCCTGAAGATACAATGCCAGAAAGTGGTGCTGATATTATAGGTGGCGCCAATGGTATTGATGGAAGTTTGAACTCAGTTTACAACTACTCAGCTGGTGTTATTAAAGGAGTCAACTTTATTGGAGAAACAAAAAAGGCATCAAAAGTAGTATTTTACAGTCCAGAAGTTATGGGTTTCCAGCTTGGTTTAGCCTTTACTCCAAACACATCACATGTAGGAGATGCCAGCAGAAACAATGCTATAGTTGGTGATAACCCAGCTGTTGGCAACTCAAGTGGCATTTATCCAAACTATAAATCCTTAGCACCTTATGGTACACGCAATATAACCTATGGTTTGACATACAAAGGTGCAGTGGACAAATGGTCTTACACACTAGCTGCTGTCGGTATGACTGAAAAAAGTCACTATGTGGATGTAGCTCAATTTGGACAACGCCAGGTGCCTATTAACAATGCAAACTCTTATCAACTTAGTGCATGTGTAGGTTATGACAAATGGAAAGTTGCAGCAGGTTGGATTGATAATGGAAAATCACGCTTACCAAAGGATAATAGTTTATATGGTTACAGTACCAGCTCAAGCAGTCCTGCTCCAGGGACGCTTCTTTTAGGAAATTCCTACCTTGGAAACTCTGGAAAAGCATGGAACGTTGGTACAAGCTATACAATTGGTGCTTATCAATTTGCAGCTACCTATCACCGTACAGATCGCAAAACTGATGCTTCTAATAAGGCAACAAGCGATATCATTGTCACAACAGTTGACTTAAATGCCTTACAAGGTTTGAAAGTATTTGGTGAAGTTGACTTTATTTCGACAAAAACCAATGCCGGAGCGATAGCTGTTCAACAATCCTATATGACTAATACTGAGAATAAGGGTAACAAAGCGATCGGAGGTAACTCTGCAACCGTATTTATTCTAGGAACTAAAGTTAGCTTCTAAATTATTTAGTCCCCCAAAAGGCAGGTACTCATGAAAGTACCTGCCTTTTTTATTGTTGGGAGTATTCTTATAGTGTATAAGATGAGAGCAAGCGAATTAATATAGGAGATTGTTTCTTGTCGTCTGTATCTTTACGATCCATTTTTAATATCTTTGTTATTTTAACTCTATGCGCTTGTTCAGATAATGTTCAAAAAGAAACAAAAGCTCCAATCGACAAAGAAGATAGAATTAAGCTTGGATTTGGTTCACTTTTTGGAGATGATTTCTTAACTTTTGGCCCTGGAAAAAAATCAAAAAATGGACAATTAATGGCACCAACTGTAAATCCATATTTATGGCGCGCAAGTCTTGATACAATTAATTTTATGCCTCTTACTTCTGCTGATGCTATGGGAGGTGTTATTGTAACTGACTGGTATACAACTCCAAAAAATCCAAACGAACGTTTAAAAACATCTATTTTTATAACAGATCAGGTCTTAAGAGCTGACGCCCTCAAAGTTATTGTCTACAAGCAAATAAAAACAAGAGACAGCGGTTGGACAAATAGTAATTCTGCTCCAGAGGTAGCAACTGAGCTTGAGAATATTATCCTAACCAAGGCCCGACAATTGCGTATTAATAGTCTTAGTGACAATAAATAAGAATAATTTTTGTTGCAAGGGCTCTTCTTATGGCTGAGCTTAAAAATTTAAATGACACATCATTACCCCTTGTATGGAAATATAAGCCAGGCTTTGTAGACTATTTAGAAGCGCTTTCTATCATGGAAACGACAGTGCGCAGTATTCGTCAAGAAGGAACACCAGAAACAATTTGGTGCTTAGAACACCCTTCTATTTTTACAGCAGGTACAAGTTCTAAAGATGAGCACCTTTTAAATAATTTTGGTTTTCCTGTCTATTATACAGGACGGGGAGGTCAATTCACTTATCATGGACCAGGTCAACTCGTTGTCTATATAATGCTTGATATAAATAAAAGAGGACGCGATATTAAAGCTTACGTTAATGCACTTGAGCATTGGGTCATTAATTGTTTAAAATATTTTGACATCCGTGCTGAACAACGATTAGGTCGAGTAGGCTTATGGGTCACGTCCCAAAATAAAATTGAGGAAAAAATAGCGTCCATAGGTGTTAGAATGACTCGGTGGGTTTCTTGGCACGGTCTATCAATTAATATTGCTCCAGATCTTACCCATTTTAATGGAATTGTGCCTTGCGGAATTACAGAACACGGTATAACTTCATTCGAAAAATTAGGAATAAAAGCAACAGTTGAAGAAGTTCAATCTGTTATGTACAAAACCTGCCCCTTTCTACTTAAGCCTTAAAGATAAAAATTCAACCTTTTTATCTTCATAGCAAAATAGATCTAAATAAACATTGAAGAAAAGTTAATATTTTTAAAAAATATTTTTTTGCAAAAAGCAATAAAAAAATTCTTATTTTTGTAACAAATACCTAAATAAATCTTATTGACCCTAAGCAAAAAGCCCCATTACTATTGTTATTAGAATTTGTGTAACCTTTAGTTAGAAAGGCAACCGCCCGTGAATAAAAGTGATCTCGTAGCAAAAGTAGCAACTGCAACAGGCTTAACAAAAGTACATGCTGAACGCGCAATAGAAGCAACATTTGCCTCTATTACAGGCGCACTAAAGAAAAAAGAAGAAGTTCGTCTTATAGGCTTTGGCACATTTGCAGTAGTTCATCGTGCAGCAACAGAAGGCCGTAATCCAAGAACAGGCGCTAAAATTAAGATTCCAGCAAAACGTTTACCAAAGTTCCGTCCTGGAAAACAATTGAAAGATGCTGTTGAAGCATAAATCAATTTCTGCTATATAGGGTTTTGTATTTAGATAATACAATTCCCTAAAGGGCGATTAGCTCAGCGGTAGAGCGTCTCGTTTACACCGAGAGGGTCGGCAGTTCAATCCTGTCATCGCCCACCATTTAGGTTCAGGTTTATATGCCTTATATTTTCGTTTTGTTAGTGACTCTATTGTGCATAACTGGTTGCGGAAAAAAAGCTCCACCAGAGCCTTTGGAACTCGATTCTTATCCTAAAACCTATCCAAAGTCTTAAAATTATGTGACACAAGCATGGCAATGATACATAATTTTTCTATAGGATCTTTTAATTACCGCACACTTATAGAAAAAATAGCGACACCATTTTATGTATACGATACAGAAAAAATTACTTCTCAATATCAAACTTTATCAAAGAAATTAACAAAAAGTTTAGGCAAAGAAATTCTGATTCGTTATGCCATTAAAGCAAATAGCAACCTTACAATTCTAAATCTTATCCATCAGCAAGGGGGCGGCGTTGAAGCTGTTTCAGGAGGAGAAATTCTAAGAGCAATAAAGGCTAAAATTCCTCCAAGTCAGATTATCTTTTCTGGAATTGGAAAAACTGAAGAGGAAATTCACTTTGCCATCGATACTGGCATTGAACAATTCAGTGTAGAGTCTTTAGAAGAATTAAAAAAAATCAAAGAAATTGCTGAGAAAAAACAAAAAGAAGTTCCTGTTTGTTTACGTATAAATCCTAATGTAGAAGCTAAAACTCACCTAAAAATTACCACAGGTACATCAGAAAATAAATTTGGAATTCCTTTAAGCCAAATTGATGAAGCGTCTAAGCTTATAGCAAAAAGCCAGTATTTATCATATATTGGTCTTTCAGTACATATAGGTTCTCAGATTAGCTCTATACTGCCTTACCAAAAAACTTTTAGAATTATTAAAGAAGTAGCTCAGAGTTTGAAAACAAAGGGGTATTCCTTTAAACGTCTAGACCTTGGCGGAGGATTTTCTGTTCCGTATTCATCAGATGAATCACCATTCGACATAAATGCATACGCAAAAGTACTAAAAGAAGAACTTGGTGACTTATCTTATGATCTTGTCATTGAACCTGGCCGGTATTTAGTGGCTGAAGCCGGTTTTCTTTTGACAAAAGTTTTATATATCAAACGCACACCGAATCGAACTTTTGCTATTATTGATGCTGGAATGAATGACATGATGCGCCCAGCTTTATATGATATGCAGCATCCTATTATCTCCTGCAAAGTGGATGACTCTTTAGGTGAAGAATACATGGATATAGTTGGCCCTGTATGTGAATCTAGTGACTGCTTTGCAAAACAAATTCTGCTACCAAAAAATCTACAATCTGGTGATATTTTGGCAATCACTCATGCAGGTGCCTATGGATCTTCTTTGTCTTCATCATACAATACGCGCGCACTTATCCCAGAAGTGTTAGTTGACAAAGATAAACTTTTCCTTATAAGAGAACGTATAGACTCTGAACATCTTTTAACCTTCGAAATTCCGAGGTGTTTAACGTGATCACAAAAAAACCTCTTATTGGCATTACTCTTGACAGTGTGGACCCTCAGGATGAAGTAGGAGGAGACTGGTATTCTGATCTTCCCTGGTATGCACTGCGTCAACGTTACTGCGAAGCCATTGCCATTGCAGGTGGAATTCCCATCCCCCTTCCCTATCATATTGAATATATGGATGACTACATAAATCTTCTTGATGGTTTAGTCTTAACAGGAGGTGGATTTGATATTGACCCCAGTTTATATAATGCAAATTATGTTCATTCAACAGTGACAATTATGCGCC
This sequence comes from Candidatus Paracaedibacteraceae bacterium, assembly GCA_027328625.1. Classification (GTDB taxonomy): domain Bacteria; phylum Pseudomonadota; class Alphaproteobacteria; order Paracaedibacterales; family CAIULA01; genus CANJLN01. The sequence continues at coordinate 612 of DAHVSZ010000049.1, read as the reverse complement.
CACAAAGAACGCAATTTGAATGGATATTTGCTGAAAACTATTTAAAGTCTAAAAAACCTATCTTGGGTATTTGTGCTGGAATGCAGCTCTTGAATGTCATGCATAAGGGGACTCTTATTCAACATATTCCTGATGAAGCCCCCTCTTCCATTAATCACAAACAGCAACAGTCTCGTTTTAAACATCAACACCCGGTTAATATTTATCCTGATACACTGTTAGAAAGATTAATTGGAACAGACACTATTCATGTTAATAGTATTCATCACCAAGCCATAAAAGATGTATCACCCATTTTCAAGATTAATGCAATAGCTCCAGATGGATTAGTTGAGGGTATTGAATTATCTAGCCATCCTTTCTGTCTAGGGTTACAGTGGCATCCAGAGTTTTTTGTGAGTGAATCTGATGCTTTGATCATGAAGAATTTTGTAAAAGCCTGCCAGTAGCTAAATGCTGCAAACAAATTTTTCTTAAATATTATTACAATAAATTATATTCTTTAATCTTATATTAACATTTTTTTGTTATTTTAATAATTACCTAGAGGGCGTGTTTTGGTGGTGACACTGGCTGAGTGCGAGCTGGTGGGCAACTCTCGGATAGCTTTAA
>DAHVSZ010000048.1 GCA_027328625.1 Candidatus Paracaedibacteraceae bacterium | reverse complement strand
GTCGGGACTACGTCCCTTCTCGAGGTGACGTGAAATGGCTGTTTTTCTAGGTTCCAAAATTCTGTCGGGTGGTAAGATAGGTTCAAGAAATACTTGACATATATCTAATTTGATATATCATATTAGTATGAATGGAAAGCAAGTCATTAAAGAATTAGAAAAAGAGGGCTGGAAAATTTTACGCTCTCAAGGAAGTCATTATCGACTCGGAAAAGAACAAAGACGTACGACTGTGCCTGTACATGGAAATAAAAATTTAGGCAAAGGTCTTATTGCAGCTATTGAACGACAAACAGGAGTCAAACTAACATGAAAATTAATTATCGTTGTAAAATTGAAAAGCAAAATGATGGGCGTTTTTTTGTTTTTTTTCCTGATTTTGAAGAAGCATTTACAGAAGGTAAAACATTTGAAGAAGCTCTTTTCAATGCTGAAGAAGTGCTTACTCTTACTTTAGAAGGACGTATGGAAGAAGGTATGTCTATTCCTTTGCCTTCCTTAAACGCCCAAAAAGATGAAAAGTTAGTATTTCCTTCTCCGAAAATTCAAGCTGCACTACTTGTAAAACTGACTAGAGGACAACATACTTTAGCTGATTTGGCAAGGACTCTTGAAACGTCTTGGCCTTCTGTTGCTCGTCTTGAAGACCCTCATCACTGGAGTAGTTTAAAACAACTTTCTAAAACAGCAACAGCTTTAGGTCAAAAACTTGTTTTATCTTTTGAGAAATGACCTTAGCTGCTTTTTCACCGAGTATTATGGGTATAGCCTGCTATGTATTGCTAAAAAACCAGGAATTGGTATGTTTGTTGTCATAAGAGATTTTGAATAGTAATAATTCTATGCATCTTATCAAAGCCGTTACAACTGTTGGAAGTTATACTGCTCTTAGTCGAATTTTAGGCTTAGTCCGCGAGATCTTAATGTCTTATGTTTTGGGGGCTGGTCTTGTCACAGATGCTTTTGTGGTTGCTTTTAAATTTCCTAATTTTTTCAGGCGCTTTTTTGCCGAAGGTGCATTTAATGCGGCTTTTGTTCCACAGTTTGCTGGGCGTCTTGCTGAGAAGGGAACTGATTCTGCTAGAGATTTAGCTGAACATGTCTTTTCAGTTATGGCTTGGTTTTTATTCGCTTTTGTTATTTTAGTTGAATTAGCAGCCCCCCAGCTTATGCCTTTTTTGGCACCAGGGTTTGTGACGACTCCAGAACGCTTAGAGTTAGCTGTTCAATTTACGCGCATTACTTTTCCCTACATCTTATTTATTTCTCTCTCAGCTCTTTTAGCTGGGGTTTTAAATTCATTGGATCGGTTTGCAGCAGCGGCTGCTGCTCCTATCCTTTTGAACATTATGATGATTGGGTCTTTGCTTTTGTTTCCAACAATCAATATGGAACCAGGATTTGCCTTATCAGCCTCTGTTTTTCTAGCAGGTATCGTGCAGTTTGTGTGGCTTTATTGGATCTGTAAAAAAGCGAAAGTATCACTTGCTTTAAAAATTCCCGTTTTAACAGAGGATGTTCGAAAAGTTTTAAGACTTATGATTCCGGGTACAATTGGCGCTGGAGTTATGCAAATTAATCTATTAGTTGACATGATCTTAGCGTCGCTTTTGCCATCAGGGTCTTTGTCTTATCTTTATTATGCAGATCGCTTAAACCAGCTTCCGCTTTCAATTTTTGGTGTGGCAATTGGTACAGCCTTATTGCCTCCATTATCAAAATACTGGCGACAGAATGAGGTTGATAAAGCGCTCGCGACACAAAGTAGCGCTTTAGAATTGGGTTTACAATTAACAGTTCCTGCGGCCGTTGGTTTGGTTGTTTTGTCGTTTCCTTTGATTAATTTGATCTTTGGCCACGGACATTTCACCATAATGGATGTGGAGGCAACAGCACCGACTTTGGCAGCTTTTGCTTTAGGACTTCCTGCTTATGTATCTGGCAAAGTTTTCTCAACCACTTACTTTGCGCAACAAGACACCAAAACGCCAGTTAAGGTTGCTATCGTAGCTGTGATTTCAAACTTTATTTTAAACTTAATTTTGATGCAGTATTTTCAACATGTGGGAATGGCTTTAGCCACATCCATTTCAGCTTGGATTAATGTGAGCTTGCTAGCTATTCTTTTGAAAAGAAAACAACAATTTGTCTTTTCAAAATTGTTTTTTAAGATGTTTTTTAAGGTTGTATTATTATCTGCACTGATGGCTGGGGTGTTGATTTTGTGCCAATCATACTTTCCAAGATCCCCAGAATCCTTAACTGTACAAATCATCCTCACCCTGGGTTATGTCTTTTTAGGTGGTATAATTTATTTGGGGGGAGGGTGTTTGATTGGTGTGACACCTTGGAGAAGAGGTTGAAAAGTAGGGGAGGAAGGTTTATCTATTTATTAGATTTTCATTGTTATTTTCGGGCTAGAACCTGAGAATGCAACTGGACTGCCACAAAGCGAAACTCTTCGCAGTGACGTTCTTTTTCTCTGTCGTCATCGCGAGAGGAGCGTGACGATCCAGGAATAGATGCTTTAGAAGGAAAATGATCTATGGAAAACAAAAGAGATATAGGAAGCGAGCTTTTAGAAGCAATTTCCTCCATTAAAAGAGGTGAAGGGAAAAGATATAAGATTGAAACACTTTCTGATGTTGAAACAGTAACCCCTGATTTGGTTCGCAATCACTCAACTTTATCATCTCAGAAAAAATTGGTGGTTGTAAAAGACTAAAGCACCTCAACCACTAATGAATTGCCATCGATTGAGATCACTTTAACTTTTACGCCAATTTCACTGTCTGGGCCGATAACACCCCAAGTGCTATCTCCTATGGTTATTCGAGAATGACCATTCACAATGGGATGATCAAGGATTAAAATTGTTCCAATTAAACGATGGGCGCGTTGATTTAGACCACTTCTATGTTTTTGTGATAATTTCTCATAAAATGGACGCACCAGCCATATAATAACAACTGAAGTAACTCCAAATAGTATCAGTTGAATTGCCCATGCGTACAACTGTATTGCTGATATACCTGCAACAATCAAAGCTGCCAACCCTACCCATAAAAAGAAAGCACCAGGTACTAATAATTCTATGCCTAAAAGGGCTAGACCAATAATAAACCAATGCCAACTCGTGATAATAATATCGTTAAACCACATTTTCTAATCTTTTTCTGTTTTTATTAAGTTTATTCACTTTGAGGAACTGATGCTGATCGTTTAGCTGAAGAACCACCCATTTTTTTATTTTCCAGATTTTGAGATTTGGCATCTTCTGCAAAAAAAGCTTCTTTGGCAATTTTTGCAACACCAGCAATGCTTCCAAGTAAATTACTTGTTTCTAATGGCATAAGAACGAATTTTTGATTTGGTGCTTTGGCTAACTCTTGTATAGCTTCAACATATTTTTGCGCAATGAAATAATTTAAAGCTTGTGTACTTCCCTGTGCAACAGCTTGAGATACAGTACGAGTTGCTTCTGCTTCAGCATTTGCTAGTCTTTCACGTGCCTCGGCATCACGGTTAGCTGATTCACGGCGCCCTTCTGCTTGTAAAATCATGGCTTGCTTAACGCCCTCGGCTTCTAATATCTGAGCTTGACGTTCACCTTCAGCTTCTAGAATTAAAGCTCGCTTTTCACGCTCTGCTTTCATCTGCCGAGCCATTGAATCGACAAGATCTCTTGGTGGCTTAATGTCTTTAATTTCAATACGTGTTACTTTGGTGCCCCAAGGACTTGTTGCTTCATCAACAACCGTCAATAACCTGGCATTAATGGTTTCACGATGGGAAAGCAGCTCATCAAGATCCATCGACCCCATAACAGTTCGAATGTTAGTCATGGTCAAATTCATAATGGCATTTTTTAGATTAGCCACCTCATAAGCAGATTTAGATGCCTCTAAAATTTGATAAAAAATCACACCATCGACGGTAACCGCAGCATTATCTTTGGTAATAACATCTTGGGAAGGAACATCAAGGACCATTTCCATCATACTGACTTTAGCGCCAATTCGGTCAATAAATGGAAGTATGAAATGAAGACCAGGAGCTAAAGTTTGTATATAACGCCCAAAGCGCTCAACCGTATACTCATATCCTTGAGGTACAACCTTAACTGCGCGCATCACAAAAATAAAAGCAATCACAACTACAATTATTGCAACAGTTTCCATTCCAAACATTTTCTATCTCCTGGAATATATTAATGGTTGCAGGTTAGCACACCTGTAATAAATCATGAAGACGGGTTTTGCCCCAGACTAATCATCTATCTGGGGGCATCAAGAACAATAAGTTTGAAAAATTATGATACGAAGTCTTTGAACATACCCTCATCAAGAGTATTTTGTGCTGTTCCAACCTTATCATAATGATCGTTGATCCATTTATCAGCTGTCTTGCGACCTTCGTTATGAAGCATCATCAAAAAATCCCAATCCGTATTTAAAGCACTACTCAAATTAAGATTTTTGAAAGAGTCTTCGTTCTTAATCATGTGCATGTTAATACGTTTTAGAGCACCTTCTTTAATTTTTCCTGAATCAATTAACTTGGTAATAAAGTAAATTGCTCTCATCTCATGAACGATACAACCATTATAGGTGATCTCTTTTAAGCGGTCGACTATCTCTGCTTTTGACCTTGGCAACTCGTCCCTATACGTTTTTGTAAGCTGAACAACAATAATATCGGAACAATCACAATTATCGATTAATGGATAAATTGCAGGGTTCGCAATAAATCCACCGTCCCAGTAGTATTCGCCATCCACCTGAACAGCTTGAAACATAAATGGTAAGCAAGCTGATGCCATTAAAACATCAGAGCAAAAATCTGAATTACTAAAAATTTTAATTTTACCGCTTTTAACGTGGGTCGTTCCTAAAAAGATTTTGCGTTCAGTACTATTTCGAATCGCCGCATAATCAAAAAAGCCTTTTACGAAATCTCCAAAAGGATTTTTATTTGATGGATTGATATCATACGGAGAAAAATGTTCTTGAACCTGTCCCATCATCAAATAACCAGGAGAGTGGTCAAGGTTATAATATTTCATCATTTTATCAATTGGATTTAAACTGTATGGAGAAATTTTCTTAGATAGTTCGCTCATGGATTTCCAGTACTCTTTTAATGTCGCACGAGCACCTTCTGTACCACCCTTAATAAGCCCCTGAATAATAGAGGCTGCATTCATACCACCAGCACTAGTACCAGATACACCTAATATGTCAAAGCGACCATCCTCTAAAAGTCTATCTGCAACCCCCCATGCAAAAGCGCCGTGTGCCCCACCGCCTTGTAATGCTATAGCTACTTTCTTTTTTGCCATTTTTATTCTCCCAAAAGTGCACGCTAAATTGCATAGGCGTACGGATTCTTCTCTTATCCTTAATCTAATGGAGAAAGATTAATGGTTGGTTAATGAGAAAGCTGGCTGGGAGGATTTTGTACAATATTCAAAATTATGACTATAAGCAATTTAGTATAAAACAAGTACGCACTTGCAATGGCGAAGCCCCCCTAAAATTTTTAGGGGGCTGTGGGCATCCGGACCTGCGCTCTTCGAGCTACGGCTGGCAGGCCAGTGTATTTACTGGATCACCACGCCCCTGACGGGGCTCGTGATGACGGAGATCGTTATCATTTTATGTCTATTTCGCTATAGTACCTCATTCATTATCTGAAGGGCTTTTTAAAAACTTTTGCAAAAGGCTCTTCTCTTTAACGTTTTATTAAAGAATTTGTACCATTGTAAAGAGTAGAGTTTCAGGGTTGCCTCACTTAAATTTGATTTAGGATCAGGGTGGGTTCATATGAAAGGGTTAGAAAGATGTTTTACTTATTGATTTATCTGCTTTTCAGTTCAACTGAAGGGCATACTGTGGAAGCACAAAGTGGGCTTGAAGTACTCCAGTCAAATTCGTATTTAGACGAAGCTTTGTATTTAGACGCTGCCCAGGATAGAAATAATCCAGTTGATCTGTCAGACTTACCCAAATCGAAGATAAAAAAGCTCAGTGATTTAATCCTTCAAATTTCTCGCGATCTCTACTCACAAAATCACAAACAACGACAGGAATTTATCACGTTTTATCGCCAGTATGTCGATAAATTTAGGGAAGATGGATTCCCAGGCGATTTCGGCGATTCCATCGCATTAGAAAACATAGAATGTAGGCTCTCCTTTATGCGTTCCATAGTACCTGTTTTTAAGGAGCTTGAACCAGATGATCGAAGCAAGTTCATGGATTTTTGTTGGGATTATGCTGGCACCGCACTTCTCGATCAGGCTATAGAACTATGTATACCCATTTTTAAGGAGCTTAAACCAGAGGATCGACAGGCTTTTCGGAAATTTATTAGAAATCTAGGAGATTGCATGAGAGAAGGAAGTAAACAGATGTTTGGGGTATGGGATGACGTGGCGCTAGAAACTCCATCATTCCTTGTTTTTAAGGAGCTTAAACCAGAGGATCGAGAAAAGTTTATAACGGATTGTGGGTCTTATTATGCAAGCTATTGGAAGCAATTTCCTAACAATGCATTTTCAGATGCGATAGATTCCCTTAGAGTTGTCTTTACTGAATTTAAAAAATAAAGATCTTCACTCTCATCCATAAAACTTAAGGGGCTATCGTAGAGACGATAAGAGTCTAGAGGTTGGACATTTCCTTGATCAATAAGGCCAATGACCATGTTTGAAAAAGTTAAACAACGCTCTGGATGCCATTTTAAAGAGTGTGCTAGGGTAAAAACGAAGGATTTGAGGTTCATTTCTCTTAAAATTTTAGAATGTTTTCTTGAAAAATAACCTTATTTCCTTCTCTTTTCTACTCTCTTCCTAAAAATGAGGGGTAGCATGGTTATATTTTTTCATTTAGAAAATTTTTTAAGAAATTCTCATTTTAACTCAGCCTGTCACCTTTATATTGTCAAGAGTGACATCTGAAACAGAAGAATTAAGAGCTAAAACTTTTGCAGCTCAACAGCTTTCAGCGTATTCAAAAGCAAATTGCTGATGGTCATAGGACCAACACCTCCTGGGACTGGCGTTAAGTAGCCAGCGACTTTTTCAACAGAGGGCTGATGAACATCACCTTTTAAAACATGAACACCACCAACATCAATGCGATTAATACCAACATCAATCACAACAGCACCAGGTTTCACATAATCACTTGTAAGGAACTCAGAAGAACCAATGGCGGCAATTAAAATATCAGCCGTTTTGCAAACATCTTTTAAATTTTTTGTTTTAGAATGGGCTAGTGTTACTGTCGCATTTTCGTTGGTTAAAAGGACCGCTAAACTTCGTCCCACCAAAATGGAACGACCCACAACAACAACGTTTTTACTCTCAACCGTGTCATAAACAGTTTTAATTAGCTGTAAACATCCCTGAGGTGTACAAGGCGCTAAAAGTGGTTTATTCATCAATAGTCTGCCAAGATTATAGGGATGCAAACCATCCACATCTTTTAAAGGATTAATTTTTTCTAAGATTCGTTGCGAGTTCAGCTGAGAGGGGAGAGGAAGCTGCACAAGAATACCGTTCACTGAATCATCTAAATTCAATTTTTCAATCAACTGCTCAATTTCGCTTTGTGTGGTCGATCCTGGAAATTGATGTAAAACAGATTCTATGCCGACAACTTGACAGGCTCTTTGTTTATTCCGAACGTAAATTTGGCTAGACGGGTAATCACCCGCCAAAATAACATGCAATGAGGGTACAATTCCGTACTTCTTAACAAAAAGAGTAACCTTCTCTGCTAGTTGTTGCTTTTGGGAATTTGCTAAATCTCTACCATCTATTATTTTGGCAACCATATTGAAGGTAACAGAACTCCTATCTAAAAAGGCATCAGGCTGGAAATTTATGGACTATTTTTTCCAAGACACCTTGGATAAAATATAATCCAAAAATTAACACAAGAGGTGAAAAGTCAATGCCTCCCATATCGGGTAAGAACCGACGTATTGGTGTCAACGCTGGCTCTATCAAACGGAATAAAATTGTATGAAGGCTATAAACAAAACGGTTGTACCGGTTAATAACGTTAAATACTTCTAACCAGCCTAAAATGACATAAATGATCAGCAAAAATTGATAAAGATCAACAATTTTAATTAAAACCGTAAACAATGGCACAAAAAGTATATCCATAACAATTCCTGTTAAATTGGCTACATTTTACAAAAATTAGCGCAGCTAAGCAGAAGATGCAAGTGAATCCAAGTAATCCACTTCTTTCCCTAAAACAGATAGAACTGTATTAAAGATGTTTTTTGCTGTTAACTGGGCTATTTCATACTGCCTGGCTGGAGTGTCATGATCAACAAAATAATCTGGAAGCACCATAGGACGAATCTTTAAACCATAGTCAAGCAATCCTTTTGTCGCTAACATATGTAACACTTGACTTGAAAACCCACCAATTGAACCTTCTTCTATTGTGATTAAAACTTCATGATGTTTGGCAAGTTGAATAATAAGATCTTCGTCCAAAGGCTTTGCAAATCGTGCGTCAGCAACAGTCGTTGATAAACCATAAGCATTTAAAAGTTGGGCTGCTTTCAGAGATTCTTGTAAGCGCGATCCCAGCGATAAAATAGCCACTTTATGGCCTTCTTGAATTATTCTGCCTTTTCCAATTTCTAAGGAAATCCCTCGTTCTGGCATTTCAAGACCAATGCCTTCTCCTCTTGGATAACGAAAAGCAATGGGCCCTTCGTCATAGGTTGCTGCCGTTTTAACCATATACTTTAGTTCAACTTCATCAGCGGCAGCCATAATAACCATATCAGGCAAACAACAAAGATAAGCGAGATCATATGTACCTGCGTGAGTGGCCCCATCCGCGCCAACAAGTCCAGCGCGATCAATTGCAAATCTAACAGGCAATTTTTGCAGAGCTACGTCATGAACAACTTGATCATAAGCACGTTGCAAAAATGTTGAATAAATAGCAGCAAATGGTTTAAATCCTTCGCAAGCTAAGCTTGCTGCAAAGGTTACAGCATGTTGTTCAGCAATTCCAACATCAAAAAAACGATCTGGAAATTTTTTTTCAAATTGATCAAGCCCTGTTCCTGAAGGCATAGCTGCTGTTATGGCAATTATTTTCTCATCTTGCTCAGCTTCTTCAATCAGGCTTTTTGCAAAAACAGAAGTATAGGAGGGGGCTATAGCTTTTGATTTTGATTGAATTCCTGTAATAACATCAAACTTGCTTACGCCATGAAATTTATCTTCAGCAGCTTCTGCCGGAGGGTATCCTCGTCCCTTTTGGGTTACCACATGCAACAAAATCGGCCCTGTTTCAGCGCGATCTCGAACATTTTTTAAGACAGGCAAAAGGTGATCTAAATTGTGACCATCAACTGGGCCCACATAGTAAAAACCCAACTCTTCAAAAAGGGTTCCCCCTGTAACCATACCACGGGCATATTCTTCAGCTCTTTTTGCTGCTGTTTCAAGGGATTTTGGTAGATGACTAACCATCCCTTTAGCAAATTGGCGCAGCGTATGATAAGAACCCGATGAAAGTAAACGAGATAAATAACCACTCATTGCTCCAACGGGCGGAGCAATTGACATATCATTGTCGTTCAAAATCACAATTAATCGACTTGCCATTGCTCCTGCATTGTTCATGGCTTCATAAGCCATACCAGCACTCATTGAACCATCGCCAATTACAGCAATAACATGATTATTTTCTTTTTTTAAATCCCGGCCTACAGCAAACCCAAGAGCTGCTGAAATTGAAGTTGCAGCATGAGCTGCGCCGAACGGATCATAAATGCTTTCACTTCGCCGAGTAAATCCTGAAGGGCCACCAGCTTGTCTCAAATTGCGCATTTGCTGACGCCGTCCTGTTAATATTTTATGAGGATAAGCTTGATGTCCAACATCCCAAACTAATTTATCATCGGGGGCATCAAAAACATGGTGAAGAGCAACAGTTAACTCAACAACTCCAAGACTTGCCCCAAGATGTCCACCTGTCCGAGAGACAATCTGAATGGTTTCTTGCCTTAATTCATCGGCCAATTGCTTAAGCTTAGATGTGGTCAAATCTTTTAGATCATTTGGGTAATGAACCTCATCCAATATTGGCATTTTTCTTATTGACTCGTTATTCAAATTTTAAAATCTCTCAACTATTAATGTAAGCTTGCGTACGCTTGACAATCTATATCTTCAACCTAAAGGATGTAAATCTTTTTTTTGCATCTTGTTATGAATCTATCAACATGGTAATAAATGTCCAAATTTTAATAAAAATCAACTTAAATTGATGACTTCCTTAATTCCCTGTGAGATTGATCTCGCCAACTATTTGGCACGTGCCCTGACTAGCAATCAGTTAAAACTATACGCTCAACATTTAGTTGAGGTTAACACTGGTGTGCCCGTTGGAGCTGAAGTATTATTGCGCGTCCCACAGCCTAGAAAATTATCCTTAAAAAATCAGTTTAGGTCAACGTTTTTGTCTTCATCCTCTATTAATACAGAGCAATGGATTGAAGCAGCTAGTCATCGTGGATTAATTGAGCCACTTACCGAATGGTTAGTTAAAAAGGTTGCTGAATTTCTTAGTAATAGTGCATCATTCATTGATATTCCTCTTTCGATAAATGTCCCTCCAAGCGTTCTGACGTCACGTTTTGTTAAATTCTTGGCTGCTATGCTCAACACATATAAGGTTCCAACCTCCTTGATCATGATTGAAATAACAGAAACACAGAAACCCTTTGATTTAAGAGCTTTAAATAAAGTTATTAATGATCTAAGAGATATGGGAGTTAAGGTTGTTATTGATGACTTTGGCAGTGGTTATTCAACAATGACTTATTTGGTTGATCTGACTGTTGATGCTGTCAAGATAGATCGTTCTTTCGTCCAAAAAGCTCCTGAAAACGCTTGTGCCTATTCGGTATTAAAGTCTTTAATTGAACTCGCTAAAGAAGTTAACCTTCAAATTATTTGTGAGGGTGTTGAAAACTTACAGCAATTTGATCTTGTTAAAAGACTTGGCTGTAACATTGTGCAAGGATATCTCATTAATAGGCCTATGCCTTTAGAAGAAGCATTGAATGAAAGCAAGGAGTTTATCACTGAATTACCCTTGCATTAGAAATAGAGTTATGCGAGGTCGAAAATCATAACCATTTAGAAATTATCAATCCTTATAGTGCCCAACACACTGTAGGATTTCTATTGTCCCTTCATCGTGTTTGATATAAATAAGGCGATCATGGTGGTTTAAACGTCGACTAATAAGTGGTTTATCCATATATCGTGTACTCAGTGTTTCTGGACGCCCAGAAGTCTCATCTCCTTCTGTAATCATAGAAAGCATTGCATCAAGTTTTTGTTCTTCTAGATTCCCAAGTTTCTCACGTTGCTTTTGAGCTTTATTTGACCAAATAATAGTTACCATACTTTAACTCCTAGATTAGCATTGCACTAAATTTTGCATTTATCATAAAATGAATCTATTGAAAATATAGCTGCTTTGTTCATATATACAAGTCTGTTTGAGATATTTCGATTGCTCTTGAAACAAATCATTTATAAAGCTAGGCTTAATTTTACAAGATATTTAGTAATCTGTAGCAGTCTATATGATTTCCTCAAGCGCTCTCTCTATTGGTAACAAAACTTATCATTACTATCCTCTCAATTCTTTAGGTGATATTAGTTCACTTCCTTTTTCTCTAAAAATTCTTTTGGAAAATCTTTTAAGGCATTTTGATGGGAACCGCGTTAAAAAAGAGGATTTAAAAAATATCATTGAATCCACAAAATATGGAACATTTTCCCAAGAAATTTCTTTTAGCCCTGCACGCGTCTTAATGCAAGATTTCACAGGTGTGCCAGCCATTGTTGATTTAGCTGCAATGCGCGATGCTATGCAAAAAATTAAAGGAGATGTCAACAGAGTTAACCCTCACATCCCCGTTGATCTTGTCATTGATCACTCTGTAATGGTCGATCAGTTTGCAACAAAAGAAGCTTTTGCAAAAAATGTAGCCTTTGAATATCAACGCAATCTTGAACGCTATACTTTTTTAAAATGGGGACAGACTGCTTTTAAAAATTTTCGTGTCGTGCCCCCCGGAACCGGTATTTGTCACCAAGTAAATTTGGAATATTTATCAAAAGTTGTGTGGACATCTGAAAATGAAAAAGGAGAAACCATAGCTTATCCGGATACTCTTGTTGGCACTGACAGCCATACAACCATGGTTAATGGTCTATCGGTTTTGGGCTGGGGTGTCGGCGGCATTGAAGCAGAAGCTGCTATGCTAGGTCAACCTATTTCTATGTTGATTCCTGAAGTTGTAGGGGTACACTTAACAGGCTCACTTCCTGAAGGTAGTACTGCAACTGACTTAGTTTTAACGATAACTCACATCCTTCGTAAAAAAGGTGTGGTTGGAAAGTTTGTTGAGTTCTATGGCCAAGGATTGGATAATTTAACCCTAGCTGACAGAGCAACAGTTGCTAATATGGCGCCTGAATATGGGGCAACTTGTGGTTTCTTTCCAATAGATGCTGAAACAATTCGTTATTTGCGTTTAACTGGCAGAGAAGAAGATGACATTGCTCTTGTTGAAGCATATGCTAAAGCCCAAGGATTGTGGCGAAATCAAAACTCAAATCCACAATTTAATGATATCGTTGAAATTGATTTAACCTCGATTCAACCATCACTAGCAGGACCAAAGCGGCCGCAAGATAAAATCTTTTTAAAAGATGTGAAACAAACATCTCTCAATTTAATAGAAACAGGATCTAAGAACCTTGTGCAAGGCCGTGATTACACTCTGCAAAATCATGACGTTGTCATTGCTGCCATTACTAGCTGTACAAACACTTCCAACCCGTCTGTTATGATTGGAGCAGGTTTATTAGCCAGAAAAGCCAATGCTTTGGGATTAACTAGAAAGCCTTGGGTTAAAACCTCTTTGGCGCCAGGCTCACAAGTGGTAACAGAATATCTTGAACAGTCAGGTTTAATGAAAGATTTAGAAGCCATTGGTTTTTATTTAGTTGGTTATGGCTGCACAACTTGCATTGGCAATTCTGGTCCTCTCTTTCCTGAAATTGCTCGAGTGGTTGAACAGCAAAACTTAACAGTCGCCGGTGTTTTATCAGGTAATCGTAACTTTGAAGGGCGCATTAATCCTTACGTAAAAGCCAATTATTTAGCCTCACCACCTTTGGTTGTTGCTTACGCCTTAGCAGGTACGACTGCCATTGATATAACAACAGAACCGTTAGGCAAAGGTAAAAATGATCAAGATGTTTTCTTAAAAGATATTTGGCCTTCTTCAAAAGAAATTGAAGATGTGATAGCCCAATTCATGAAGCCAGAAATATTTAAAAAGAAATACGGCGAAGTTTTTAAAGGCGATACATTTTGGCAAGAAATTAAATCTGTTTCTTCTCTTACCTATGAGTGGGAAGAAAAAAGCACTTATGTAAAACATCCGCCTTATTTTCAAGAAAAAAACTTTACAATTCAAAATATTAACAATGCCAGAATTCTTGCCCTTTTAGGAGATAGTATCACAACTGACCATATCTCACCTGCAGGTAGCATCAAATTAGATGGTCCAGCTGGAAATTACCTGACAAGCCATAGCATAACACCAGATAATTTTAATTCTTACGGAGCAAGACGCGGTAATCATGAAGTGATGATGCGCGGCACCTTTGCTAATATTCGCATTCAAAATGAAATGATCCCTGAAAAAACAGGCGGTATTACCCGTTACATAAATGGTCAGGATCAAATCATGTCTATTTATGATGCCGCGTTAAAGTATCAACAAGATAAAATTCCTCTTGTTGTTATTGCTGGACGTGAGTATGGTACAGGGTCTTCTCGTGATTGGGCTGCCAAGGGAACTCGCTTGTTAGGCATTAAAGCTGTCATAGCCGAAAGCTTTGAGCGTATTCATCGTTCAAATCTCGTTGGTATGGGGGTATTGCCCCTAGAGTTTCCAAAAGGCATAACCAGAACGTCTTTGGGTATCATTGGCACAGAAAAAATTCATTTGAGCGGATTAGACAATGGTTTAACGCCAAGCATGAAAGTAGCTTGTACAATTGAACGTCATAAGGGTCAAACGCAAACTGTTGAGCTTTTATGCCGTATCGATACTCAAGACGAAGTTGCCTATTTCGAAAAAGGCGGTATTTTACCTTATGTGTTGGAGAAGCTTGCGGGAATTTAAGTGCTTTAAAAGGATGATTTATTCAAACTTATGTTTAGCACTTAAAGTTGAATGAGCGGTCAAATTAAACCACATTGCAATAGAAAGAGTTATTGTTGAAGCTATCACTACGAATACTGAAATAAGGTCATTTTGAGTTGCTAGATATCCAGACAACAGCATAAAAATCCCGGCAATACTTCCAATTGAAAATTCAATCATAGCTGAACTTGTACCCAAATAATCATGACATGAAGCTAATGCAAGGCTATTGCAACTAGTAATAATGGGGCCAGAGACAATGCAACTAATAAGCATAATCGAAATAATAGTAATAGGGGAGAAAGGAAGCAGATCTGTCAACAATGCTATTGTTAACACCCCATATAAGCAATAACCAATCATGCTTGCATTCAAAATTTGAGAGACACTAAATGTTTTGACAAGAAGCCTAAAAATAACAAGACCAATGAAATAGACACAAACAAGCAAGCTTTGGCTTAATGCAAATTGTGTTGGGTCAAAACCAAAATTATTAATAAATAAAAATGAAGAGTGTGTGATATAGATCATATAGGACGCATTAACAACTGCAAATAGCATGACATATTTCATGAAAAGTTTGTTTTTGGCGACGCTTTTTACGGCTTGATACGACTGATTCCATTCAAATGGTTTGGGGTTTGCCAACGTTTCAGGCATCATTTTTAAAAGAATCGATAACAAGATTGCTTGTAGAATCCCTAAAAATAGAAAGTTATATCTCCAACTTAAATATAACGCCGTATAAGCCCCAATAATTGGAGCAAGGGCAAGAGCTATAGGAATACTCATCTCTAAAAGTGCGAGCATTTTTGCTCGAGCAATTCCTTGATACAAATCACAAATAACGGCCATTGCTACAGTTAAAATTGCACCAACTCCCAAATATTGAATAACACGGGCACATAAAAGCCACTCGATGCTAGATGCCATAGAACAAAAAAACTGTCCAATAACCATAAAATAACAGGCTGGAATAAATAATGAACGTCGTCCATAACAATCAGACAAAGGCCCCCAGAATAAAGGAGCTGTTGTTGTTAAAACAACGCTAATAATGAAGAGCATTTGCACCATGAATTCAGATGTATGCAAATCTATCATAATAATAGGCGCCAATGGCAAATGAATATCCATTGACATACTGGCGAGAATATTTGATAAAATAAGCAATGTAATAATAAAGCTTTTATCTTCTTTTGTGGATGTTTTTGGCATTTGTATTAAGTAAAAAAAACTGTAACTAAATAAAGAAACTGAAGCCTATCCTATATACCTTAACAAAATAAACTATTTTTGCCAAGAAAAGTGATTCAGGAAGCTTACCACCCGACATTTTCTTTTAGCGTCATTACAAGCCCTTGATAGAGGCATAGGTACTACACAAGTTTAGTCAA
>DAHVSZ010000047.1 GCA_027328625.1 Candidatus Paracaedibacteraceae bacterium | reverse complement strand
GTATCGCTTAGAATTAGATGAGATTGGTTTTATTGATTTTGATCTACCAAGGGCTTTGATGAAGAAAACTTTTTATAACACTTGGCGAGAATTTCCTTTTGTGTTTATGATTATAATTATTTTATTAGTTAGTTATTGTACGCGTAATAGGAAATGTAATGTCGACGTCGAAAGGCCCAAAACCTAAGATAAACGAAGTTGATTTATACGTTGGGAGCCGGTTAAGACTTAAGCGTACATTAATGGGGTTTACACAAGAAAAGCTTGCTGAGCTTTTAGGGGTAAGTTCGCAGCAAGTCCAAAAATATGAAAATGGAACTAATAGAATGGGAGCAAGTCGGCTATTGCAGGTTAGCCATATCTTTCAGGTTCCTGTACAGTTTTTTTTTGAAGGATTAAGTGCAATAGATGGTCGATTAGAAGGTGGTTTCAATGAAATTCTCTCAAACAATGACAAGAATCCTCTAATTACGCCTGAAACTACTGAATTAGTTCACGCTTTTTCAAAGATTAATGACATCAAAGTCCGTCAGCATCTTTTGAAATTTATCAAAATTTTAGGAAAATCATTCAGCTGAGTTCGTACTATAAGGTTTGATCAGAGCTTCAGCCGGGATCTCCCATTTAGTGCAAATTTTCCATATCATTTCTAATGATAGGGGTGTTTTTCTATTGAGAATGTCGTCAGCAATTTGAATTGAACCTAGCACTAGTCCAAAATCTTTTAAATCTAAAGATTTTTGATTCATATAGAAATTTATAGCCTCGACTGGATCGGGAAAGTCCATTGGCCAACGCTTTCTTTCATAAGCGTCTATTAGTTCAGTTAAAACCTCAAAACAATTATAATCGTATGAACCTTCTTTTGCTGCCCAAATTTGGTCTACTAATTCAACAGCTCTTTCATATTCTTGATCATTGTGGATATATTGTACGCACATGAAAAATCTCCTAAAGTCATTTATTTGAAGTGTCATAGTTAGGATTTATGTAATACCTAACTAGATTTTGAACGCAAACTGATTGTGTAGGGAAATCAACCACTGTTAAAAGGTAATAACTATTGGGTAAAACTTCAAAGAATACAGAATTTTTATCAACTAGAATCGCATTAGGGAAAGTTTGCTTTAATTCCTCTAGAGACCCCCATGACTCTTGATTTACGGAAAAAAACCAGGTTTTTAGCTTATGTTCAATTGCTGGATATTTGTGCCAAAATGTTTGCAAACGCAGTTTCTTAATGATTTTCATGAAATCGACTTTTGGTCAAACTGTTAATCTGGCCGTAATATACATAAAGTACATTACTATTTGCAACTATATTTTAATTTTTTAAAAAAATACCAAATAAGAAAATTAATTCAATAAAATCGATATTTCAAAAATGCATACCTATTCTAATAGTATTTCATATCTTTATCTATATAAAATGATTATAATCATGTACTTAGCAAAACTGCGGGAAATTAAAAATATAATTTTATTAAGTAAAGTTATTACTTCTTATTTTCTTATATTAAATATCTTACAAAATCTTTTTTATTTTGATTGACTTTGCTTTGATGTCTCTGATAAATACCAATCATAAATTTGTTTTTTACACTATAATAAGTATTTATTACGTTAGTTAATACAATGAATTTGTTTATTTATTAGCATTTTATTCTTATTTTATACATTTGGTAAATAATTTTACGGAGATATTAGATGAAAAGCTGTATGCCGTTTCTCTATCATCCAACTACAATTTTGTTGGTTGATGATAATGCTGAATTTCTAAAAACTTTAAAGATATTCTTAAATGATTCTTTTAAATATCTTTTAGATAAGGAATGCTCCTTTCAGGCTCTTGAAATTCTTAACAAAACGTCATTTAAAAAAAACTTTTATGAAGATTGTCTTTATTATCCAGAGGAAGAGAAATATGAAAATCATTCTCTTTCTATTAATTTTTTAAATATCCATAAAGAAATCTTTAATCCTGATCGTTTCATGGAAATCTCTACTGTGGTCGTGGATTACAGTATGCCAGCTATGAATGGAGTAGAGTTTTGCCAGCGAATAGCTAATCCCTTTGTTAAAAAAATACTTTTGACAGGAGATGCTGATGAAAAAATAGCGGTTAATGCTTTTAACCAAGGATTGATCGATGCTTATATCAAAAAACAACAAATCGACTTTCCTGAAATTTTAGAGAAACTTCTTGAAAAATTCCAAAAAACATATTTTTCACATTTTTCAAAACAAATAGAAGCTGTTTTTAGCCCTGAAGATCAAGAAAATGCACCATTTTTTAGCCCAAAATTCAAAAAGTATTTCCAGCAAATATGTGAAAATAAAAGAATTGAAGAATATTATATCCTTGAGAAGATGGGATCAATTCTTTGTTTAGATGTAAATGGAAACTATGGAATATTGGCAACATTTGCTATGGATGAAATTGCCACTATATTGGAAAGTCAGGAAGCAGAAAGCGCTGATCCATTAGTAATTGAGTGTTTAAAAAATAAGACGCATCTTTTGTGTTATAAGCAAAATGAAAATACAACCTTACCGCCAGGCTTCTTATGGAAAAACTATATGTTTAAAGCTGAATCATTAGTCACTGAACAGAAGACCTTTCTTTGTTCGTTTGTTCAAGGAATGTTCAACTTTAATAAAAAAGACTTCCTTTCTTATGATCAAAGGTAATTTAGCTCTCTTCCCTCAGTTATTATAATTGAAAGGATAGATAAAAATAGAAATCTAGTTTCGTTTTCGATGCCAAACAATTTTATAAATAGCTTTTGGAGTAATTTCAGCAAGCACCGGATTTTTTGTTTGATTCAAAAGATCCAAACAACCAAGGCAAAAGGTAAAGTCTTTGCTTCCTTGATAGAGGCTTCGTACGAGCTTGGTATCATCAGACAAAACAACAATATAGGGCTTCCCAAAATCTTCATCTTTAAGAGTACGGTTTGGTTTGATCCCTCCCACATAGTCGCCTTTTTCATATAAGGGAAGCATTAGATTATCAGACACTTCAACTGTCAAAGAGTTATCATTATATTTTTCAAAAACAGCTGATTCTAAAACAACTGGTTTAATGGGGCCTGATTGACTCACTAATTGATCTTCTACTTTTCCAAGCTCTTTATTAATTGCTTCTAATGCAAATAAAGGTGGCGTCCCTTTGCCATGTAAAAGCCAATCCTCTGTACAAAGAATATCCTCTGCTTTAAACGCTTTTATTAATTTTTGAAGATGAGTTGGGCTGATTGAATAAAGTGATAACTCCCATGCGCGAATTGTTGGCTCCGGAATCCCATGCTTTTTGGAAAATTCTTTTCTTGTTAGTGACAAATAGCCACGTATTGCTTTTACTCGATCCGCAAAGGTTTTATGATCTTTTGTCAAAGAAGTCACTAGGCTTAATCCTTATTTTAAAAATGTATAAGGTTTGCTGCTTTTTTGTAACTTTATTTCTTTTTTTATTAACAAAATAATTATAAAAGATTTTAAATAAAGTCACTATAATAAGCATCAATAATTATGTGAATAGTTAATAGCAGGTATGCATAAAAATGGCAAGCCAAAATAAATAATGTATTTTTATTTGAAATTGAAAATAGAAGAGATAGCAACAAATGGGGGTAAAATGAATCAAATCAAAAGGTCAGCGGTTGTCTTATTCAATTTGGGGGGCCCCGATTCCCTAAATTCTGTTCAAGCTTTTTTGTTTAATTTGTTCAATGACAAAGCAATCTTAAATATTTTTCAACCTTTCCGGCTCTTATTAGCCAAATTTATTGCAGCAAAAAGAACGAAAAAGGCAAACGCCATCTATCGACAAATGGGTGGTAAATCTCCACTTTTAGAAAATACATTGGCGCAAGCTAAAGCTTTGGAAAAAATTTTAGGCAATGAATACAAAGTCTTTGTTGCGATGCGCTATTGGCACCCTTTTACAGAAGAGACAATCAAAACTGTAAAAGAATATGCACCCGATGAAGTTATTTTGTTACCGCTTTACCCTCAATTTTCGACAACAACAACTCAGTCATCTTTTAATGAATGGTACCGTGTTTCTCGAAAAATTGGTCTTAACGTTGCAACGCGCGAGATTCGTGACTTTCCTATAAATCCTCAATTTATAAAAGCTCATGTTGATCTCTTGAAACCTTTTTATCAACAAGCTTTATCCTATGGGACTCCGCGTATTTTGTTTTCAGCTCACAGTTTGCCACAAAAGGTTATTAATAAAGGTGATCCTTATCAACAGCAAATAGAACAAACAGCTGTGGCTATAATTGATGAGCTAAAAGCCTCTTTAAAGCTAGAAGACATTAGCTATCAAGTTTGTTACCAAAGCCGTGTTGGTCCTTTAAAATGGTTAGAACCAACGCTTGAGCAGGAATTAATAAAAGCTGCTAAGGATAAAATTCCCGTTGTAATCGTGCCTATATCTTTTGTGTCAGAGCATTCAGAAACATTGGTTGAGTTGGATATTGATTATAGAACACGAGCTTTAGAATTAGGTATTCCCTATTACGGTAGAGTCCCGACATTATCTTGCCACCCTTTATTTATAGAGGCGATGAGAGAGATGGTGATAGGGTAAACATTCCATTTGCGTCAGGCATACAAAATGCTATCTTAGTGGCTAATTGTTTTAAATTTATAAGCTCTGTCTCATGCGTTATTTAGCTCACACCCCTGCCATTCGAAAAGAAATGCTATCAACTATTGGAGTTAATTCCGTTGATGAATTGTTTAAAGATGTCCCAAAAGCCGTTTTGAACCCAGCGATTCAAGACCTTCCGGATCATCAAAGTGAATGGGCTGTTGAAACACATTTTAAGAAATTGGCTAATCAAATACGACAAGCCAGTGATGGCCCATTCTTTGTGGGTGGAGGGCTGTATCGTCATCACATACCAGCTGCGGTTGATCATTTAATTCAAAGGGGTGAATTTTTAACATCTTATACACCTTATCAACCAGAAATTTCTCAAGGAACATTGCAATATCTGTTTGAATTTCAAACCCAAGTTGCTGAGCTAACAGGCATGGATATTGCCAATGCATCACTTTATGACGGTGCAACAGCTATGGTTGAGGCAATTATGATGGCTCAAAGAGTAACAGGGCGTAAAACATCACTTATCTCAGGTGGTGTTCATCCGCATTACAGAGAAACAGCACAAACCTATGCGCGATTTGCTAATTTTACTTTGGATTGCTTAGACCCTCAAAAAGATGAAGATTTAAAAAGCAAACTCACTCCTGAAACAGCAACAGTTGTTATCCAATATCCAAATTTCTTTGGAGAAATTGAAGACTTTAGAGAATTAGCACAAACCTGCCAAACCAATGGTACATTATTGGTTGTCGTTGTGAATGAGATTATAAGTTTAGGCTTACTAGAGGCCCCTGGCCAGTTAGGTGCAGATGTGGTTGTTGGTGAGGGGCAATCCCTTGGTAATGGCATGAATTTTGGTGGACCAACGGTTGGCATATTTGCATGTCGAGAAAAATTTATACGACAAATGCCAGGGCGAATTGTTGGGGAAACAACAGATAAAGAAGGCAAGCGCGGTTGGGTTTTGACTCTTTCAACGCGAGAACAACATATCCGTCGTGAAAAAGCGACCAGTAATATTTGTACAAATTCCGGTTTATGTGTCCTAGGTTTTACTATTCACTTAAGTTTACTGGGGGCTGTTGGATTAGAACGGTTAGCCAAACTTAATCATCAACAAGCAATTAGGCTTAAAGAGAGTTTAGAAACAATAAAAGATGTTAAAATTTTAAACCAGACTTTCTTTAATGAATTGACCATTGAACTCCCTGCTCAAAGCGAACCAATGGTTGAAACATTAGCAGAACAGGGGATCATCGCTGGTATCCCCATTTCGAGAGTTTATCCAGGACAATTTCCTAATCAATTACTTTTAGCAGTCACAGAATTAACAACCGATGCTGATATCAAAATGCTTTGCCAATCCATTGACTCTTATCTTCAAGGGGCAAAATAAATGTCTCATTCACAAGCACTATCCTTTTTAAGGAATTATGACAACTCATCTAATTACCAAACAGAAACATTTACAAGTAACAAGGGTTTACATTTAGAAGAAGCCTTAATTTTCGAACAAGATACCCCTGGCCTCACAGGTGTCGATTGGCCGGATGTTAATATAGATAACACCTATCTTGGAAATATGAGACGCCAATCCATTAACCTTCCAGGCTTATCCGAACCACAAGTTATCCGTCACTACACTCGTCTTAGTCAGAAAAATTATAGCATTGATGCTGGACTCTATCCTTTAGGGTCGTGCACAATGAAACATAATCCTCGCTTAAATGAAAAAGTGGCTAGGATGTTTTCTGATATACATCCTTTACAACCCACAGCAACTATTCAGGGTGCTTTTGCCGTTATTGATGAATTGGCCTATTGGCTTAAAACCCTGACTGGTATGCCAGCAATTGCTATGACGCCGGCTGCTGGTGCACATGGCGAATTGTGTGGAATTATGACCATTAAAGCGGCTCATGAAGCAAAAGGTGAGGGGCATCGTACGATCGTTTTGGTGCCTGAGTCGGCCCATGGAACGAATCCAGCAACCGCTGCTTTGTGTGGCTATTCGGTTCAATCTGTTCCGGCCAATGATCGTGGTCGTGTTGATGTATTAGCGTTAAAGGCTGCTCTCAATTCGAATGTGGCAGCGATTATGTTAACCAATCCAAACACCTGTGGATTGTTTGAAAATGACATCATTGATATAGCAAAATCTGTCCATGAAGCAGGGGCTTTCTTTTACTGTGATGGTGCTAATTTTAATGCCATTGTCGGAAAAGTTCGACCTGGAGATTTGGGGATTGACTGTATGCACATCAACTTGCATAAGACTTTCTCAACACCTCATGGCGGTGGTGGACCAGGCGCTGGCCCAGTTGTTTTATCCGAGGCATTAGCGCCGTTTATGCCATTACCTTATGTGGTGGCAATAAAATCGGGTTATGAGATTAAAGAATCAACGACAGGTCTTAATTTAGGTCGCTTAAAAGGGTTTCATGGGCAGATGGGCATGTTTACCCGAGCATTATCTTACATGATGAGCCATGGTAAAGATGGCTTAAAGCAAGTGGCAGAAGATGCTGTTTTAAATGCCAATTACATTCAAGCTTTCTTGAAAAATAATATGACATCGGCTTTTGAATCTCCTTGCATGCATGAAGCTTTATTTGATGACGGCTTTTTAAAGGGAACTGGTGTTACAACTTTGGATTTTGCTAAGGCATTGATTGATGAAGGGTATCATCCCATGACTATGTATTTTCCTCTTGTTGTCTCAGGTGCTTTATTGATTGAGCCAACGGAATGCGAAAGTAAAGAAACCTTAGATCAATTCATTGGTACTTTAAAATATTTAGCTGGGCAAGCAAAACAAGGAAATGCTGATTTATTCCACGACGCCCCTCGTCATACACCGCGCAGGCGTTTAGATGAAACCAAAGCAGCAAGGCAGCCTGTGCTAAGGTGGAAACGGGGTTAATGATCAAGGCGATCGTTTTTATAGTTGTTGCAATTTTTCTGACCTTATCAATGAGAGGAAAAGAGACATCACATGAATCTTATGATCCTAATGAAACCAAATTCTTAGAAGAAGCAGATGGCCAAAAAGCTCAAGAATGGGCAAATGAACGAACTCAAAGGACAAAAGACTATTTTAAAAGTCAACCTGCTTACGCACCTCTTAATCAAACCATTAAAGAAGTTTTGTACGATAAAAACGACCTTATAGACGGAACTATCCACAATGGATACGTGTATAATTTTTGGATGGATGAAAAGAATCCACAAGGAATTTGGCGACGGACTTCTATTGCTGAGTACGCAAAGGATTCACCGAATTGGGAAATACTCATTGATTTTGATGTCCTTTCCAAGACCATGGGCAAGAAGATCGTGTTTAAAGGCTTCACTTGGTACACACCTCATTACCAACGTGTGTTGGTCAAAATGTCTTTTGGTGGAAATGATGAAATTATTTTTCGAGAATGGGATTTAGAAAAGAAACAGTTTGTTGAAGGAGGGTTTCAAAGTAAAAATTCAAAAGGGGAGTGGATTGGTGGAAAGTTTACAAAAGGGTTGTGGTTCGACGAAAATAGCATCTTGTGTAATGTTGTTTTAAATCCTAAAGATTTAACCGAGTCTCTTTATCCAAACACGCTTTATTTGTGGAAACGTGGAACACCTATTGAGCAAGCTCAAAAACTGTTTGAAATTCTCCCCACGTATATACGTGTCGGTTTTTACCCTTTGCTTTCTTGTGAGACTCACCCTTTTCTATTTTGTATAGAAGCGTTTAGAGATTTTTATAATGCAGACTCTTATATCGTAGATGAAAAACTTTCACCTCAAAAGATTCAGATGCCTTCTGATGCTGAAAATGTTGGATCTTTTAAAGAATATGTTTTTTATCGACTGCAGTCTGATTGGAACGTGGGTTCTGAATATAAAAAAGGATCTGTTGTTGCTATGCATTGGCAAGACCTTTTAAAGGAAGACAAAGACAAAACAAGTCTTCAGGCTATTTATGTACCACAAGAAAGAGAGAGTTTTGATTTCTTGTGTGTGACGAAAGATACTGTTTTCTTGTCTATTTTCAAAAATATAAACAGTGAGATTTATAGTTTTACCTTAAAAAATGGCAAATGGACTGAAAGGTGCCTTGTTCCTCTTCCGGATAAAATTGCTACAGTAGGAATAAGTGCAACAGACGATGAAGAACAAGCATTGATGTTCTTTCAAAATCCTTTAACACCTCCAAGCGTTTATATTTGGGGTGAAAACAAGGAATTCAGACAGATTAGAAAACCTATCCATGAATTTGACAGTTACAATTATGTTGCTGAGCAGCGTCATGCGATAAGTCGTGATGGGCAAAAAGTTCCATATTTTATTTATTACAAAAAAGGAATCAACTTAGATGGTTTGAACCCAACCCTTTTAACAGGCTACGGTGGGTATGGAAGGGTTAACTATCCTTATTATTCCAATTTTATTAATAAAGTTTGGCTAAATAACGGAGGGGTATTTGTTATAGCTAATATTCGAGGTGGTGGAGAATTTGGACCAGATTGGCATACCGCCGCTGTTCAAGATAAGCGTCAAACAGGTTTTGATGATTTCGTAGCTGTTGCTAAAGACTTGATTGAGAGCAAGATTACGTCTCCCAAACATTTAGGAATTAAAGGAGGAAGTCATGGTGGATTGTTAGTTGCAGTTTCAATGACGCAACATCCAGAATTGTTTGGAGCTGTTGTTTGCGAGGTGCCCATTCTTGATATGGTTCGTTTTACCGAATTTGCTGCCGGCCCTTCTTGGATTGCTGAGTATGGTGATCCTAAAGATTATAAGATGGGGCAATATTTAAAGGGGTATTCTCCTGTTGCAAATGTTTATAAGAACAAAAAATATCCTCCGTTGTTTATTTCAAGTGGGGTCAACGATCAACGAGTTCATCCTTGGCATGCTCGTATCTTTGAATATTTAATGGAAAAGAGAGGCCATAAAGAAACTTTCTTTATGGAAAGCAAAGATGCAGGTCATGGTGGAGGTGCTAATCTTGATGATTGTGTAGACTATGCGAGTTACATTTATACCTTTTTGGCTTTGAACCTTGGACTTAAGGTGCAGCATTAGTTTTTAAATTGCCACGTTGTATTCGCTTCTTGCAATGACATGAATTTATATCCATGTTGATTCATTATAGATTTTCTTGCAGGTTTTTTCAAAACTCTTTGAATAGAGTTCCTACAAATACGACGGGCGAATTGAGAATAATTTTTCTACTTTTCTTACCGTTTCTTTTTTGGCAATTATGATCAAGCGGTCACCAACGCTTATTATAATTTTTTTAGGTAAGAGTAAAACTTGATTATCTCGAACAACTGCTGCGATCATTATGGATCCTTTGATAGTGACATCATCGATGGTGAGCCCAATAATATGGCTTGTCTCTCTAGCTTCTGCCTCAATAACTTCAGCATAATTATCACCCAAAGTGTGAACGGACCTAAGCCTGGCTTGCCGAACATGTTGAAGGATGGTGGATACAGTAATAGCACGGGGGTTGATAACAGCGTCTACCCCCAAAGAGGTTACAAGAGACGAATACGTTATGTTATTTAAAAGAGTAAGAGTTCTACTAGCTCCACATCTTTTAGCTAACAGTGAAGACAATATATTGACCTTATCATCGTCTGTTACGGCAACTACTGTTTCCGCATTTTGAACATTGGCTTCGGCCAATACTTCATAATCTAGTGCGTCTCCGTGCAGAACTTCAGTATTTTTCAACAAACGTGCTGCAGCCTCAGACCGTGCCTGATCTCTTTCAATTAATTTAGTAATGACCTCAGGTTGATTAGTTTCTATTTCCATGGCCAAATTTTTACCAATGCTTCCAGCGCCAATAATTACCATTCGACGACCATCTGAATCATAATAACCAAAGGCTTGCATGGCTTGCTGTATATCTTCATGTCTGACAACAAAATGAACTTCGTCATTCGGCTCTAAAATAGTATTTTTGTCAGGAAAAAAAACTTTCTCACCACGTGCTAGACAAATAATTGATATATCTAACTTCGGGAAAAGGCCGGGGAGTAATCTTAATGGTGTGTTGATAATCGGTGATTGTGCTTGGCAACGAACGCCAATCACTTTAACTTGATCAAAAACCAAAGGGATAACATCAAAGGCACCTGTAATCTGAGTGCTACGATTTAAGGCTCTAGCAACCTCAATTTCAGGAGAAATGATAACATCGATGGCAAGACGTTGAGGATGAAACATATTGGCCCATGCTGGTTTTAAGTAACTTTGATGACGAATGCGGGCTATTTTTGTTTCAACTTGAAACAAAGATTGTGCAGCTTCGCAAGCAATCATATTGACTTCATCAGAGGCAGTCACAGCAATCAATAAATCTGTTTCTTCAGCGCCTGCTTGCTTTAAGACATCGGGATGAGAAGCAAATCCAACAACAGGCTGCACATCCAGTTTATCGCTGATTCTCTTTAATAGATCAGCTGATTGATCAACCATAGTAATATCGTTTTCTTCAAATGCTAAATAGCGTGCGATACTATAACCAACCTGGCCAGCTCCTAAGATAATGACTTTCATATGATAGACTCAAAAGCTTTTTGATAGACAAAAGGTAAGTTATGCGATTCTATTTGAATCTTCATTATTTTCCCCATTTTTGCTTTCATGGACTCCAAGAGCTCTTAGCTTTCTGTGTAAAGCTGAACGTTCCATCCCGATAAAGCGAGCTGTCTGTGAGATGTTGCCTGCAAAGCGTTGGACTTGTGTTAACAAATACTCACGCTCAAATGCTTCTCGTGCTTCTCTGAGTGGCAAAACAACAATATCTGCTGTTTTCTGATTCCAACTACTGGAAAAAGTATTCCCATTAATAATCTCACTTGGAAGTTGAGAAATATGGATAGGTTCTTTTGGGTCTCCCTTGGTCATAATTAACAACCAATCAATAACATTTCTTAATTGCTGTAAATCACCTGGCCAAGTATAGGATTGAAGCATAACTAAGGCTTCTTGACTGAAAGTGCGCGACATCGCACCATTAGCTGCTGCTGATTGTTCCATGTAGTGTTCTACCAAGATTGGAATATCGACAATTCTCTCAATAAGACTTGGCATACGTATATGAGAGACACTTAAACGGTAATATAAATCTTCTCTAAAATTTCCTTCGCTGATCATTCCCATGATGTCATCAGAAGTACCAGCCAGAAAACGAATGTCAATCTCGATTTTTTGTGAGCTGCCGATGCGATAGAAAGCTTGCTCTTGTAAAACTTTTACGATTTTTCCTTGTACCGGCAAAGGCAGTTGAGTGATTTCGTCTAAATAAACTGTACCTGTATGAGCTTTCTCTAACAATCCAATCTTACGTGGAGTATCTACTGATAACCCAAAAATTTCAGTACCAAAGAGTTCTGCTTCTAACTGCTGAGGGTGGTAAGAGCCACAATTAATGGCGACAAAAGGAGTTCCTGCACGTTTAGAACGTGAATGAATCTCTCTGGCGAGTGCTTCTTTGTCGGCTCCTATGGAACCACTTATAAAAATGCGACCATTAGTTGGAGCAATCTTCTCTACAGTTTGACGAAGTTGTTGGATGGTGGGAGAACTTCCAACAAAACAAGTGCTGATTTTTGCTTTTACTTTTAGTTCGTCATTTTCACGTCGAAGACGGGCTGATTCAATTGCTCGTTCAATAACAACCAATAAGCGTTCTGTCTGAAAAGGCTTCTCAATGAAGTCATAGGCCCCTTTTTTAATAGCAGTAACAGCAGTTTCAATTGTCCCATGACCACTGATCATAATTACAGGGACATAAGGATGATCTCTTTTTATGATATCAAGGATCTTCAAGCCATCGCGTTCACTATCACCTAGCCATACATCTAAGATGACAAGGTTTGGCTGTCTAGACTTAATCATCTCAAGTGCGCTTAGCCCATCACTAGCAGCTCGGGTAGAATACCCTTCGTCAGACAGAATCCCCGATATAAGTTCACGGATGTCAGCTTCATCGTCGACAATTAAAATATCTTGTGACATGCTGAATTACTCTCCTAAGTTTTTCTGGTTTTGAAGTGGGAAAGTAAGAAGCACACTTGCACCTCCCAATTCACTATCATCCAAATTCATATGACCATTATGATCAGAAACAATTTTAGAAACAATGGCTAAACCAAGACCAGTCCCTTTTGTTCGTGTCGTGTAATAAGGTTCTAATAAACGCTCTCTTCCGCTCTTTGGGAATCCCGGGCCATTATCTTCTACTGCAATTAAAAGCTGATTTTCTTTGATTGTTATACTTAAAGAAATCTGAGCTCTATCATTTTTTTCTGATTCTGTCACCGCATTTATGGCATTTTGCAATAAATTTGTCAAAACCTGGCTGATTTGATGGGAGTCACAATTCCAAATAATAGGACGCTGAGGGGAGCGGTAAGTGAATTCTAAACTTGGGTATGCTTGACGCTGAAGAAAGAGAGTTTGCTGTGATAGCTCAACAATATCAACAGCTTCGATTTTTGGTTCAGGCATACGGGCAAAAGAAGAAAACTCATTGACCAAATTACCAATACTTTCAACTTGTCTGATGATTGTGTTAACGCAATTTTGAAATGTTTCTTTATCAGATACAATTTCTTTAAGATAGCGTCTTTTTAATCGTTCGGCTGAAAGTTGAATTGGCGTTAAAGGGTTTTTAATTTCATGAGCAATCTTACGAGCCACATCTGCCCATGCTGCTTTCTTCTGACTTAAAATAAGCGCTTGATTCTGTTGTTGTAGGCGATCTGTCATTCGGTTAAAAGAACGAGCAAGACTGTCTAATTCGTTTCCTAAGGGATCTTCTTCTATCTTAATTGATAAATTACCTTGGCTGACGGCTTCTGCAGCTGCAATTAAGCGACTAATTGGCTTGACCAAGACATCTGCTAATGTAAGTCCTACCCAAATTGCGGCTAAAAGAAGAAGAAGAGCGACTAAAGAAAAGAAAGCAAGAAAGGTTATTTGAACACCAGAGTGTTGGGCTATAAGTTGAAGGTAATCTTGGATAGCACCTTGAGTTTTGCTTAGATGCTGCAAAACATCGGGATCTATTAACTTTCCAACCAATAGATAAGTATCCGTTAAGGGGTCAAGCTTGATGAGTGCACGAACTCTATCTTGATATTCATTAACGACAATTTCATCGGCTTTGACTTTGTTAAAATCTGCATGCAAAATTTTTTCCAATTCTAAAGCGAAGGTCAGATATGAACGAGCAATCACATGTCCTTGTCCATTGAAAACCAGTATTTCACCAAGTCCTCTGTCGTCTGCTTCTTCATCAAGTATGTGAGAAAAGTCTTGTGGGTTTTGGAGATAATAATCCATCTGGGGTCTAAGTTTTATAACGAGTGCATGAGCGTCAATTTTAATAGATTTTTGGTGCTCTTTTAGATAAGCTTCAGCAACCACACGTGCTTCATCAAGAGCCTCTCTGACTGGTTGTCCGAACCAAGTCTTCTCACCTACATTGAAAAATAAAGCAGAGAAAACAACAACACAAATAGCTGGAGTTACAGCTACAAGTGAAAACAATGCTACAATGTGACCATGAAGTTTAGAGCCTGTTAATCCACGTTTTCGCTCAAACCAAAGAGAGACAAGTCTTTTAGCAATAACAACTGCTAACAAAAGCAAAAGAGTGAGATCAAGATAAATAAAAGGAAGAACGGTACGTGTTTTTTCTAATAAACTTGTTGTATGGGTTAAAGCCCAATACGTAGCGATTCCTGAAATAAGAGCCGCCAAACTTAGGGTAAATGGTAGCTTTCGCGACAAATTGTGCTTATGCGCGAAGTTTAAAAAACGTGTATAGACTTGTTGAAAAGATAGAATAAAATACTCTCTTTCTAATTTAACATATCCAAAGCAAATTATTGAAACAGTATATATTCTCTGAGTCAAGATTACCATGTTTTCCAACACTGAGATCAGAGTTGTTTTAAACTCAAGATATTTTAAAATACCGGGATTGCTACGCAGCTTACGCTTTTCGCAATTGTAATATAGCTAAACTCATATAAAATGATAACAATCCCTGTCATCACGAAAAACATGGATATCCCCAGAGCTGCATTTTAGATTGCTACGGAACAAAGCTCCAGAAATGATGCAAGCGCCCACTTATTTTTACCAGCCCCTTTTATATCTAACAAGGGCAATTATCATCTTTCTTTTTTGGTTTTACAGCAGCAGCATTGAGCTTGACTACTGGTGGTCGCCCAGGCGCGGAAGCTACTCCACCATCTTCTCTTGGTCTTTGCAAAGCTGCACCTGCCAATTTAAAAAGCGCATCGTTAATGACACGCACGTAAGAACCATTTAGGAATTCCCACTCTAACTTTCTAGTGTGAGGATTTTGCCGTTTTCTGTCTAGCTTGCCTGATTGTACTAATTTTGCTAATACTTCTCTATGTTTCTTTTGATAGGCATCAGCAACAAAATCCAAAAGCGCACCAGCTGCACCAAAGTTTTTGCGGGGCTTGGTTCCTTTCTCCAAAAGCTCTACAGTATAATAATTATCCATAGTTGCTTGTGCATCTTGTTTTGTTCTTGCTAATGCACTTTTAAAAGCTGCTCGTCGAACTTCTAGAGAATCGCCCTTCTTGACATAATAATATTGTATACTTGAATATTGCATAGCAGTTTGATGTTCTTCTGCTTTTGTGGCTCTCTGAGCAGGCCTAGGAGGTGGTGCATCTTCTAGCAGTCTTTTATCATCCATACTAACAGAATCAGTCGAAATAACCCCAAGCAACAAAAAAATAAAAAGACTAAAACGTGTAACAAGCTTTTGCATGCAAATAAAACTCCTAAGTTACTCAATGTGCAAGTTTTCGTTTTTTTTCCTTAGTTTTTCTCCGGCTTGACCGGGGGATCCACAAGACCCTTTGGTTAAGCCAAAGAGAAACTCGATACTGAAGAGTCTTTATAAATAACTTGCACACTGCATTAAGTTGTTCCGTTACTTTGTAGATGGGGGGTTCTTGCTGTGATGTCAAGAAAAACCTATACATTCTTTTGATTTTTATTCTTACCACCCGACAGAATTTTGGAACCTAGAAAAACAGCCATTTCACGTCACCTCGAGAAGGGACGTAGTCCCGACG
>DAHVSZ010000046.1 GCA_027328625.1 Candidatus Paracaedibacteraceae bacterium | reverse complement strand
AAAACGTCACTTCCTTATTAAAAAACAGCACTTAGGTTCAACAAACCACACTTTTCTCCGGATATGTCGCAAGACCCCATATGCTAGAATACCCTAGACACTGCAGAATCACTTGGTTGTAGGACATGCTTTTCGCTTTTCTTCAGTTCCGTTACGCTGGGCCATCTTCAGGCATTTTAAATCCCTTATGCCTCTTTATTACACGGATCCTGGCTTATAGTGCTGTTTAGATATCACTAACGAATATCCAACACGATTATCATCCAATTCTATCAAATTAATATAGAAAAGTGGCCGCTCATCGCACGTTCCCTAATCCAGGGCCTAATAGCAGATGGGTGCATGTGTTTCTTTCATGTTAAACAAAATCCGCCAGGATGTTGTAATTGACTTTATTCAGGATAGTAGGTTCATTCAGCAGCATGGATGGTGATATCCGCTGTTAACAGCGTTATCACAGCTCTTATTAGCGACCTCGTGTCGCACAACCCAGTGTTAATAAAAACACATTTTCCGGCCACAAAGAATTTTTCTACTAGGATTAATCTCAGAACACTGGTTTCAAGAGAGACTGAGATCTGTCAGCAGTTCCCAAAAACTGAGGAGCAACATAAGCTGTACCTCTATCATGTCCACTGGAGTGTTTCATTTTTTGAAGAAGAGTGTATGGAGTTTTATATTTTTTCATAACTGCATCAAAAAGTAGACATAAAGCCGATTTTTTCTCATCATCTGTTAATATGCCGTGGAAATGTGTGCAAGTTTCGGCAAATTCAACAAATGATTCTTCTTCCATAAAATAATTAGATTTCTCGGTTAATGTCTCGAATCTGGGGGATCTTGAAAGGCATGCTGCCGGGTTGTTAACGAAATCAAGTCTATCTTCAATATCCTTTGCTGAAATAGTCGAATGGCGCCACAAGCGTTCTACCAGTTCATCCGTGTATTGACCTAATAACCTGCTATTTGCATCGGTTGTTGCAAAAACACCGTTGGTAAGAACAACAGACAATGCAACCATGAAAAACATCTTCACCATTTTATCTTCTCCCTGGCTTGATTCTACGCGTCAAATCACTTACTATCCCCTCGTTTATATCACATAGTTTATCAATAGTAAACGATGATAGGAAGTCAAATAATTGGAGAGACTCTGTAGTAAAACTATCTGGGTTTACTAAAAATTTCCCAGATAAATCCGGAGGAAGACCAACTTGTCGTAGAAACCAATCACCCACAAATTTTATTGATCTCACTTCCACAATTGCTTCGCCAAAAATTCCTTTTTCCTCATCAGGTATACTCTCTCTAAGTCTTC
Organism: Candidatus Paracaedibacteraceae bacterium; assembly: GCA_027328625.1. Classification (GTDB taxonomy): domain Bacteria; phylum Pseudomonadota; class Alphaproteobacteria; order Paracaedibacterales; family CAIULA01; genus CANJLN01. Next base: position 14,482 of record DAHVSZ010000046.1, on the reverse strand, counting down.
CCATGGAATCTGAAGGTAACAAAAACCACGGAGGAGAAAACGCATCATAAGCTAAATCGTTTTCAACAATAATTTCTCCGTCTGACGATGTAACGTTTACGTCATAACGCTTTCTTCCTGCTCCTATTTGATCTGAAAGAGTGAGTCCTTCACCGTAGTATTTTCTCAATACAGCTTCCCCATTCTTCATTTTTCTTAACATAGCAGTTGTTAATACCCCTTTCCTGAGAAGTGAAGAAACCCTTTCTTGTAGAAAAGGCTGGCAATCGATAAAACTCAATAATCTTTCCAGAGGTATTATACATCCAGTTGTCGTATCAAAAAATTGCTCTCCGTAATTTGTAAGGTGAAAGAGTTGAGAAACCTCAAAAAAACCGCTAAAAAGTGGATTAGAAGTAAGAATACTTTCTTTAAAAAAATCCTCATATGGAACACTCAGGTAACCAGCAACATCTTGTAACATTGCGGAAAAAGGGCGTCTTGACATTAAAGTAAGTTTTAGCTTCACATCAAATTGGTTAGACGAATCAAAATATTGTATAGCTTCGTCTATTTCGCTCTCAAAAGAAGCATCATCCGTAGGTGGTGTCATTCTTACCAAGGTAAGTGCATGTAAAAAAGCAAGTCCACTTACTTTTTTTGTTGATTCTTCAAGAATTCTTCTTTTTTCACTAGCGTTCATTCTTGTACATGCATCTACAAGGTTTTGTGCATAAGGAAAGCAAGCGGAAAAATGGAAAGCTGTTTGACTTTCTGCATCAAACAAGCCGTAATAAAGTGGCACAGTCCACTCAAGTGGGTGCTGAAGAGTAACTTGAGGAGCAAAGCGTGGATGCCAATTCTGAGGTTTTTGAATTGGTTTATCATAAACTATTTTGTAGTTCTTCGCTGCTACGGCTATATTCTGCCTCTCCGCCAAAAACGTTGCCCATTCATCAAAAGATGTTGTTCCTTTCCTAATAAGAATTTCTCTGAGGAAAGAAAAAGCGTCATTTATTGACTGTAAGCAAAATTGCAAAGCATCTCTTTCATCATCTCTAAACGGACGTGAAACAAACTCGATATCACTCGAATCAATGACTACATGCCATAGAAAGTTGCCTGTTTGTTCAGGAACACCGAAGATGGGTCTTTTCTGAAAGTTAATGTTTTCCAAAGCCCAAGGACAAAGCCCATTTATTTCTTGAAACTCAAAGCCGATTTTGAACCTTAGACACGGCCTAGATGGGGCAGATACGCTTTCAGTCCTGATAGGAGATGGACTATCTCCTGAACCAGAAGCGGCTGACAATAGAACAAAAAACAAAAAAACAAATGTAAGGTTGAACTTCTTCATTTTATAACAAGAGTAAATACCATTTGTACCAATGTAATGATTTCTCTATTCTATTTCAATTAAATTAACGTCTAATTTATAGTAAGATGAATCGACAAGTTTTCAAAACCTAACCGTCAAACATCCTTTCTCAAAGCGAGGGGAAAAATCCTTATAGCTGACCAAATCTGATGGAGGATCCGTTTCTAACGGAGAACGGAAGAAACTACGTACTCTACAAACAACAGGATAAGACAAGTCTTTTTCGACAAAGTCCCACTTTACATCTATGTCATTTGAATTACCTTGAAGTTTAAGAATGCCTCCTCTCGTATCACGTTTGAAACTATATCTATCACAACCAATCGGTTCATTGTTCCCAGTTTTGAGGCAGTAATTTGTGTAGATATATGGAAAAGCGGCATTAACAACTATTCTCGAGCGATCACAATTATCAATCCTTCTTTGTCCTCTTTGCTGTTGCATAAAATCATGCAAAGAACAGCGCCCATTATCCTCTATAAAAGACGACAACTCCCCTAAACAGGGTGGACAGATGTCAAAGACTGAGTCTAATAGGAAACCATAACACCTAATCTTTTTATTCCCGCCTGAACGTAAGAAAGGAGAGAACTGCGTTGGATCAGTTCTTAGAGTTTCTCTCACGATTTCTTTTAAATGTAAAATCTTTGCTGCTTGGTTCTGTTCAGTTGGGTTTTGAGATACAGATAAACGTTCTAATAATGAATCAATATCATCACTACTTGGTCTTGTGAGTTTTCTGTACATTGCCGAAACAGTAGGTTCGGCAATAAAAACTTCTCTCATCTCAGTCACAAACTGTGGTTCAGAGTGACCTCCATTATCTCCTTTCCCAGATTCTCCTCGTGAGAAAACAAAAGAACCATCACCCATGTCTTCAATTGGCCAGCTTGATTGTGCAGATCCCCAAATAATCCTCTTACCATCTGTGCCTATAGGAAGTGTTCGATATGGCAATTGAGTCCCTGAGCCTCGAACATCTCCAACGACAAAGAAACTCGCCTGCATGTAGTTCTTTGTTACCGTACCATCAGAAAAATTATCTAAGAATTGGATTGATTCAGGTCGAGTACCCTCAAAAAGATCCTTCTCTTCTCTCAGTGAGTCAAACTGCGAAACTAGCAAGCGATTCGCATGAATGGCAACTGGTTTCCCTTTTTCGTCTCTGCTAAGCAGTACTGAAGAGGAGTCTTGTTCAGCTGCAAAAAGAAGAGTCGGAAGAACAAATGAAATAATAAATCTACAGATTGTAAACATTGATCTAAGAACCAATTGCAATATAAATTAAGTATTGTATATTCCCTTAGTCGAAAATTATCAAGCTAAAAGGTGTGTCATGTTTACAATTCGCATTCCAAAAAAAAACACTAAGCTCTGAACCCCTTAAATTTTAAGCCAAAGTGCAAAAAACCATCGTTTAAATGCACGTACACGTGTTTTTTTCTATTTCATATGAAAAATGGTAGACCATATTTTCACCCATACAGACCCATCTGCTGGCCCGGAAATCGATATATTATGGTGGCATCTGAAATCTATTTTGCAAGATAAGAAGGGTTAAGTTGTCATTTTTCAAAGTGGAGTTCAGCAGTTTGAGAGAAAGACTGGGCTGAAAGGAGTATAAAAAGAGCAGATTTTTTCAAAGTGCTGTTCAATTTTTCATAGACAAGTTCAGTATATGTTGTTTTAATCAAAGTGGAGTTCATTTTGTGTAATGATCTCGGGTTAATTTATGGAAAATATTTCAAGCGTAAATGACACTCATTGGGATGTTGGAAAACAACGGGCGGATGTTATTCGTCCGCTTGCTGAACAGAGAAAATGCCCAAGAGAATCAATCAACCTATTGCTAGTTTTCCGATTGTTTAGAGAGCATTTTTATCGTCAATTTTTAAATTTTTGGGTTAAATTACAGAAACGGGGCAAATGCGAACTGGAATGGTATTTTAACTAAATTTCACAATCTATGCCGCCTTGAAATTCAGGACCTCATCTAAAGAATAAAAATTGTCATTTGCTGCAACTAGGTGTCCAGCATCGGAATGACGAAAGATTGATATGGGCGCCTGAGAGCCCTTTATTTATAAGGGCTGAAGGTCAAACATAAATTCTGAAGAAATTTTTTAAGTCATTGATTTTTATGAGTTTTCTTCAACTTTTTTTCAACAAAATCGATATCATTTTGCCACTCCCATTTTTGTAGAAGTTGCTCGCCGGATAAGCAGGACTCATTACTGAGCCCCACTCTCCTAAGAACCCCGCATGGGCATTTCTGTCCACGAGGCTCAAGCCTTTATAAGGCCATTGTTTAATGACCCAGCTTTTCTGTCTTCTATCTTTAACAGATTTTCCCATAGCAAATACCACTTCGGGCGTTTGAGTTTGTTGCCCATCCGCTTTACTAATCGATTACCAAAATACTCATGATAAGTTGGATTATAAGGCGTTGCCTCAGCTCTCATTTTAACATGTCGCTGAATAGGAATCTTACTGGTTTCCATTAACCTCAAATAAACTGGATTGCCCTTTTTATCTTTAGTTTTTGCAGAAAATACCCAGTTTCTCTGTTGGTGTCGAAGAAAGTATTTGTTTCTGACCCATTTTCTCCCTTTATTCGGATGTCGTCTTGTAGACCACCGCCATAAAACGGAGAAGATATTGGCATCTACATAACTGAAGGTTTGCTTTGAACAAACATGACGATAGTAATTACCCCAACCCCTAATCTTTAGATTCAAGCGCTGGATGATTTCTTCCGTCTTTGCTGTTGCTCGGCTCTTTATGACCTCTCGGATTTCAGTAAGAAATCGTTTAACATTGCTTTTGGCAGGTTTAATGATGCACTTACCTTTATACTTGCGTATGTTCATCCCCAAAAAGTCAAATCCTTCATTGATATGGGTAATCTTTGTCTTCTCTTGAGAAAGAGATAAGCCTCTTTCTTGTAAGAAGACCTCCACAGCTGGTTTTACCTTTGTTTCTAACACTTCCTTTGTTGCCCCTGTAATGATAAAGTCATCACAGTAGATGCTGACATTGACTTTATCTTGTCTTCTAGAAACTGCCTTAACAGCTGCTTCTAAACCACTAAGCGTAACGATTAAAAGTACTGGCGAACACAGGCCGCCTTGAGGTGCTCCGTTTTCTGTAGAGTAGAATCGTCCTTTTTCTATGTAACCAGCAGTCAGCCACTTCTTTAGCATAACCTTGTCCATGAGTACATTCTCTTGTAGCCACGTTCCCGATATACTATCAAAGCAACTTTTTATATCCCCCTCTAAAATATATTCAGCAGCGTCCTTTCTGGACAGTGCATCAAAACACCGAGAAATTGCATCTGCTGTTGATCTTAAAGGTCTGAATCCATAAGCATTCTTGTCCGCCATCATTTCTGCAATAGGTTCTAGAGAAAGCAGATGAAGGGCCTGCTGTGCTCGACAAACCATAGAAGGAATTGATAAGGGGCGAAGTTTGCCTTTTTGTTTCTTAGGAATATAAATGCGCTTTAGCGGTTGAGTTTTATATCCTCTCCGTTTTAGCAACTTTACTGCTTCTATCTTTTGTTCAGATGTTTTCCAAATAACTCCATCGATACCAGGTGTTTTAGAACCTCGATTTTGAACAGTTCGTTTTATAGCTAATAATTTAGCATAATACGAATGGGTCAGAAGTCTTTGCAAAGATTTAACTTTGCCTTTCTTTCCTTCCCCATAAGCTTTCGCGATACGCATTTGGAGCCGACGTACATGAACAACAGCAGTTTGCCAATCAATGGCATTCCAGTTGTCCCATGCTGAAGGTGCACCAGCTTTTGGATTAACCATTGCCGTCATTTGCTTTCTTTCATTCTGTCAGTTCTCCTAATTTTCTCACGATTAAAGACCAATGAGACGTCTGCTCACTTTCGTGCTTGATAACATTTAAACCAATATCTAAGCCATTACAGCATAGCCTTCGCTTCTTCTCATCTCCCTTCCTTGCATAACTATAGGCTCATCTCACGACTTGCTTTCCCAGAAATAAACCCTGGGAGCTATACAAGATTGCCACGTTCCTTTGTCAAAAGCATGCTGGGTTAGGTGCTCACTGTAGACCGAGAGATTTGTTAACCACGAATGGGGATAGGTGAGCCCTCATTCTTATCTCTTTTCCCGTTTTGGGTCAGGTGTATCAGCCGTTGCACCTGTTCGCAAATTACGATCCTTACATGAATTTACATTACATTCACCATACCAGCTACCTAGCGCTATCCCGAGGTCGGCTCTCAGAAGAGTACTCCTCTCACGATTCGTACTCTGCATATTTCTATGCTTCGCTACATTATCAGGGCAGCTCTTCATTCATGTCCCTAGGTTCACCTGGTGGTACAGGTGGTTCTCTCCTTTCTTAAAGTAGAACAGCTCTCAACAAAGACTTCGTGTCGCAGCACCCGGTTTTGGATGGACTCCGTATTATAAGTCATGTGGAAATAAATGTGTATTTTAAATTGTGTTAAAAATATTTTTGAGGTGTTTTTACCTCATGTTGATAGGGTGCACCCTAAAAATAATATGAAAGGAATAAAGGGCTAAAGGACTTACGCCACATTCTTGTAGAAATGTTCATAGAACGTCTACCTCAAACAGTCTTCGAACAAATCCTCAAGAGTCACAACTTGCGAAATCAATTCTTCAGAATATCTAGTTTTTTGCAAGCCACTCGCGGATATCATAGAGAAAAAAATCTGCTTTCTTGTTCTGGTAGCATTTTTAAAAATCTGAATTTTATTCTCTATATTTTGTGCATAAGCTTTATCTATCAAGAATGGCTTACTTGTATACTTAATCTCGCATAAAGTGATGGAATCATCTCTGCGATCGAATAATAAATCTATTTGAGCGCCATTTTGGTCTCCTTTACCATTAAATCTCCATGTATTTGGCATAGCAGATGCGTCTAAGTCTAAAGCAGCTCTGATTTGATTTATATGCTTGTAACATATTGATTCAAAGGCCATTCCTGCCCAGCTATACCAGGCGGGAGTCTTTTGTTGTATTTCCCAACTACCACTAGACATACCTTGCACCAGGTTATCCCTAAAAGGCTTGATCCAGGCTAGATAAAACAGGGTATATTCGTCTATAACCTTATAATAAATACCTCTAGTTTTGTGCAGATATGGCTTGAATCTTATAATAAAACCTGCATCTTCCAATTCTTTTAATTTTTGTAACCCAAGTTGGCCTTTATTTTTTTCGTCGCCAATTTTTTTAAAGATATCTTCCTGATTAACGCCTGATTGACACTCTGCTATTATTTTAATGATCCGAACACATAGCTCGTGCATATCAAACAATGCAGCAAATAAATTATCAAATTCCTTGAATAACAACCCGTCAGAAGAAAAGGCAAGTAAATCAATGTTTTGTGCAGCTGACATACCTTTCCTGATGTTATTCAGATAATAAGGCACACCTCCTGTTACCATATAGGTTTGAATTATTTGGTTATGAGTCAGTCTTATGTCTTTTTTATCCAAAAACGCCTTGGTTTCTCTTAAATTGAATGGCAGCAGACGAATTTGTTTTGTTATTCTATTATGTAATCCGCCTTTGTTGCTGATTATTTTGTCAACTATCCATGATGCTGATGATCCACAAATAATAAGCCTTATCCTCTTATCACGATTCCAATATTGATTCCAATAATAATCCAGAGTCGTAAGTAATTTAGAATTTTTAGTAGCCATCCACGGTAATTCATCGAAGAACAGGACGATTTTTTTATTTCCAGAAATAGTCTCCATTGCCTTAGTGAGTAGCTCAAATGTACTATCCCAGTTTTTACTAGATTCGAGTTTTATACTTCTGTAAAATACCTTGCTAATTTCCTTGGTAAAGTGCTGTACTTGTTCGATTAAAGAGCCATCCTTGGAGCCAGTGCTGTTAAAAAATATAACATCTTTGTCCTTAAAATATTCTCGTATCAAAAAAGTTTTGCCTATTCTTCTTCTTCCGTATATGGCCAAAAACTCTGCCTGATTAGATTCAAGCATTTCTTGTAATATGGCTTGCTCGGCAAGCCTTCCTATTAACTGCGTCGTTTGATCCCCTGAAATACCCATAGTTGCTTGCACACCACTTCAAATGTATTGTCGTTCACTCTGTAAGAATATTCCAATGTGAACGACAATACAAGATTATTTTGATTTGAGTGTGCTCCTCTAGGGACGTTACCCTATGTGTCTTGTAAATTTACAATACTCTAAAACACCTTATTTACATACCATTATAGGAGCCTACTACTCCTTTTCGAGGCGTTCTTTATAGGATCCACCGAGTCAATTGGCCAGGCAGTGCCTGACTAAATTCTTCAACCATTTTTAGTACTCTTATCAGCTGAATTCATAGCCTCAAGAAATTTATGCCCAAAATCGATGTAGAGTCCGATACAAGGTATACCAAACTCTAAGTAAGTTTTCGGAAATTGACGATCTAAATGCCCGTAATAGCCTATCAACCACCCCAATTGTATGGTCATTTGATTCAGAACGTAAGCAATGGGTATTCCGTTTTTTGATTCACGTATGATTTTAGATGAGGCTTCTTTCAGAAAAGGAATAAAGATATCTTGGGGACAAAAGAACTCTGCCTGTTTTTCATTGGTAAACCGAATGTGTGATTTTCTATTCTCAGCAAGCTCTTGAAAGTTTCTCCAAACGATACCACCAAGGCGTATTGTTTGGACAACCAAACTACCGGGAGAATTTTCTCTCAATTGATCAAAGTTTCTGGTTTTTACTTCTCCTGAAAGACTGGAGCTAACCGGTGACTTACAAAACAAATCGTAAGCTGTCTTTGTCTGTTCCTCTAGAAGTTTTGTTATTTTGATTTGTAATTCGGTTGCCTGTTTAAGTCCCAAACTTGCAACAGTTAAAAACCCTAAATAAGCACATAAATGAGAGATGATTAATTCAAGAGTTTGCCCCATGTTCTTTTGTAAGAGAATGTCTTTTAGCTCTTCTGTAAAATCATAGAGATTTCTCATGGTTTCATATTCTAAGTCTGTTATTCCTTCAAAAGAATCCTCATCTTCTAAATCTTGATAATCAACATTAGGTAACATTGCTTTGGGGTAAATCTTTTTAAGCATGAATGTTTTTTTATCTCCAATCTTAAATCGTCTGCTTTTTGGCCAACAGATACTGTTGCATCAATCATTTAAGTTTCTTTTTCTTTCTAAGGGACGCTGTCCCTCGCGCGCACAAGACATCGCTAACGCTCTCGAAAGGAGTTTCCCCAAATTTCGGTCTTGCTCTTACTAACCCTGCTCTCGCCGAGGGCAGAGGTGCAGACGCGCCCTAAGGTGCTAGCACCCTTTATATAATTTTAAAAACTTAGGAGAAAATACCATGACTCTAGACACACAAAAAGTTGAAATAAAAGATCTTTACCAACAAATTACAGACCAAATTATAGAAGCTTTAAGCCAGAGCACCGATTGGGTTATGCCTTGGCATCAAAAAGGACTAAGACTACCTCAAAATGTTTTGACACAAAAATCCTATTCAGGTGTTAACATTTTGTCTTTATGGATGGCTTCTTACAAAAACCAGTACACAAGCCCTCTCTGGGGCACCTACAAACAATGGCAAGAAAAAGGTGCTCAAGTCAGAAAAGGTGAAAAAGCTCATCAGATCGTTTTTTACAAAGACTTTGAAACAGAAGAAGAAAACGAGAAAACCGGAGAATTTGAGCTCGTCAAAAGATTTGTCCTAAAGGCGAACTCTGTTTTTAACGCAGCTCAAGTTGAAGGGTTTGACAGTCCTACAAATGAAACAACGGTTACAGAAAACACCTTTGACCCTTGTCAAGAAGCTGAAGCTTTTATTGCTCAAACAGGAGCCCGTGTTGTTAATTGTTTCACATCAGCTTTCTATCACCATTCAGAAGATCTGATTGGTATGCCAGACAGAAACAATTTTATAGCAACAGAGCATCAAAGTGCAGAAGCCAACTATTACAACACCTTACTGCATGAACTCACCCACTGGGTAGGACACAAGAGCCGGTTAGACAGAATTGTGCCAACGATGCGTTTTGGCTCTGAGGGGTGGCCGTGCATAAGCGGGTCAAAACCGTCGTAGGAATTTGGAGTAGGTACAAATTTCCATAGAAATACAAACTCAATCTAATATGCGTGCTTTTTCACATACAAAAAAAGAGGAATCTCTCTAAGCCGCTAATTTAAACGCCAATATTTTCTCCATGTCGAATGTATTTTGGTTGGCCGCAGAATATTTAAAGAAATCCCATTCTCCCTGGAAATTAATATGCCCCCAGTTGCTGGAGGATCCTTTGGCGATGTTGTTAAACATTTGCTTTTGTTCTTCTGGATCGGCGTTATTGGCTATGATTTGGGATAAATACAAATAATTCCAAAGGGTGACACAATTTTGGATGAGAATATTGCATGCAGCCATAATCTTTTGATCTTCTCCTTCTCCAACTTCCAATTCTTGTTTGTTATCGCCAATAATGGCTTTTGAAAATCGATTTGCAAATTCAATCTTATTGAGTTGTTTTTCAATACGCTGACGGAATTCTACATCATCCAAATAAGTCAAGATAAACAAAGATTTAATGATACGGCCAAATTCTTTAAGTGCTTTATAAAGAGGGTGTTCTTTAGCATAACTGCTCAGACGTTTTAAAAGCTGAGAAGCAGAGGTATATTTGAGTTTGATGGTTGCCATAAACCGTAAAATCGTGTCCCAATTTTCTTCGATAAGTTTGACATGTACCCCGCGACTGGGGAGGATTTTATAATTCAGTCGCTTATAGGTTTTGCGACCCGTAAATCCATAAAGTTTTTGTTTAGAAATATTTTTGAGGCGAGGGGCATACAGTGTGCTAATAAAATGCGTGACTGCAAATATAATTTCCGTGAATCCATGCATGTCTGTAGAATGTATGTTGCTTTTGATCACATCATTGTTCAATAGCCCATCAATCACATAAGCGGCTTCGCGTTCTGAGGCGCTGATGACGGTTGAATAAAAAAGAATTTGCTTCTCATCGATGAACATATAGATGGTAACCCCTTTTTCCTTGCCGAAATACTTGTAAGAATGACTTGCCAGAATAGAATCAACGGCAACAGTAACCTTGCGTCCATCACTGCTGGTGTGGATTTGACCTGGCTCATATTGAAATGCCGTTGAGAGATGAAGGCTGTTAATCATACGGATGACTCTATTATTAGCGGCTTGAATATTTTTCACACTGAAATGCCAGTTAACAACGTTGTTTAACGCATCAGCTTTAATGCCAATGGATGAATTGGCAAGCCGATTGAGGTCCATGTTACATCCTTTTCCAATGACACCTGCAAAAAATATCTCCGGTTGAGGCTTCATCTTGGTGTGTTTAATGCTGTGATGTTTAAAAGAGGATGTAAATTGTGTGACATGGTTGATATCCGATAGTACTTTAACAACGGGGACAAAGCCGGCTTGATGAAGGAGCGTTGCGGCATATTTTTCATCACTGCTATCTGTCTTCGGTGTTTCAATGACGATGTGGTATTTTTCATCAACGGTCAGATAAGGGTTTTCATTGGCTAAAAAGCGCTCATTGACGGTTTTGTATTTTGTGTTGAGTTTTTCTGTAAGGCTTGGCAGAACCGTTTTTAAGTCCATAAAATCTTCAAGACCAGCTGCTTTGAGAAGGTCTTGGCGCTCCGATTCCCAGATTTTCTCACCAATGAGATAGTGTTGAATTGCTTTGTATCGATAAGAATAAAGAAGATTCAGGGTTCCTGACTTAATACCATTGGCAATATGGATAAAGAGAAGGACTTTATATAGGGAAACCTTGAGTTTTTCATCCTTAAAACACATTTCATTTTCTTGCGTGTTTAAAAAATCCCATGGGGAGTTATTTCCTAAATTGCCATCTGTTTTAACGAAATACTCAATGGCTGCAATCAGGTGTTTATTGGATGTCTTTTTATCAAACGTCAGGTATTTAATGAGCTCCGAGACACGACGCTGGAGTTTACGGGATACATCTTCCAAGCTATCAAAATGCAATTGCTGATTGGCGATTTTTTGGAGAGATTGTTCAAATTTGACAATTTGGATTTTATCCTCTGGTGTCACGCTTGCATTATAGGCATTCACAAGTGTTTCTATGTGTGTATATTTTTCAAGAGGGGAGGTCAGTTCTTTTGAGTTGATGATTGCTGTAATGTTTTCAAGCACTTGGCGTGAATTTTGGCTTGATGAAACGACTTTTTGAATGGCTTTATTACGGTTCTTGCGGTTCTTCGTTTCCTGCTTGGCTTCTTTTTTCTTGGAATTATTAAGGGCATTTTGTGTGGATTTTAATAAGATATCCACTAATAGATCATGGCGGATATAAAACTGATGTTTTATATAACATAAAAGATATAAGTAGGTTTTGTTCTTGTCGGGGAATTGGTTTAATTGAAAGGATGTTGCTTTTTGCACCCATGTTGCAGTGTGTTCTGTGAGCTGATCGGATATGTTGAGGTCATCAAGGATAGATTGAAAGGTGTCAAAATAATCTTTAAAAATTTGAAAACCATTTAATGTCTCTTTGATATCCATAGGTCGCAAGGACTGATTAATCTTTTTCAAGTCAGCAAGGGAGGGGAGGGTCTTAGATTCTGTTTTGTCAATTTCACCTGTTCCAAGAATTTGATTCAGTTTTTCACGATGTCCTACGCTTAGTTTTTGAGTAACATCATTGATAAGATTTTTTTCAAGCGTATTATAAGCATTGGTTATCAACGTTGAAAGAAGATTGTAAGAAGGGAACTCAATTTTGTTATGGAAGCAGTACTCGATAATGGAATAAAAAACGCGCTGAAGAGATAGCTGTTGAGGGATACTCCATTCGATGTGTTTTTTAATCTTTTCTTGATTATTTGAATCAAGGGGATGCCACTGGAGAAATTCAAAAATTTTTTTGCGATGGTCACGAATAGCCTTTTCTTGGTAAATCATCATATTAATGGTATTGGAGTCAAATCCAAGCATTTTACAGACATGATCAATATCAGGAGATCGAAAATATTGAGGCGTAAAGAATTTACCATTGGCCCGAAAATAACCAAGCTGTAAGATAAAACCAACTTGATTCACAGGCGTACGTAATGTTTTGACAAATTCCATAATGTCATGATCAAGAGAAAAAAAGAGAGCCCGTTTTTTTGAATTCAGCTTTGATGGAGAATCGAATTCACGTTGTTTAAGAGGTGGTAAAATAACAAGTTTTGTCATTTTCTTTCTTCCTTTGTTTTTAAGATGGAGGGAGATTATGGCTGAAGTGTTTTTGATAAAGTATTGACATAAAGACTAATAATTCTTATTATTAGTTTGTTTATTGAGACCACGAAAAGTTGCAAAATTAAGGACTTTTAAACTCTTGCATTGTCACAAGAATTTTTATGGACAAATAATCAATTATGAAAGCACCAATCCCTGTTTTTGATAATCTAGAACATATAAATGCATATGATATTGCAACTCGCGTGTCGAATCAAACTTATGGTGATGATTACATCCATGCTTTTAACTTTCTTAGATCTTACAATGGTAGTCTAGGCACATTTATCTCTTATCGAAGAGAAATTGAACGCTTACTCCATTGGTGTACCCTTGTTGCTCAAAAAACATTAAAAGACTTAAAACGACAAGATATAGAAGACTTTATTCATTTTTGCCAAAAACCCCCTAAATCATGGATTGGGTTCTATAAGACCCCTCGTTTTATTGGAGAAAATGGTACACGGGCCCCAAACCCGAAATGGCGACCTTTTATTGTTACCATTCCAAAAGCCGCTTACCACCTTGGCGAACGCCCTGATCCAAAAAACTTTGAATTATCTCAAAGTTCCATTAAAGATATGTTTGCTATCCTTGGATCTTTCTATAATTATCTTCTCCAAGAAGAATATGTGTATATGAACCCAGTTGCCCTTATCCGGCAAAAAAGTAAGTTTGTTAGAAAAGTGCAAGGAATCCCAAAAATAAGGAGGCTTTCTGAGCGTCAATGGCAATATGTTATTGAGACAGCTGAAGAAATGGCAAAAACACACCCCCCTCTTCATGAACGAACGTTTTTTATTATGTCTGCCCTTTATTTAATGTATTTACGCATATCAGAATTGGTTGCAAGTCCGAGATGGACTCCATTAATGAATCATTTCTTTAAAGATAGTGATGAGAATTGGTGGTTTACAACCGTTGGCAAAGGCAATAAACAACGGCAAATCGCTGTTAGTGATGCAATGCTGGAAGCTTTAAAAAGGTGGCGAGAATTTTTAGAGTTAGCCCCCTTACCTGCCGTTTCTGATCTATCCCCCTTGTTGCCAAAAGCAAAGGGCCAAGGGCCAATTAGTGACTCAACTCATCTTCGTAAAATTATACAAACATGTTTTAACGAAGCAATTGAGCGTCTTCAACGAGATGGTCACACAGAAGAAGCGGATTCTTTAATGGCAGCAACAGTCCATTGGCTTCGCCACACCGGGATATCTGATGATGTAAAACACAGGCCTCGTGAGCATGTGCGTGATGATGCTGGGCATGGTTCTGGAGCTATTACGGATAAATATATTGATGTGGATTTAAAAGAAAGACATCGAACAGCTAAAGATAAACAATTACAAGAAACCAAGAGATTATAAGGCTTTATTAGCGCACCTTCAGGTTCTTACGACGGTTTTGACCCGCTTATGTAGTTCCAGCCTTATTTGCAAGAGCGATCTTAATAGCTTGTGCTCCAGGCAGCATTTCATTGACAAGACATTCTTCTAGCACAACGTTAGGAACATATATTTCTGTATAGAGATGATTTAAAAGCTGAAGTTGGTTAATTTTTCCTAAAGCAATAAGGGGGCCGGCATCACAAACAATAAGCTTAATTGTCAACAGCGAGTTCCTCATCGAGTTCTTTTGGATCATAATCAACAACACTGACACCAGCATCAGAAGCTAAACAGAGTATCTCTTCAAGGGATATACCGGCAATTTTAGCGGCTTGCCTCAAACTAATATGTTTTTCTTCTAGCATTCGAAGCGCCAAAGATTTAGACAGGCCAAGTTTTACTAATTCT
>DAHVSZ010000045.1 GCA_027328625.1 Candidatus Paracaedibacteraceae bacterium | reverse complement strand
GTTCATTTTGACTGGGTATCCAATCTTGCATATCGGACTGAGCTACTTCTTGTGATCCTGAATGGTTATTTGCTGAATGATTATTAGAAAGATCTCTAACAGTTTCTTGGCGTTTTTTGTCTCTGACTTTACTAAAGGCATTTTTATAAGCGGTTTCACCAAAAGGAGTACCTTCAGTAAATATAATATTGACCTGTCTGCCTGCTGCTACTTGTAAAACTGGCTGCATTTGTTCAGCGCGTTTAATATAAAAATCGGCATAGCGTTCAAGTGCAGAACTTGTTCCCTGCCCAGCTCCGGCTTTGAGCATTTGCTCATGAGATAAAGGATTGGTTTGACCAAAAGGGGCAACGGGTGTAAATGTCATTGGATTTTGGGCTTGAATCAAAAACTTGGCCATACCCCCAAAGAATCCACCAACAAGAGCATTACGCATCATATCACCAGCTCTGTCAGCCAGAACACCTCGAACACCTGCTCTTCCATCTTCTCCAGCCACATACCCAGAAACAACAGTCTCTGAAATCTCTCCTGTTTTGCGCTCCGTACAAGTAAGCTTTTCTAGGCGCATAAAGACCCGTTCAGAAGATATATCTCCATAGCTTGAAGCTAAGATATGACAATTCTTAAGATCTGATTTGAATTTTCTGGGCAGAGTTCCAGCATCTGTAATCCTTAAAAGCACAGGTCTTGGATCAGAAGAAGAATTAATACTGGTGCTTGCATCTACACCCCCTAAAAGAACAGCTTGAGCAAAAGCACCAGCAGGTATCGTGTTGTCTTGGGTTTTCTTAATTGAGTGAGACTTAGCGTTATTAAGCTTAAGGCTTATTTTTTGAAGCCCCATAGGCTTGGCAGGTTGAATGGCTCCAGCTTGTCCAAACCCAGCTAGTTGACCATTCCCACCCACAGGGCCATAATTGACTAATTTCAAATTGGGATCCGTAGCTGGATTTATAGAAAAGTCGCTTTGGGGGGGTGTTGGTAAAGCTGTTATGTCCCCCCCTTTGCCCTCCTTATGCTCAGATGTTTCTAATGAGGATGCTAGTTGTTGACGTAACTCTCCAATATCACCACTTCCCCGATCATGGCTTTGTGATGAAGGATTAGGTTTATTCTCTACAGGCTTTTGGCTATTGAAACTCAAAAGCTGCTCTAGCATTTTTTCTAAAGCTTCTATGCGCTTTAACGACAACTCTGTTTGTGATTCTAAACGTTGCACCCAAACTTCTTGTGGCTTGACGCGGTTAGAGCCTGAGGTAATTTCGGTTTTCTTTTCTGAGTGTTTTTCTAATGGGGCTGAATCTTCTTTCAAGAGAACAACCAGCACACTCACTGTTACAACCGTTAAGCCTCCAACAATTGTGCCTAATAAGAGCAGCTGCTTTCTTTTAAGAATGGAAGCAAAGGGAAGAGAAAATGACGTTAACATTGTTAGCCTCTGCGAATCACATAAAGAATGGATTTCTCTTGAGGCATAAGTGTGGTTTTAGTCAGTGCTAAAGCCCTGTCATTCGTTTGAAAAAATTGTTTTTCTTGAACCGTAATCATCTCAGATGAAAAATTAGTGATTTCAAACACTTGCCCCACGTATTGTGGCCCTTTGATTTGCTTTACAAAATAAGCTGTAATCCCAGCAGAATTGGTTCTTTGAGAAGGAGTTTCTAAGCCTTCCATCTCATTACTTCCTTCTTCACTAGCTAAAGATCTAAAAGCTTGAATCAAGACTTCTTGATAAGGCAATGCTCGATCTAAACCTTCAAAAGAAGAAAGAGATGCGTTTGTTTTGGTGCTTTGGGAGGCAGCCTTCAGCAGGATCGTTGCTGCCGCCTTTTCTTTTGGGAACAACGTCATATCTTGAGTTAATCCAGATTCAGTAATAAGCGTTAGACTAACGGGTGTATGAGGAAACCCACCTTCTTGTGCTGATAAAGGCTTTAGAAAGAACTGCCCTGTTTCTTCATCCACTTGGTGAGTGAATTTTCCCTCAGCTCCAAAGACTTGAGCAATTCTATCACCTTGAATAGAAATACGATTCATCTCAGCTGGACAGATATTAGCCTGAATGCGACCTCCTTCACTTAGGGTGTGCACTTGCGCTCCATAAGCACTCACGCTTAAAAAACTGGCATTTGCCAATAATAGGAATGAAGTGATGGATTTTTTCATGATTCTTTAGCCTCCGTCTTGATCAATTGAAAGGAAATAATCTGCAAACGACCGTGATCGTATTGAAAGTGGAATCGGTAAGTTTCTCGGTTTTGTGAGATTTTTTTAGAACCGACGTAACTTAAAAGATCGCCAGTAATTTCAGCTGTCATCTTCTTGTTATCGACTTGAACAACAGAGGGTTTGAAACTTGTTGAGAGTTGCTCTTTTTTGTAGCGTTGCTCGTCTTCTAAAAGCTGCGTTTTTAAAACCCCATATGATTCAGGCTGAGCATAACGAAGGATAACGTCTCGATTAAAGAGAGCGCTGGCTTCAGAATTATCAAGAAGAAGATGCGCAAAGAACAAAGACATTTCTTCAAGATAATGATTTGAGACCCGATTCCCTTCAACCCAGAAGCTTTGGTGAACGTCAGGTGGCACAATAATAATGCGTTCCTGATGAGAAAAGTTCTTAAAGGCCAAAAGAGTATTGACGCCCAGTAACGCTGCTGAAAGACCAACAAAGATATTTCTTTGATGAATCAGATGCTGTAAACGCGCTGTATTGAGACGAAGTCGCATGATGAATTCCTCTCTTCTCTTAACCTAAATATTCACGGATATAGGATGGAGGAGTGATTGGCATGCCCTTTTTGTTATGAGGTAAATACCAATACATAACGTGTCTTAGAGTCCCTTTGCCAAAAGATCGCTTATAATGCTTTAAAATAAAATAAGCGATAGCACTGGCAAGGACAGCTAATTTTGGACAATCCACCCCAAGACCAATGATCAGAGGCATGAACAGAACCAATGCTTCTTGGACTGTCCAGAACAAAAACCGAGGTGGATTATCAAGGTGACTTAAGATTGCATGATCAGCTAAATTAGCCATGATCCGACTCTCCTTAGATCAAAGCTGTAAAGCTGTCGGTTATCCAGCCCTTATAATAAAGGGCTCCCAAACCTGTCCCCATGCTGCCAGCAAAAATTAATGGACTTTGTTTTACAGCGGACATAACAACGCCACCAATCATGCCGGCTAACAAACCAACACGAAGCCAACTGCCTGTAAGGGTCTTTTCTAAGGCCTCTGATGTTGCCTTCATCGCATCGTCAGCTTGTAGAGCCCATGATGCGTCACTGGCAAAGCAATAGATAGTTGCTAAACCTAAGATGGTAAAAATCGTATGCTTTGTAATAGGATTTAATGGGACAATTTGTTGATGTTGTTGATCGATTCCTGTTTTAAACTTTTTGATAATCATTTGAAGACACCCTTATTTAACTCGCTTATAGAGTTAATTGTGAGGGTCTAATGATTACTTTTCCAGGAAAGCACGAATTTTTAGTTGCAACCATAGTTTTTTGAACCCAATAAAATCAGGAGTTGAATCAGCTAAATTTTGCAACCATAAAACTTTATTTGCAGGCATGTAGGTTTTCTATAAAAAACTTAGATTTTGAGCTTATGTTTAACTAATAGAAAATAAACTGTTTTCTATTTTCTCATTTTAATGATTAATTAATTAGTGTATTTTAGCATAGAAATCAAACAAAGGAGTTTTTACTATGAATAGATTTATTTCTGCTATGTTATTTTCGATTTACTCTTCAATAGTTTTTGCTTCTGATGTACCAGATGCCGAACTCTTAAGTGACAAGGTCGTTAGCTATTTTAAAAGAGTTTCATCAGAGATTGGAAAACCTATATCTCTTAAGATTATTTTAGCTGATGCATATGGTGCGGGAACCAGCATTGAAGACGAAAAAGATTTATCTTCGGCTGCTTTTCCAAACTCTGTGTCCCGTTCATACGTGATGAATATTCTTACAACAGATATGGGAGAATTATTGAGAGTTTTTGTTGAAGGAAAAGATCCTGCGGCTTTATCGTTAAAAACAACTATATGGATCAATGATCCAAGTCATAAAGAAAAGGCAAATGGGTTTTGTGCTTTAGAGTCAAGATAGTGACCATTTTAAAATCTCTGAAAACATTTTTTCTTTATATTACGTTATTTTTAATTTCAGGATGTGTTTTTGCAACTGATGAATTAATAGACTTTAAGGTTAATCAATCTACTTTAATTTCACAGAATAATATTAAAACTATATCCGATTTTGGCGAAAAGATAACAGAAACAGTTGGACAGCCTCAAATAAGGCTTGATGCATTAATCCCTCGCATGGAAACTAAAGGTGTTTCAAGAGATTGGTTGAACTGGTTTGTTAGGACTTATGGTAACAGTGGATTTATTGGTTATAGAATATTTGCTGCAGCAATTTTCTATCCCTATGAAGTCTTGGCAACAACTCATAAACAACATCTTCTCCAAATGAATTATGCTTTTAAAGCTTGTGTTATGTACTCTGCAGATTTAAGTAATTATAGCCCAGGCAGAATGATGCTAAAAGGTTTAAGGGCAGATATTGGTTTTGATATCTCTTCTGATGGTGAATTTTTGTCCTTATTAGATACGGGATTTATTGTAACTAGCTCTTCATTTTTAGAGAAAGTTAAAGCATACAAAACTTCTCATCCTGATATACTGGATCGTTTAAAAGGAGAGGTTTTATCAAAGGGGACAGCAATACAAGCTCTTAATTTAGGATCCATATTTAAGAGCTTAGATAGAGATGATGATGCTTTGACATGTTTTGATGAAGCTAGAAAGAAAGGATCCCTTAGAGCTTCGATTGAAATGGGGAATATTATTCTTAAAAGAAACTTTGATGAAGGAGTTGGCTTTTTTAGATCTCTTGGTGTTTACGGGATTTGGAAAATAGCCCAATGTTATCGCTATGGAATCAATACAGAACGAAGGTTTGATGCGGCTAACCATTTTTATCTTGAAGCTATAGCTATTGCTGATGCTCGTAATTATCCAGAAATACTTTATGATGCTGCTGATTTTGCTGTTTACTATGCTTATTCACAACCAGACCCTGTTATTTCTAAAGCGGTTATTAATGGAGCTATAAGGCGATTTGTTGAAGCTGGCGAACTCCATTTGGGACTTGGTTATTTACGAGCTGCCGAGGTGAGTTTGGATGTAGTTACTTTGTTTCCAGATATGGTAACAAACCCACATTTTTCTGTTGATTTTAGAAAAGAAGCAGCAAAAAGAGCTTTGTTAGAAGGTCATGCAGCTAAGGCTACCAGTATGCTTGATAAACTTCATTTAGGAGATGATGCCGATATGATGATTATTAGGGCCTATGTTGAACAAATTGATAGATCTTTGGTGCTCAAATGAAGGCCTTTATTTATAGATTTATACTTGCCTTCGCTTTCATTACACAATCCTATGCTGTCGAGCCTTCTTTGTTTAATCCAGCCGCAATGATTGATCCTGTTGGCTTTACAGTTGCTATTAAAAATGTGGGACAGGGCAGTTGCACAATCATTCGTAACCATGAAAATAACCATTTTCTTGTAATTGATGCAGGTTCTTTATCAGATAAGCCTAGAAATACAGAAGCACGCCTTTCGGAAGAATTTGGATTTTCAGAAGTAAATGGCGATATTCCTCTCTCAAAGGATTCTGTTACAGTTGTTGTATCCCATTCCGACAAAGATCACATTAACTTATTTAAAAGTGTTTTTGGTCCGAATCAGTTGCTATTGGGGAACATAGGAAGAATCTATTTGGGTGATCATTTTGAAAATTATTTTCGCGTTCCGGAAACGCGTGAATTTCTGACAGGTTTTGTTAAAAGAGTTCCAGGTATTGAAGGCAGACTTACTTCATTGTCACATGATTTAATGGGTTTGAGTGTTTCTGATCATCTGAGTGATGTTGCGTACACATTAGATCGGGGAAAATATCATCCCTTTAGAACTCATGTAAGAGGAGAGGGGTTTTTAACTGCACGGCAAATTGCCATACCCCAAAACGTTTTTGAAATTATTGGCGCTAATGCAGGCGCTAAAGCAGATGGTGATGCAAGCGAAACAGACACAAACATTAATAGTGCTGTTGTGCGCTTAAGCATAGCTGGAAGTAATATTCTTGTTATGGGAGATGCTACAGGTGCTACTACAGACAGAATACTTAGTGATATTTCTAATCCGGCATTTTTAAAAGCAGAGCTTCTTGTTGCTAGCCATCATGGTGCTGATACTGAAGATACAAACCACATAACATGGGCAGCTGTAACCGAACCTAAACATGTGGCCTTAAGTTCCGGATTTAATAAGGGATATAAGCATCCAACTCTAACCGCTGTTGCCCACTATTTAGTAACAGGATTAGAAAGTGATAGAGTTTATTCTTCTCCTTTATGGGGAATTGAATTTTTACAAAGAGATATGCATGAACTTTCCGTGTTTAATGGGATTGGTAGGCATATTGCAACGTTAAAGCCACATATAGTTGGCCTTGAATGGGTTAAATTGGACGAAACTCACGAAGGGTGGGTGATAGCACGTACAGTAAAACCAATTTATGCCACTGGCTCGTCTGGAGAACTCCGTTATACATTCTCTGATCAAGGCAAGTTGGTGCATTTTTGGCGTGAACGTTAAAAGTTTTCTGATGAAGAATTAATGATTTGATGAACCTTATTAACATTAACCATACATCTCCTATGATTGCTAATTTATATATCTCTCCCTCTTATTTCTTATAAATAAAGGGGGAGAGACTTTACATTTTTTATAATATTTGAATTTCCAAAATCCACTCTAAAAACTCATTATAGATATTAATATTAGAATTTAGTTAAAATTTTCTATTAATTGCATCTTGATTTCTTCTATTTTCTTATTTCAGACTTATATCTAGGAAGATTTTAAGATATAGAGTTATGAGCATGATGAATAAGAGAGTTGTGTTATCAGCATTCCTTGGAAACACCTTAGAGTTTTATGATTACTCTTTGTTTGGTGCTTTATCCTTTTTATTAGCGCCTTTGTTCTTTCCATCCAGCGATCCTCTAACCTCTCTGTTTGCTAGTGTTACTGTTTTTTCGATGGGGCTCATCGCTAGACCTCTCGGTGGACTTTTGTTCGGTTATATTGGTGATACAAAGGGCAGAAAGCGTGCTCTTGCTCTTTCCATGTCTTGCATGAGCATAGCCTCTCTCATGATTGCAGTTGTTCCAACGTACAATCAGGTTGGTATACTAGCGCCTATCATTTTGATCTGTGCGCGGTTATTGCAAGGTGTTTCAGCTGGCGGTGAATATAATGGAGCCGCTATCTTATCCTTAGAGCATCAAGAGTATCATTCAGGAATTATCAGCGGGATTCTCTCTTCCTCTGCGGCTTCTGGTTTATTGTTAGCCGCTATTGTGGGGTATATCTTTTCAAATCCTAATCTCCCCCCATGGGCTTGGAGGATTCCATTTTTGTTTGGTCTTTTTATTGGTCTTTTGGGCCTTTATATTCGAACGCAGCTTTCAGAATCTCCTCTTTTTCAGAAACAATCGGCTCAAAACCACCCGTCCTACTCCCTTTTTAAAATCTTTAAAGAAAACCGAAAATCGATGATGTTTACTTTCTTTATAGGTGGGCAGACGTCTCTGATTGCTTATCTTCTGTTTATATCTATCCCTGTGCTTTTAAAATCTAAGATCTCCACACTTACCCCTGAGTATAGCTTTATTTGTCACAGCGTCGCTCTCTTGGCCTTTGCTCTCTCTGCAATTGGCGCTGGTGTTTTGTCCAAACGCTTCCGCTTTGAAAAAATCATGATCTCCTCCTGCTTGGTCATGCCTTTCTTCTTTTCTGCTTTTGTCACCTTAGTTGGCACACTCAGTGCGACACAGCTTTTACTATCTCATCTTATTTTTGGGTGTTTGATTGGTATTCATGCAGGACCTCAACATGCTCTCTTTCAAACACTGTTTCCAATTCATAGCCGTTATCGAGGTACCTCTTTTAGCTTCTCCTTTGGCACAGGCGTGTTAAGTGCTTTGACCACTCATATCGCTTTCAACTTAAGTTCGGCTCCTTGGAATTCCATTCTTTGGATTGCCTTGACGAGCTTTTGTTCAGCTGTAAGCCTTCTTATTATTTTGAAAAATAACTTCACCTCTTCTATTAGTATTGATCTGCCCCAAATAGTAGATGAAAGGAGAACCTTATGCTGCCAACATTAAAAGTGCTTAAATGCAATGGGGTTAGTTCTCATAATCTTACCGTTCCTGCATTCCAAGGACTCTATGCAGCTTATGTAAAACTGGTTGACCAAAAAATAGATTGCTATGCCTCAACAGATGAGAATTGGTTTAATCTCTATCTAAATCATTGGCAATTTGATCCTATTGTTTCAGCTAGAGAAGGACAAAGTCTTTATTCTGGGCTTGTGATTAAAAGCTGGAATCATCATTGGCAAACAGTGAAAGAGAACCAGTTCTGTGATTTACGTCGCAAAACTATCCAGGACATTGTCGGAATAACAGCAACAAAAGAGCATCTTGAAAACGGCAAAAGAATAAGAGAATGTTTTGCCCTAGCTTCTACTAACAACAATGCTTCAAAATCCGATTTGCTTGTAACACCTGAATTTCTGAGAAAAGCCTTTCAGCTGGGATTTGAATTTGTTGATAGACTTCAATGTTAAGACTGTTTTTTAACCCAAAAAGCTAGTATTTTATTAGAATCGTTTTATAAAATACGGTTTTGTATGGTACTAAGTAACTCTCTTCAGGTAAAAATGCCTGAAATTTTCGAAGATCATTATATTCCAACCTTAAATCAAACAGGCTTTATGACCCTTGAGGTTGATGAATACAGTCAAGAATTTATCAACTATGCATCATTTTTTCCTGACAGACCTTCCCTTGAAATTGGTGCTGCTTATGGAGTAGCTAGTCTAAAAGCTCTTAAACAAGGCGCACATATAATTGCTAATGATCTTGATAACAGACACCTTGAGATTTTAAAACAACAATGCCCCCAAGACTATAAAGACCGTTTAACCTTACTCCCTGGCAATTTTCCAGAAGAAATTGATTTTGAAGAAGGGTCTCTTCAAGCCGTTCTTGCTTGTCGTGTTTTTCATTTCTTTCCTGGCGATAAGATTATTGAAGGTTTAAAGAAAATCAAACATTGGTTAACTGATCAAGGGAAGCTGTTTATTATTAATGAAACGCCCTATTTTGGAACGACAAAAGCCTTTATTCCTATCTATGAAGAGCGAAAAAAAGCTGGCGCTGAGTGGCCGGGTTTAGCTGATTTGAATTGTTTTGACCCTACAAAACGGCCCTTTGTGGAATGCACCATTAATTTATTTGATGCAGATACACTGACAAGAGCTCTCCATGAAGCTGGTTTTAAAATAGAAAAACTCTCTTACATCAACCGAGAAGGTGTTTTCCCCAAAAGTGCGCTTTATGATGGTAGAGAAAGTGTTGGAGCTGTTGCTGTTAAATAAGTCCAAAACCTTAATTTATGCTGAATAAATGAATTTGGGTTATTGTTTTATTAATTTTTTAAGCTGTTCATAAATAGAGATTAAATTGATGAGTATTATTGAGAATAAATTTTCTTTTCCCAAAAAAATGGGAAGGATAATGTTGTCTAATTTTATTTTTACTAGGATATATTACCCATTTTTGGATATTACAACCTTTTGATTACCTTAATATTAGCAAAGTATTGAGATAGTATAGATTCCAATTTTCTTATTGCAACTTATCCATATCTATTTTTGGATAAAATCAGATGATAAAAATTCTTATGAAGAAGTAATGATAGCAATTCTAAAAGAAAGGAATGAAATAGAGAGAACAAGGAATATAGTTGAAAGTAAAAAAGACCTTTCTGACAAATCTAATACTACCCTTTTAGAAAAGACATAAAAGTTCGGAGAATTCTATCTTTTTTGATTTTATCCATTATTATTAGCAGCTTTTTATTATATCAGCTGATAATACCAGTTTTTATCCCCCTCTTTTTACATCTAAGAAATTTATTGTTTTTATAAAATAAATACCATATACAAGGCTTTAAGTAGCTTAATTATAACTAGTCTTTAATTCGTATTGTCTAGTAGCCATAAAATTTATTTCTTGCAACAGTCTGTAAACGAGGTAGAAAATATGAGCGAAGAAAAAAGAGTGTTTGAACATAATGGAATAATTTACCATCAAGCTTCCTGGCAATCTGATGATGTTTTAAAAGATCTAGACTCATGGCAGATTCAGATTTCAGAAGAAACTAAGGCTGCCATACATGCCGCACTTTGGCGCAACATTACTTCTGAGTATGATTCAGTATTTTTGTCTAAACAAATCCAAGCAAATGCAAAACAGTTATCTCCTGAGGTTCTTACTTTCGAAAGGCTATGGTTTCCGGATGAAGTAAATCATTATAGAGGGCTTCTCAAAATATATAGTAAGATATACGATAGGAATGAAAATGAAGTAGACGAAGAGATTAAAGCTAGAATACCAGATTTCAGTAATTTTGATTTTCTCTTCAAGGATGAGTTCTTGTTTTGTATTAATTTTGCGTATGTTGAACTTGTGGGAACCAGAGGATACGCTGAAGTTTTTCCTATATATGATAGCTACGCTGTTCCTGCATTAAGTAAGTGGGTTAGATTAGCTGCTCGAGATGAGATGTATCATTTTCTTAATATGAAAAATATCATACAAAAATGCTATCAAAAACAAATACCAAAAGTACCTTCTATTCTTCGGAAAATTGTTGAGAATGAGCATGTTAGGTCAGATGAATACAAAGCAACTTTCTTATTTGATCATGACCCACCCACTACTTCGGCTAGTTCTTTCTTTTTTAAAAAATGTGCAAATGATATTTGTCGATATCTTTCTACAACATTGGTTTTTGAAGGTTTAGCAAGAAATGAAAAGGGATATTTGTATAAATAAGTATTTTATTTGAACTGGGTTTGTATTCTTTTAAGAGACAAGAGGAGAGGGAAAAACTTATGAAGTATTTCACTCAGGTATCAAGTTTTTTGTTTGTTAGCTTGCTATGTTTATTTATTTTAATGATATTAAATCAAAGGCTTGACGCAGCAGAAATTCTCTTTTCAAAATTAGAAATTTTATCACAACAAAGTCTCGCTTTATTAAGAAATAAGATTGCTTATGTATCACAAAATAATCATCTTCTTTCTAATATAACCTTTTATACTCACAGAACAATCCCAAGGATAAAAGTATTAGATCCAGTATTTTTTCACAAGATACCTATAGACTTCTCATTTTCAGAAACAAGTCAGTATTGTTCTAGTGGTGAGAAAGAATACGATGGTTTATCACATTCATCTAAGCTTAATGATAGAGATAGGGAATATCCTTTAATGACACCTAAAATCGATATTTTAAAGAACCAAATGCATGCTATTCCAGAACTATCCAAACTATGGATAGAAAGATTAGGAAGATGGTCTACCGATACGACTTTAAGAGAAGTAGAATCCTGGATGTATGAGTGGCTAAATGATGATATGCCTCTAGCTTTTGTAGCTCTTGTGGAAAACAAACCTGTTGGTATGTGTTCTTTGCAATTCAATGATGGCATACGTCCTAACTTAAAACCATGGCTTGGAGATTTATGTGTAAATCAAGCATATCAAAATCGTGGGATTGGCAGGCTCTTGATTGATGCAACAAAAAAGAAGGCAAGAGAAAGCGGTTTTAAAAAACTTTATCTTTTTGCTCCAGATCCTGATATACCCGCTTATTATGAAAGTCTAGGGTGGATAGTCATTGGTTCTGATTACTATCATGGAAATCATGTCATTGTTATGGAAACAACCTTAGAAAACATATCTTAAAATAACAACAGTTTTAAATTTAGTTGCCAAACAATGGATAGTCATTTATAAGATTTAACAATCTAGTCACTTAGCTTCCTCTAATTATAAATTCTTATTACCTAGGAAGCTAAATTTTTAAGTTAGTAAGCGTAACCTTATAAGCAGTTAGACGACGTGAATTTTTAAATGCTAAGGAGTTTACTAGTATGGTGCACTCTTCCATCTTCATTAAAATATGTTTTTCTTTTCTTTTAAAAAACTGGAGAAAACAAAATAGCTTTTTATGGATTATTTCAATTTCATTGTTAAGTTTAAATCCTCTACAAGCAATAACCTCTGAAACAAATTTAAGCAAAGAAGAGCTTTGTTATTTATCTGCAATTGACTTGATAGATTTGTTTAAAAAACAAGTGATATCACCAGTAGATGTTTTAAAGGCACAAATTGGACGAATAGAAAAATTTAATCCAATTATTAATGCTGTTACCTATAAACATTATGAAGAAGCCTTGCAACAAGCTAAAGAATCAGAAAAACGTTATAAAAATGGAACTCCTCGCCTCCTTGAGGGTTTAACCTGCGCTATGAAGGATGATCTTGAGGTTAAGGGATGGGTAACAACAATGGGGTCTTTAATACGCAAAGATGCAGTTCCAGCTATAAAAGATTCACCTCTCACTATTCTTCTAAAGAATGCTGGTGTTGTTATGCACATTCAAACAAATGTACCTGAATATTATTGCAATCTAGTAACATGGAATTTCCTTTTTGGAACAACCCGTAATCCATGGAACACTAATTATACACCAGGAGGATCTTCTGGTGGAAATGCTGCAGCACTTGCAGCAGGGTTTACTACCTTAGCAACAGGGTCTGATATGGGTGGATCAATACGAGTTCCAGCCTCTATGACAGGTTTATATGGTTTTAAGCCTCCTTATGGTAGGGTGCCTACTTCATTAATCCAGTATGAAAGCCAAGGTCCTTTAGGGAGAACCTTTGAAGATATTGTCATTTTTCAAAATGCTATGACAGGGCCAAGCCCTGAGATGATATCATCATTAAAACCTAAATTAATTTATCCTCGTCAATATGGTGGTATAAAAGGGTGGCGTATAGCATATGCTTCTATGAAAAACTGGGCGTTACCCTTAGATGCAACAATCCAAAAAGCCATGACAAAAGCTGTAGAAATACTACGTTCTCTTGGGGCAATTGTTGAAGAAGTTGATCTAGATTTTAAAGCTGAAGACTTTGATATTTATGCTCTCGGGATTTTCTCTACCTCAGTAGGCCCCTTTTGTTTTAATGGACCATTACAATATCCTCACTTAATTACTCCCTATATGAAAAAGTTTGTAAATCTCTATGCGGAAAAGACTTCTCCTCAACATGCTTCAAATGCAGAAGATCTCACTGAAGCTTACAGCAAAAAAATTCAAGATTTGGTATTTCTAAAAGGTTTTAAGGCTATAATCATGCCTACTCTTGTTTCTCCATACATAGCTGCTGATATGGGTGCAACACTTGATAATGGAATAGTCAATGTTAATAACAAAGCTTATCAAAGTGATACTTGGATCTATTCATTTACTTGGCATTGGAATTTGCTAGGCCAATATCCTGTGATGAATGTACCAATTGGTCAAACACCTGAAGGTTTACCTTTGGGTATGCAAATTATAGGCAATACTTATGATGATTTGACCGTTTTTCAAATAGCATTTAATTGGTCTAAAATTGCTCCTCCATTTTTTAAAAGAGTTTTACCATCAATCGTACAAACAGTTTCTTAGTTATTTGTTGGAGGTTTATGCATTTGTCCAGAATTATACCTGTACCCGTGTGTCTATTAAAATAACTTTAGAAAAAAAACTAGATCCGTAAACATAACGGGGGGAATCTCTAGAAAATTATAACTATAAATACTGTTGTGACTGTGTAACATTACCGAATCTTTTTTAAGAAGAAAGGCACTGGTTATGAAAAACAACTTAGCTAGGGATATAGGAGGAGAGATTTTCTATCTTGAGAAAGAAGAAATCCAATTTTTACAATCTACATGGAAATCAATTAATATTCTAAGCAATATGGATTTGAATATCGGCCTTGATGCCCAAACAAAAACTTCTATACATGATGAAATGTGGCGGAATGTTATTGCAGAGTATGATGCTAATAACCTTTCTAATTACCTTCGAAGCAATTCATTTAATTCTTCACCAGAGTTTTCTATGTTGTGGCGAATCTGGCTACATGATGAAAACAACCATTATATTGGTTTACGACGGATATATTGTTCCATTTATAATAAATGCGAAAAAGAAGTACATAAAGAAGTCATATCTCGCATTCCTGTGTTTATGGAAATAAGCCATTTTTTAAAGGATGAATTTACTCTTTGTGTATGTCTTGCTTACGATGAGTTAGCAAGTGCAAGAGGCTATGGAGATGCTTTTGAACTATATGATAGTTTTGGTTATCCATGCATAAGCCAATGGATAAGACTCACTGCAAATGATGAAATGAATCATGCCATTAATGCAAGAACACTACTTTCAACTAATTATAAACATAGACTAAATGAAGTTCCTGACATTTTGCAAAGAGTAGTGAAAGAAGAACATATAAATCCTGATGATTATAAAGCAACATTTTTATTTGATCATGGGGATGATCAAGGAAATAACCCTTTTACTCGAGATTTCTTAAAAAAATGTGCCAATGATACCTGCAGCTTTCTTTCAGTGCCTTTAGCTTTTGAAGAGATGTAAAATGTTAGATTTAAAAATAAACAACTTAGAAGCCATTAATGCATTTGTTCCTAGAGTGGTTAAATGGTCGTCTGTAGATCTTCTTAAAGAAATTAATTCACAGCATGTTACAGCAACACCAGAATTAAGAAACAGAATTAAACATGACTTGTGGGGAGATATGTGTGCCGAAAATGATGCAGAAAATTTATGGAAACATCTCACAAGTTTAGATATTGATTTTACTTCTTCATTTAAAGCGGTTTTAAAAGATTGGAGGGAGGATGAAAGAAACCACTATATAGGACTCAGACAAATTTGCTCTTCTGTCTACCATATTGCAGAGGAAATAATAGAAAAAGAAATGCATGAAAGACAACCTGATTTTACACATCTTCAGCCTTTTTTAGAGGATGAATTTAAAATATGTGTAGTTTTGGCTTATGATGAGCTTGTCAGTGCGAGAGGTTATAACATGTTTTTTGAGGATTTCAAACAGCTTGGTCCTCGACCTTTTGCTCAATGGGTAAAATGGGCTGCAAGAGATGAGGCACTTCATTATCAGAATTTTCTTGACGTTATTAAGTTACACCACTATTCACATCTTAATAAAACTGAAGAAGTAATTAATGAAATTTATGATTACGAAAACCAAAAAGATTATGTATATAACGCTACTTTTCTTTTGGATCATACAGAAGAAACATTTACTAGAGATTTTTTAAATGAATGTGGAAAAACGGTATTACAAGCTCTTACTAAAACGTAAGTCTTTAAGTAGTAACTAAGAAAATATTGATGAAAATTATTAAGGGTTCCCTGAGTTATTAGTAATTTATAAATGAGAAAATAAGCCCCAGATTAGGAAAAAATATTATGAAGAATTTATCTTTAAAACATAATAAAATTATTATAATTGGTTTTGGAACCATTGGTCGTGCTGTTCTGCCACTTTTACTTAAACATATAGAAATTAATTCAAATCAAATTGAAATTATTTCATCAAATTATCTTAATCTTGAATTTGCTGAAAAAGAAAATGTCAAATTTAACTGTTTTGAGTTAACTCCTGATAATTTTGAAAAATACCTAGCACCAAAATTAAGCCCTGGAGACTTATTACTTAACTTATCTGTAGGTGTTTCTTGTCTTGATCTAATAAAACTATGTCATAATTTAGATGTTTTATATTTAGACACCAGCAATGAAACTTGGCCTAGT
>DAHVSZ010000044.1 GCA_027328625.1 Candidatus Paracaedibacteraceae bacterium | reverse complement strand
ATTTCTGGATTGCTTCGTCGGGACTACGTCCCTTCTCGAGGTGACGTGAAATGGCTGTTTTTCTAGGTTCCAAAATTGTGTCGGGTGGTAAGATTTTTAGTGGTTGATGAAAATGTTGAGGTTTTTCTGCACTTTTAATTATTCTTTAATAAAAATTATTTATTTTGATTATATGAGAATGTTGATTTTTACAATGACTGGTCTTTTGCTTACTGCTTGTAATCCATTTGGATATGCTAAGCCAGACTCGCCTACAATTGCGCAATCCAGTTGGGCCTATGATCCACCAAAGCCAGTTCCAGATTCATTGTATTGCTATAAAACATTAGCTGAAAATATGTGCTATAAGGATCCTATAGATGGTGCCGATAATAGACTGAATGGACAGTATGAACCATATATACCCCCGAAAGAAAGACAGTGGTGGGAGCGTTTTGGTTAAGAAGTATTGCAAGAAGATTAAGTTTTAGCTAAAGTTGAAAAAAAATCTAACAAATAATTTAATAAGAGGAACAATAAATGAAAATAGGATTAAAAATTACGGTTTTTGTTTTGTCTTGGTTTTTGCTTTATAGCCCAAGTGTTAATGCTAGTAGCAAAATCTACAGCCCTGCAGATGCTACAAGAAAATTAAATGATACAATGGAAGGTTTGGCTAAACTTTTGAAAGATCATGGGTATAATTTTTCTGATTTTAAGAGCTATTTAGATGGACAAAGGAGTCCTAAAAACACTTTTGAGTTAGAAGTTGAGGCAGATGATCATTTAGGAGATCGCCCGATTGTTGTTGTTGAAAGGAAAGAAAATGGAAAGCTTATTGTAGTTGCTTCTAGAAGAGGAAGATCTGAAGTGGGTACCGATTTAACAAATGACAATACTCATCAACAAATTGTAAAAGATATAGAAGCTCAAGGTTCAAATGCAAATCAGCCAGTGTCTTTTGATTACAAAGATAAAACAGGTGCTACTTTTAGAGTATCAGCTGCTCCGCTTAGTTATTTGGAAAAAGATCTAGGGCCTGAAAATCGTAGAAAAGGTTTCATTTATGTTGCAACAGAAGTTGAGGTTATCCCGGAAGCAGTCTCTATACCAGTTGTAACAGGTCCTGCGCCGGCTCCGACTCTACCTCAGTCTAATGAGGTTCCTGTTTCACGAGAGGAATATAAAAGGGATTAAGCCCCTAACTATTGATAGTTTTTATAAACAGCCTTGAGGTATTCTCTTGGCTGTTTTTTTTAGATCTTCTAGTCGAGTTCGAGGAAATGTGGTGTAAATGACTCGTCGGATCCTATGATTTCCGCATGGCAGTAGCAATTCATGTGTTTCTGGATCACCCTATCCTGGGATTCATGACTTTTGTAATTATTTTATGCGGTTTAGCTATAGAATCAGTGATTAAAGAGTTTTCCAAATTCTTTTTTATTAACTTCAATATCGGCTAATAGCTGTTCTGTATTAATAGAAATTGTTTTATTGCCAAGTTGGTTCGCTTCTAGAATAGGCATGTAGCCTTGTTTTTTGGCTAAATTTTGTCCTTCGTGACTGAGAACAAATTCAACAAACTTTCTAGCATTCTCAAGATGATCTTTGGATGCCCCTTTCTTTTTAATAAAAGCAATGGGTTCTGTTAATGTAATGATACCTTCTTTGGGATATGCAAATTCAATTGGAGAACCCTTTTCTTTGGCATTAAAGGCTAGAAAATCGCTCACAATACCGATAGATTTCTTACCATTAGTTATAGATTCGACAACTTCTTTATGCCCTTTAACAATAGTTGCACCATTTGCTTTTAATTTTTTATAAAAACTCCAACCCAGTGTAGGATTTTCAATAAGAACATATAGTGTTAGAGCTGAAGCTCCTGAATAAAAGGGGCTAGCAATTACAACCTTATCTTTATATTCTGGTTTGGTTAAATCGCTAAATGATACAGGAACTGGTGAAAGACCTTTACGATAAATGATACCCATATTGATCTTCTTTGTACCGCAGTAAGTCTTATCTGCACTATATAAGGTGGATGGAAATTTGGAAAGATCAATATCCATAAACTGTAAGATACCTTTTTGAGATAAACTTTCCATGGCAACAATATCAGAAATCATTATAAGGTCAGGATGCACTTCTCCTTTTTGCGCCTCACTAAATACTTTATTTAGAACTTCTGTTGTGCCGGATCGAAAGACTTCAATTTTTATATTAGGATATTTTTTCTGGAAGGCTTCTAAAAGCTCTGCTATCTCTTTACCAGGTTGGGATGTGTAAAGTACTAGGGTTTCACTATGTTTCTCGCATGCCAATAAAAACAACAACGTAATAAGCGTGCAAAAATATGAGAGAATCTTTTTCATAAAAGTTATTTTATGTGGTGAATGCATTTCTTTACCCATAAACGGGTCAGTTTCTCTTGTAAAGAGTTTTGAGACAATCTTTGATTCAAAACATTAAAGTTAACTTGATCTAGGGGTTGGTCTTGGTTGGAGCATGAATAAACAATTTTTTCTTCGCCGGTGACTGGGTCGTTATGAATTTGTAGACATTGAGCGCATATTTCTTTCATCATGCATTGCATAGGTGAATTGATGCTGCCGATGGCAATGTGCTTGGGATTCATATAAGGACTTAAAACACCATGTCGAGCGGTTGCTACTGCTGCCATCATGCGGTCAGAGCCGATAGCAATCAGGTGGTTAACTTCATTTAATGTTATTTGTTGTTCACCCAGTTCACCTTTGGCAAAAGTCTCCATGGCTCTGACGATATTACCGACATATGTTAAATCTTGAGAGCGGCTAGACACAAAACCAGGGGTTTCATCACAACACCAAATAATTTGGTCGGCAGCGTTTTCAATTTCATGAATCTTATAACGATCTTGAAGTTTTTTATAACCAGCAAAGTAAAGCACGCGGCAGTTATTAGCACGTAATGCTTGTCCTATGGAAAAAAGTACGGCATTACCAAGACCACCACCAACCAAGGCGACTGTTTCATTTTCTGGAATTTCTGTTGGTGTACCTGTTGGGCCCATTAAAATAACAGGTTCACCTGGCTTTAACAACTGGCAAAGATCGGATGATCCACCCATCTCAAGGACAATAGTAGAGAGAAGGCCATTTTCAGGATCTGCTTTAGCACCTGTGAGAGCTAAACCTTCCATAGCAAGGCGAGTGTTATTAACTATTGGTGCTAAAGTTTCAAAGTTTTGAAGTCTGTAGAATTGTCCTGGTTTAAAGGCTTGAGCTGCTAATGGTGCTTTGACAATGACTTCGACGATATTGGGAGTGAGTCTATTGACAGCTTTGATATGGGCACGAAGGAGGCTATTGATGTGTGTGAGGAAGTGGTTTCTGTCCTCGTCATCGCGAGCGAAGTGTGGCGATCCAGGAGAGTCCGTCTGGATTGTCACGGAGCTCACGCTCCTCGCAATGACGGCTTGAGGGGCCATTCTCTCCAAAACACGACTGACAACCGGATAGCCCTGCTTAGCGCTGGCCATTGCTTTGACAACATTGCCGGCAAATGAAGGATGAAGGTCGCCGAAAAAACTAACTGCTTTTCCATCTTCATTAAAGCGCATCAGCACATGAACATCTTTGGGTTTAGCTAAACGTTCAGGATTAACTGGTTGCCCTTGTTCATTAATGGCTTGAAAAGTTAGATTTTTGCCAGCGGTATTCAAGTTAATCTGATTTGGTGTGTCATAACGTAGGTTTGTATTTGGTTTAGTGCCTGCTGCAACCAAAATACTGCGTGCAGGTAAGGTTTTTTCTTCGTCCTTATAATTCACAACTAACCCAGAAGCATGGCCGTATTGATCTGTTATAACGCGAACGGGAGTTGCATGGTCTAGAATAGTGATACCTTCCTCTAAAGCCAAAGCTACTTCTTCGTGATTTAATGTATAGCTTGGGGATTCGGTTAAATCACGACGATAAGCAATCGTAGCTCCACCCCATTGTTGGACAAGTTTTTGTATTTCAATTTGATTTTGAGCCGCTTTTATCTGATGAGCATGATCCAGCATTTCATCGGCTAAGTCTTGCTCATATTGAGTCCAACCTTCACGTACTTTGTTTTCTCCAAGTTCTTTGCTTAAGATTTCATAACGCTCTGAGAATTTTGTTACCTGTACAGGATAATAAGCCATGGCTTCAGTTGCGGTATCAATCGCTGTTAATCCGCCGCCAATGACGACAACAGGTAGACGAATTTGAAGATTAGCCAATGAATCTTTTTTAGAAGCACCTGTTAATTGCAAAGCCATTAGAAAATCACTGGCTTGGCGCACACCGGGCGCAAGTCCATTTTCCATATCAATTAAAGTGGGGCTCCCAGCACCCAAACACAATGCTACATGATCAAAGCCAAGTTCAAAAGCTTGGTTTACGGTGAGTGTTCCTCCTAGTCTTACCCCTCCAATTAAACTGAACTGAGATCGTCTTTCCAACAAAAGTCGAATGATTTTTAAAAAGTTTTTATCCCACCGGACAGTAATACCGTATTCAGCAACACCGCCAAAGCCACCTAAGATGCGGTCATCAAGAGATTCTCTGATTTCGTCTAGGCTATAGATCGGCGTGAAATCTTGCCCCTTTAGAGAGGACGGCAGAGGTTCAATTTTGAGTCCATCAATTCCAACCACAGTATGGCCATCATTCATCAGGTGATGGGCGAGCGTAAATCCAGCTGGGCCCATGCCAGCAACTAATACTTTTTTACCTGAATTAGGTAAGGGCAGAGGACGTTTAAAGTTTAGTGGATTCCAGCGCGTTAAAAGGCTGTAAATCTCAAATCCCCAGGGCAGGTTTAAAACTTCTTGCAGGGTCTGTGTTTCAAGACCAGGGATATTAACCGGTTCTTGTTTTTGATAAATGCATGATTTCATACAATCATTACAAATGCGATGGCCTGTGCCGGCAACCATTGGGTTATCGATAATGGCTGTGGCTAGGGCTCCTAAGGTATATCCATCGGCTCTGAGTTTGTTCATTTCAGAAATTTTTTCCTCTAAAGGACAGCCGGTGAGATTCGTGCCAAAATGATTTTTCTGGAACCGTTCATTCTCAGCAGGTGCTTTTGGTTTGAGGCCTTTAGAACATGAGTCTTTTTCTTGTTTGTGACACCAAATGCAATAGTTGGCTTGATCTAGGGCTTGTTCGCGTGTGATTCCTGTATCTGTCAGTTTGAAGCCATCACGTGGCCTTAGATGATCACTCGACAGCTGCCACTTGTTGTCAGTTTGAATCAGATTATGAATCAAATGAGAAAAATCAAGCTTTTGTGGAGTTTTAAAAAGAACACCATTTTTGTGTTTTTTCTGACCTGCTGGGGTGAGCGTTGCCCAGGCGGCATATTTGGCGGCGTTGTCTAGTTCTGTTTGGTGATTGGCTTCGTCATCCAACCAAACGGCAATGGTTTTGGCAAACTCAAATTCCGAGGTAAATGACATTGCTGCATCGATGATATCTGGATATTTTTTGATGGCATACCGTTGCACAAATTGACGTTTAACCATCATTAATGGCGCTAAGTCATCATGAGCTGCTTTTAAGGCGAGGATTTCTTTTCGGATATTAAATAGCTCGGCAATGAAATCCTCAACATAAGGGGCTAGGACGAGGATCAGCTCGCTTTCTTCTTTTGGCAGGAGAGGTTTAGCTAGAGCTTTCGCATAGGCTGTGTGGAGGTTTGATGAATTTTCTTTCAGGTATTGATGAAAGGCTGCATCAAGTTTAACTATGCCTTCGTGAGAGTATAGGTCATGGAAGGTGAGGTTGAGGGAGAGGTTGAGAGTGGTCATTTTGGTTCCTCCCTGTCATTCTCGGGCTTGACCCGAGAACCCATGTATTTTCTGGATCCTCGAATCAAGTCCGAGGATGACAGGATGTTTGTTTTGGCTTTTTTTGGATACACTTGATTATTCTATAGATTTTCCTCTTCACTAGCGTCAACCAATTGTTGATATTTTTTTGCAGATTTCTTATTCATTCGACCTAAATGCTTTGTTAATGACGTAGAATTCCAGCCCATCATTCTTGGTGAATAAGTACGATCTTCACGTGAGAAAAGTTCGTGATGGACATGCATATAAAGTGCAAGTGCCCTTTGGTACATATATGATCCTGGTGCTCCAGAATAATCGTTTACGCTTGGAATTAAAAGTTTAGCCATAAAATAAGGAAAATTAGAATAGTTGGATACAAAAGCCAAGTTCCAAGTTGTGTACAAGTCTGCCCACTGTTGAGGGAATGGGCAACGGAGGTGCATAAGTTTGTAAGGGCCTTTGGTGGCAACAAAAGCTGGCCCTGACCCTGTTTTTTCATTAAAAGTCCCCCCAGGTCTGTTTTTAGCTAAAATCCAACCGGCGCGTGCATTCTCGAAGTTGCCACACCAGAAATCTGAAAAGGTGGCTTCAAGAATATTAACTGGAAGAGCCAAGCTCAAATAATTCTGAGGCACTTTCCCCGTTTTAATACCTTTTTTTATCCCAGATAAATGAAGTAAACCGTAGTATTTTACGATTTCAAAGGGGGAGAAATGCTTTACTATAGAAATAGATTGTTTTGATTGATCCCAAACCTCATCCAAAGCATCTAAAACACCGATATCCTTTTTAATATTGGAGGTTATTTTTTCCAAAGCCATTGCATAACTAGCAACATCAGGTAAAACCTCTGCACCATCACGAAGAGCTTTTTGTTTTAAACCTTCAAGGTCTTGAGCCTGTAGACTCTGCAGAGCTTCGCTTAAATAGGGGTTTCTTTTAGCAAGAGTACCCATGTTGTCAACGAGAGAGCAACAATCTGTAACAGACATCTGAGTTGGAAAAAGCTCTTCGCTCAAAGATTGCAATTTTGGATGAGTCCACTTGCCATCCTTTATCATACGAAATCGTTCATAATGCTTTTTCACCATGGAACGGATTTGTTCATCGGTTTTTGTATTGAGGGTGGCTTTTACAAAGGAAACAACTTGATCGATGGGGTTGGTGCTTGGTTCTTCTGCTACAAGTCTCAATTGGGTATGTGCCTGAGATGGTGTTTTAAAAGTGTCTTCTAAATTAGCCCCTATTGAATTTTCTAAATATATGAATATTAAAAATATAGATGTTTTTAATAAAATACTCATGAATATTACCTCGTTTTTAATGGAAGTAAATATTCAATTAATTTTATTTTCTTAATAAATGATTAATTTGAAGTTTTAAATAATTAAGAAAAAATTGTCCATATCATGCTGTAATTGACTGTTTATCTTTATCGTTGTACACGTGTTCATGTTACAAATGGACCAATGATACTATTATGACTACAATTTATCTTTCTCTAGGCAGCAATTTAGGTGATCGCGATGGTTATCTGCGCGCAGCCAGACAAGCACTTGCCATAGTTTTGACAGACATAAAAGAATCTTCTGTCTATGAAACAGAACCCCAGTATATTACCGATCAGCCAGAATTTTTGAATCAGGTTATCTCAGGAAGAACTGTTTTATCTCCTCAAGAGTTATTAAAGACTTTACAACAGATTCAAACAAAGGTGGGGCGGCAAGAGCCTAAAGTCCGGTTTGGCCCAAGAGAGATTGATATTGATATTTTGAGTTATGGGGATTTGATTTTAGTTGAAGACCACTTGGAAATCCCGCATCCGCGCATCGCTGAACGGCTATTTGTGTTAGAGCCTTTAAAGGAAATTGCTCCTGATTGGATTTGCCCAAAGACGGGTGAGTCAGTTAAGGTAATGCTAACTAGATTGAAAGAAGAGCAATTAATCTAACCGAGAAAGCCATTTATACTCCATAAGTTTTCCTCCGGCTTGACCGGAGGATCCAGTACATGCTTCTATAATCGAGTTCACTAGAATGTGGGCCCTATGGTCGAGCCATAGGGAAACTAAGGTGGAATTTGGTCGATAATTACAGAAATAAAGAGCAAGCCTATGCTGGTTGATAGTCATTGTCATTTGAACTTTCCTGAATTTAAAGAAGATCGTGATCAAGTTATAAAGCGTGCCGAAGAACAAGGCGTTAAAGCCTTTTTGACAATTAATACGCGTCTTGATGAAGCTGAAGAGATTCAAGCTATTGCTGATCAATATCCTAACGTGTATTGCACAGTTGGTGCGCACCCCCATGATGCTTCTGATCATGTCTATAAAGATGTTTATGATGATCTCATTCGTCTAGCTCAGCATCCAAAAGTTGTTGGTATAGGCGAGACAGGGCTTGATTATTATTACAACAATAGCCCCAGCTTAGAGCAGATTGAATCTTTTAAAACGCATATCAGAGCATCGATTGAACTTAGATTGCCTTTGATTATTCATACACGAGATGCAGACGCAGATACTCTTGCGTGTTTGAGAGAGTTTCCTAAAGCTAAAGGTGTTTTTCATTGTTTTAGTGGAGGAATAGATCTGGCAAAAGCTGCTCTTGATTTGGGTTTTTATGTGTCTTTTTCAGGAATTATTACCTTTAAAAAGGCAGATGAACTGAGAGAAGTTGCTAAGTTTGCACCTATGGATCGGGTGTTGGTTGAAACCGATTCTCCTTTTTTGGCGCCCATTCCTCATCGTGGTGAACGTAATGAACCCGCCTATACACGCATTACAGCAATGAAATTATCTGAGATCAAAGGGGTTTCTTTAGAAGAAATTGCAACGCAAACAACCCACAATTTTTACCGGTTGTTTGATCGGTGTAAGGTGGGTTAATACATTGTTAATGTAAGGAGAAATAGTTATGTTTTATTTGTTTTATTTGTTAATCGGATCTTTTTTAGATAGTTATGCCGCATCACTAAATGATGAGCTAAGAAACGCAGAACCAGAAGTTTCCCCAACTGTTCCCTTTTTGGTTGGTCAAAGAATGCCGTCAACTTTAGTTGCTGCAGGAACTGAGCGCAATTTGAGTTTACCCACTACTGTTCCTGTAACACAATTCTCTGATGATGGTTCACCTCTAAGTCCGTGGAGGTTTGTTGGTCAAGAAACTGAAGTATTAGAAAGACAAAATGCTTTTTCAGAGCTGATGCCTATTCATTTTCATTCTTCAGAGCAAGAATCACAGCCTGCGGCATATTTTCCTCCTTCTCAACCTGATGGAGCGGCTTATCCTCGTTGACACGTAGAAAATCTATTTGTTAAGATATTTTATTCACTTTTTATTGAGTAATTTGAAAACAAATAATGAAAAATTTTAGATTATTATTATTAATATTCTTAAACATAATTATAGGGGCATATCAATCATTAGAGGCAACGCAGCTGTTAGAGACACGAGATGATGGTGTATATAGAAAAGCAAATCGTTTTTTGGACAAATGCCAAACGCGTCTTAATCAAGCGAAAGATATTCAACATCCCGAACTGCGGCTAGATTCATTAATTTCAGTTATAGATGAATTTGTAAAAGCTAGGGGATGTTATACATCATTAGAAGCTTGCGGACAGCCTTTATGGATTAGGTATTACGCTCTGCTTGGTGACACATGGGAACAAGTTTTTGATTCTATCTCAGAGGATGACCCAAGGTGTAAACTTCAAAAAGTTCACTCTAGTGCTTTAGCGGGCTTGTCTTATTTAAAGTTTTGTCTTGCAAATGGCGAGAAAGAACTTCTTAGAAGCAGAATATCAAATGTTCAAAGATCACTTAGACAATCTCTTAATGCAATAAAAGCTGCCTCTTTGACTGCGAGTGAGCGTAATATATTGCGTCATGCGCATGTTGTTGCTGCAGTCATGGGTGATTTTGATAATGTTTATGCACTTTGTGTCAATGGAACCGATTCAACCATTGAGGGTATCCAGATTCGTTTCGACCATTTTGAGAGCAGTTGTCGGTACAAAGAAACTAATCTATCAGATTTTGAGTGATTAGAACTGGTTGCTAAATGATCTGATTCATTAATTTAATATCATTCAATTTGCTTTTGAATACTGAGTTCGCGTTATTTAAAGTATTGTTAATTACCTAGTACCTGCGGTCGTCAGT
The DNA here is from genome assembly GCA_027328625.1 of Candidatus Paracaedibacteraceae bacterium. Classification (GTDB taxonomy): domain Bacteria; phylum Pseudomonadota; class Alphaproteobacteria; order Paracaedibacterales; family CAIULA01; genus CANJLN01. The sequence goes on along the minus strand of DAHVSZ010000044.1, from coordinate 6,131 downwards.
TCCGATTGACACTCATAATGGCTACTTACTAGATTCGATATTATTAATCTTTAAAAGAGTAAAGAGTAGAGTATGAAATTAAAAAGAATATTTTTTCTGACGTCTTTAGTGGTTGCTTTAATGGGGCAGTCTTTATGGGCGATGGAGAATGTTGAAAGCACCGATCATGCAACAGTTCCAAATCTTGTTTTGGTTCGACAAGTCGAAGGTTTTTTGGACCGAGCAGCGAGAGCAATCACCTTGGGTGTAGAGACTCCTGATGAAGAGAGAAAAATTGAGTATTTTCAGCCAGCACTAAATGAGCTTAGTGATGCTCAAAGATTGCTTAGTACTGACTTAGGATTGACAGGTTCTGATGGCCAATTGTTGGCGGCAAAAGTTTATTTTAGCCGGGGTTCTGTGTTAGAAAAGGCTCCAGAGCAGCCTTGTGAAACGCCTGGTTGTAATTGTGGCACTCAATATAAGAAAAAGGCTGCTGGAGCTTATTTTAAGGCTCGTTTAGCAACTACGGATGCTAGTACTTTTGCAGCACTTGGAACAATCAATCCAGCTGTGGCAGCAATGATGACCGGATTTGACGCAGTTTATGATGAGTTTGTAGCAGGGACAGAGTTGGATCATGCGGGAATCAAAGCTCGTTTTGAGCGATTTGATGCTAAGTTCGAACAGCAACAACAAAGACTCTCGGTTGCTTCTTCAATGGCAGAGATTTATGCAATGTTTGCGCAACTTGGATTATCAATAGGCCGTGGTGGGGGTGTCTCAGGCGTCCCTTTTGGACCAGATCGAGGTGGCTCTGTGGAAGTTGTGGCGGTCCCACTTGGTCAAAATCCTTTTGGATTTGGCGGCGCTCCTCGAGGGATGAGTGGTGCAAATCTTCCTCCAGAACTATTGGCGATGCTGATGGGACAACGATCAACTATTCAACAACGCACTCCAAATGTAAGAGAGATACATACTACCCTGGAAGGGTTAGATGCTGTGGCAGCACAGCTGAGTGGTAACGGAAACCAACCACCGGCTGGTTCTGACGAAGAGACAGAAGAGTAGAGCCTTTCCTCGTCATTCCCGCGAAGGCGGGAATCCAGTAACTTTTTGGATCCCCGACTTGGCCTTTGGCCTCTCGGGGATGACAATAGGTAATATTATTACTATCTTTTTCAACGTTCGTACACTAGTGGGCCAAGCCCGAGGAAGACAGAGAGAAGTGATGAGCATGACAAAGATGGGGCGCCGTAGCCCCATCTTGCATTTTGGCTAAAATAAGGGTAGTAAGTATATATGTTTTTGATTCTTAATCTAAGGTTGTAATGGCAAAAGCGTCCGCGTTATTTGGGACTTTTACCCCAGAAACTCTTTTAAAATCCTATAAACAAATGGTTCTGATTCGCCGTTTTGAAGAAAAAGCGGGACAGCTATATGGTATGGGTCTTATCGGTGGTTTCTGCCACCTTTACATTGGTCAAGAAGCAGTGGTTGTTGGCTTGCAAGCCGCAATGCAGCCTCAAGATACTGTTATTACAAGTTATCGTGATCATGGGCATATGCTTGCATGTGACATGGATCCACGGGGTGTCATGGCTGAGCTGACAGGCCGCGAAGGTGGTTATTCCAAAGGTAAGGGTGGATCAATGCATATGTTTAGCCGCGAGAAAAATTTCTTTGGCGGCCATGGCATTGTGGCAGCACAAGTTCCAATTGGTGCTGGTATGGCATTTGCGCATAAATATAAAGATGATAATGGCGTTTGTATGACCTATTTTGGTGACGGTGCTGTTAACCAAGGTCAAGTCTATGAATCCTTTAATATGGCGGGGCTTTGGAAATTGCCTGTTGTGTTTGTTGTTGAAGATAACCAATACGGTATGGGAACGTCTGTTGCACGTGCTTCTGCTAATGGAGATTTTTTTAAACGCGGTGAACCTTACGGAATTCCTGGAAAAGTTGTTGATGGGATGGATTTATTTGCTGTTAAAGAAGCAGGTGATTGGGCCGTAGGTCATGCACGCTCAGGAAATGGACCAGCTTTATTGCATATAAAAACTTATCGCTATCGTGGGCATTCAATGTCTGATCCGGCAAAATATCGCAGTAAAGAAGAAGTTGAAAACATGCGTCAGAACTTTGATCCTATAGAAAGAGTTCGTCAATTTCTGCTTGATAACAAAGTAGCTGATGATGAAGTCTTAAAATCAATTGATAAAGAAATCAAAGACATTATGGTTGAAACAGTTGATTTTGCTCAAACGTCTCCAGAACCTGATGTTTCTGAACTTTATACTGATATTCTCATTGAAAACGCGTAAAAGGACCTCATAATGACCCAGACTCTCACTGTTCGTGAAGCCTTAAGAGATGCTATGGCAGAAGAAATGCGTCGTGATTCCAATGTATTTTTGATGGGAGAAGAGGTTGCAGAATATCAAGGTGCATATAAAGTTAGCCAAGGTTTATTAGATGAATTTGGCTCTAAAAGAGTGGTTGATACCCCAATTACTGAACATGGTTTTGCAGGTTTAGGTGTTGGTGCAGCTTTCTTAGGGCTGCGGCCGATTGTCGAATTTATGACCTTTAACTTTTCTATGCAAGCTATTGATCAAATTATTAACTCAGCTGCTAAAACGCTTTATATGTCGGGCGGGCAAATGGGTTGTCCAATTGTTTTTCGTGGTCCTAATGGAGCAGCAGCTCGTGTGGGGGCTCAACATTCTCAATGCTATGCCAGTTGGTATGCTCATTGCCCAGGATTAAAGGTTGTTAGTCCTTATTCAGCAGCGGATGCAAAAGGTTTATTGAAATCTGCTATACGCGATCCAAACCCCGTTATTTTTCTTGAAAATGAATTGATGTATGGTCGTTCTTTTGAAATGCCAAGTGATGAGAATTATCTAGTTCCTCTCGGTAAAGCTGCAGTTGTGCGAGCTGGTAAGGATGTCACCATTACAGCTTTTTCCATTACTGTTGGCTATGCTTTGGAAGCCGCTGAACGGTTGGCAGAAGAAGGTATTGACGTAGAAGTTATCGATCTTAGAACGATTCGTCCATTGGATACAGAAACAATTATTGATTCAGTTCGTAAAACCAATCGGATTGTGAGTGTTGAAGAAGGTTGGCCTTTTGCCGGTGTTGGTTCTGAGATTTGCACACTCATCTGCGAAAAGGCTTTTGATTATTTGGATGCTCAACCCATGCGTGTATGTGCAGAAGATGTCCCCTTGCCTTATGCGTCAAATTTGGAAAAATTGGCTCTTCCCAGTGTAGATAAAATCGTTCAAGCTGTTAAAGCTGTTTGTTATAAATAAAGGACTCAACAGATGCCCATTCAAGTTCTCATGCCCGCTTTAAGTCCGACAATGACCGAAGGTAACCTTGTCAAATGGCACAAAAAAGAAGGTGATGTTATTAAATCGGGTCAAGTTTTAGCTGAAATTGAAACTGACAAAGCAACGATGGAAGTTGAAGCGGTTGATGAAGGTGTTCTGGGTAAGATTTTGGTTGAGGCAGGTACTGAAAATGTTAAGGTAAATCAATTGATTGCTTTGATTTTAGAAGAAGGTGAAGATGCAGCTTCTTTAGCTAATGTTGAAGCCGTCACCCATGCAACACCCATTGCTCAATCAAAAGTAGAGGAAGTAGTCCCACAAATTGAACAAGCTGTTCAAACATTGACAAATCCAAGTGCAAAAAATGAAAGTGGCCGTGTGTTTGCAACACCTCTTGCAAGACGTATTGCTGAGCAAAACAATATTGCTCTCCATCAAATAACAGGCTCGGGCCCTAATGGGCGCATCGTAAAAGCAGATGTTGAAAATATGCAAGCTTCTGGTAACAGAAGTGCTGTAAAACCATTAACGATTGGTGGTTATACAGATGTCACTCTGAATGGTATGCGTAAAGTTATTGCAAAGCGTTTGACAGAATCTAAACAAACGATTCCTCACTTTTATCTTTCGGTTGATTGTGAATTGGATGCCTTAATGGCACTTCGCCAACAACTAAATAATCGCCCAAAAGCAGAGATTAAGTTATCTGTGAATGACTTTATAGTAAGAGCTTGTGCTTTAGCTTTGATTGAAGTCCCAGAGGCAAATGCGACTTGGCATGACAATTATATCCGTTTATATAATAATGCCGATGTATGTGTTGCTGTTGCTGTTGATGGTGGTTTGGTAACACCCGTTGTAAAAGCGGCTGAACAAAAATCTATAATGGATATTTCAGCTGAAGTTAAATCATTGGCTGAACGTGCCCGTGCTGGTAAATTACAGCCTGAAGAATATCAGGGGGGAAGCTTTACGCTATCTAACTTGGGTATGTTTGGTATTAAAAGTTTCTCCGCAATTCTCAATCCTCCGCAGGCTTGTATCCTGGCAGTGGGGGCGGGTGAACAGCGTCCTGTCGTTAAAAATGGGCAAATTACTGTTGCGAATGTGATGAGTTGCACCTTATCCGTTGATCATAGAGCTGTTGATGGTGCTGTAGGTGCCAGATTTTTAGCAGCATTTAAGCAGTTGATTGAGAATCCGATCAATTTGTTTGTATAATAAGGAAGATATATAGCAAAAGCACTATAAAATGATAACAAAATCCGTCATCACGAGCCCCATAAGGGGCGTGGTGATCTAGGCTTACGTTCTAGAGCTACGGCTGTCAGGCTTAGATATTTTCTGGATGGCCACTCAACTTCGTCGCTCGCCATGACGGCAGGTCTGCACTCGTTTTATACCGCTTTTGCACATATAATGATATTATTAAATTTTGGAGTAAGACATGTGGTATTTTAGTTGGGCACTTGGAACAGGACTTGCCTGTGCATTTGCAATTTTAAATGCAATGTGGCTGGAATTGGATAATTAAGGCCCTACACTTCTTGGTGCTGCAGGAGCAGCAGTTATTATGGGTCTATCATCACGAGTTGCTGTGATCATCCAAGAGTTTTTGCGGCCATTATAAGGGTTTTCGGCAACTCTTTCGACTCTAATATCTTTAAAGCCATTTTCTCTTAAGAATTTCTGGATACCAGAATCTGAATGAGCTTGATTTTGCAGCATATAAAGTTCAACTGCTATAACAGACGCTAAAGTCAGTTTAAAATCATCATTATAAGATGGTGGATCATCTGATAATGCACTAATTTCTTCGTAAAGTCGTGTTGTAAAATCTTCTTCACTCATTCTATTTTCTAGCATTAAGCGCTTAATGTTGGAGATTGCCGTAGGACATAAAACTTGAGCTGCCTTTGCTTCTTCTTGGGGAAAACCTCTCAATCTTAGCATCTCTTCAAATTCTTTTCCGGCCATTGGTGCTTGCATACGGTTAGCTAATCGATCTAGATCTTCAGATGTCCTCACATATTGACTTGGAAATAATTCCATAAAAACTCTTGAAATTTGTCTACTTGCAAGCGGCTTCCAAGTTTTTGCATCGGCTTGTACATAATTTTCATGAGGACATTGAACCAGATGGGTATGTCGTAAATCCACATGTAACCAGTCATGATGGGGGGTACAATCACCGGGGCCCATTATACGTTGAAAATAAGGTTGCAACTGACCAGGCGTACCATCACAACCAATAACAACGGATAAACCGGGATCACTTGCGGCCAATATGGAGACAGTGTTAGAACCCTCTGCAAAAGTTGAGGATTGAAGAGGATTTAGAGATTTTTCCCAGAGATCATGGTCTGTGTAGAGAAGAAACGCTGTTTTTTAGGTGGTAATTGATAGATTTTCTTTAAAAACCCCTCTCAAAGGGAGAACTTTACCCATTGAGAGCCGATTTTAGACGCAATTCACCATCAGATTCTGTTTTTTGAGAATGGAACAAGCCCGTTTGATGTTGTAAACCATACACAACAAATCAAGATGAAGCTGATTTTTATCCCATCCTCTATAGCGTGCTTTGGTATAGCCGTGTTGTCCTTTCCAATGAGCAAAAACGCGCTCAACGCCACAGCGAACCTTCGAGTAGAGCTTGTTTAACAGTTTTTTCCGGGGCTGAAGATCTTTCCCTTTTGATTTTTTGTAAAGAATCCGATCCTTAATGCCATTTTCTTGCAGCAGTTCTCGAATTGCCCGTGAATCATAAGCCTTATCTGCATAAACAGCTTGTTCTTCACCGCTAACGAC
>DAHVSZ010000043.1 GCA_027328625.1 Candidatus Paracaedibacteraceae bacterium | reverse complement strand
ATACCTCTGAAATACCTTATTTACATACCATTACAGAGACATACTACTCCTTTTCGTGGCGTTCTGGATACAACCCCTTTAAGAATCCCAGTTTTTATGAAAATGATTTTTTAAAACCCATTAAAAAGTTTGAGACGTCATCGATAAAAGAGCAATGGGCCCCTCTTCAACATATTTTTGCTTCGCTGTTAATGAGGCGCACCTCTCATCATGTGATTGTTAAAAAGCTTAGTTCCATGAAAAAATCTCATAAGGTTATCAAAGCTTTAGAGGAATACAATAAAATCTTCCATGACAAGCATGTCTTAAACTCTATCGACAGTCCAGAGCTTAGAAAGGGAATTCGCATCTCTCTCAATCGGGGAGAAGGATACCACCAATTAGAAGGAAAAATAATGAGTATCAATGACAACAAATTGAGAGGAACAACAGAATTAGAACTTGCCATAAATAATGAATGCATTCGCCTTATTGCCAATTGCATCATTTATTACAACACATACATTTTGTCAGAACTGTATAGAATTCATGAAGAGTTAGGACATACGGAAATTTTAGAATTCATCAAAAGGCTTTCCCCTATTGCTTGGCGCCACATCAATTTAAATGGACGATATGAATTTTTAACCCTTCTTGAGATTTTTGATTTAAATGAAGTTTTAACAAATCTTATTTTTGGTAATGAGAAAGATTATAAGAAAACTTAAGTTCTTAAATAAGAAATTGCTTATTCCTCAAAAGAATATCTTGACTTTTTCTACTTTTTTGCCTATTGCTCAAGCAATAGGTGGAGGAATAAACAAAATAAAAAAATTGAATACTCTGCCTGCTTCTAGTCATTTTTCTCTTTACGGTCAGGTCCTTGTAAAAATAGCTGATAGCTTATCTCTCGCGGCTTATAGGGGAATAGTATCGTTTTTAAGTTGGAGCTTTTGTAGCAGGAATCCACCTGTAAAGTGTGGGGATTGAAACCCCTAAATCCTTGGCAACCTCTTTAGGAGGCGTTCCCTTTGCTAATAATGTTTTTGCGGACTCGACTTTGCTCGGTGTCATTCGCCTTTTTCGGCCGCCAATCCTTCCTCGTTGTTTAGCAGCATTAAGTCCAGCGCGGGTTCTTTCAACAATAAGTTCTCTTTCCATCTGAGCTAAACTTGCCATGACGTGAAAGAAAAATCTCCCCATAGAAGAAGTGGTATCAATTTGATCCGTTAAACTTTTAAAATGAATTTTATGGGTTTCAAGATTGGTTACAAACTCAATTAGATTCTTAACATTTCTTCCCAATCGATCTAATTTCCACACAACAAACGTATCTCCCGCGCGGAGCTGTTCAAGCGCTTGGTTAAGACCTGGTCTCTCAGCTCGAAGGCCACTGAGTTGATCTTCATAGATTTTCTTGCACCCAGCTTCTTTTAAAGCTTTCTTTTGTAAGTCTAAGTTCTGATCTAAAGTTGAAACTCTGGCGTAGCCAATCAGCATATTAATGGACAACCCATTCCCCTTTGTTTTTAATTTCGTCATACATCGCATCAGGAGCTAAATCTAAATCTCCAGGCCAAGTAACGGAACCAAAGTTCAGATAAACACTTTTAAAAAGTTGAGGGTCACGAAGAACCATAAATACTCCGGCAGTCTCGCTCATGATAAGCTTTGACAAATCAACAAAGCCTTCAAGACCATCTATGAATTTAACATATAACCGATAGGACTCTAGAGGACGAACCTCACATAAGCGCCACGGTGCAGAAGGGATTATTCTAGAGGCGCTATCTTCATAGGTGTTTGTTTCATTTCGCATAACTTCCAATCCTCCATTAATTCTTCTCGGTGCATTGACGCCCATTCTAAAACAAGAGCAAGCGCTCTTCTTGGCATAGAACCTTTTATAATTTCGAGTGTTCTAATGTCTATGATGACTTCATATTCCCCATACAGTGCATGAAAATGAGGGGGTGCATGGTCGCCCCAAAACATTTGAATAAAAATCCCATAAAACATACTAATGGTTGGCACAATTAACTCTTTCTAAATTTCGCTCATGTATTGAAATTCGTGCATAGCCTACATGCATTATTATATTATTTTCCCATCCATTTATGGGATAGACGCTTTTTCAAAGCAGAGCGTTCTTGCGGGGTACGTCCACGGTTATTAGCATGATATTTTGCAAGATGAAGCTGTCTATCTAGAGGAAAGTATTGTTTGCCATCTTTTCCCATTGACCAAACATTACTAACCTCTTTTAAATGAATGGGGACATAATCTTCAAACTCATCCCTTTTTAATGCAATGAGATTAAGGCGTTCATGTAATCGCCATCTTTTATGCCAAGCAAATTTATCATGACGCTCACTACGACATGTCGTATGTCCCATAATGGGTGTCTTTCTATAACTGCGACTCATAAATAGGCTTCCATATTCTCAAAACTCGTTTTGATTATACTTGGCTGAGAAAGAAGTTTCAAGAAAGGTTTGCGAGAATTTTGGTGCCTGATTCCTTCGTTAGGATTTAAGGGGTCAAGTGGCTTTATCAAAAACGGCCGTTTTCTTAAATGATCATTTCGAAGCATTTTGTCCCAAAAGAGTGGGTTTATAAAAATTATCAAATCGGACAACAGACGCGTTTACATTTTACCGTATGTCCTTCCTTCATTAAGTACGTTATTATCTAAAGCCAATTAATAAAAAACAAAAAGGACAAAAATGGAAGAAATTATGTTAAGACCAGATGCAAAAGGAAGAATAAATTTAGGAGCTCTTGCTGAAGGAGTCAGCAGCTATAGAGTCACTATTGGTGAAAATGGAAAACTAACTCTAACACCGTATGCTGAAATTCCTTTTTCTGAGAAGTGGATTTTTGAGAACAAAGAAGTTTTAGAAAAAGTGAAACAGCAATTTGAAAAAGAAGCTCAAGATGTTGTTTCTTTTTAAAGCCATTTCTAAATTGACAATTCACAACTTTAAGAAAGCAGCAATCACAATTTTTTAGAAAATTGAGGGGAAAAAACAGAGTACGGTAATTGATAATTTATTGTACAAATATCCTTGATTTTTAACAATTCGACTTTCCGTACACTTTACCTTCTAAATTCTCTCATAAAGTGCAAAATTAAATATTTGCTTTCTCCAGTTGAGCTAGGTCACTTTTTGGGAATTCCTGGATAAGACCCCTTATACGCTAAAATAACATCTGCAGCATTGTACCTAAAATTATCATTCGTCCAAATTATTTTTTAAAAGCACTTTTCTCTTTTCCGTAAATTTTACTGAAGGGACTTTCTTAAGGTTATTTTTCGGATAGATTAAGGTTACTGTTTTTTTCTAAAGTCATTCTTGTATATAGCGTAGTGTGTTACAATTAGACGCAAAAATTGTTAGAAATAATAGAAAGGCTTAAATTTATGAATATAATTATGATTGGGAAGGTAGCCCTTATGATGTGGCTGTTTGTGACGCAATCTATAAGCTTTGATATCTTTGATAAAGATCAAATGGATGAAGTTGGTGATACTATAGGGCTTGTTTTGAGCGGTGGAATGTATGCCTTCACCCAAGATTACCGCGATAGACATCCTACCCCACCTCCACCCCCTAAACCTAAAACAATCTCAGAACAACTTGAAGAAGCTAAATTGAACATTCAATCCCTGACTAAGCAATTGGATGCAGTAAAGAATGAATGTCGAACCGCAGAAAAAAAAGTAAAGGCACGAGAAGAAGTACTAGGTGCTATTGCACGAGGCGAGTTTGGAGTAGCTTCGGACAGAACACAATTTTACCAAATTCAGATCCCGGGCCTTAATCTAAAAAATGCAATGATTGAATTGGCCAAAATAGCTATTCGCGATAGGGAACAACAGCGCGTCAAGGCTGCTATAATCGACGATGACTTCGAAGCAATCGAAAAAATACAAAAAGGTTTTGATCAAGATACTGTAGAACTTCTCAGTACTGAAAGACAAACTGGAATTCTCCGTACCACACATATTCTGAACCAATTTATAAGGGATCCAGCAATCCAAGCATTAGAATTAAATCTACGTCGCGAACTAGCTGGTTGGTTATTGAGTCAAACAGATAATGCTATGTAAATAAAATGGAGTAAATACTAACATGTCTGTGTATGCTACAGTTTAAAAATGGTTAAATGTTCTGTTTTAAAAGATGCAAGAGGTTAAAAAATTTAGGAGATGATCATGAGCTTAAAATTAATACTTATATTGGGTCTTTATCTAATACCGTCTGTTTGTATAAGCGCTGATATCGATCTTGATGATCGCGCAGAGACAATGAGTGTAGGAAGTGCAGAAACGGTCCAAGCTCAGCAAGTTGTACCAGCAGATGAAGCATTTGTCATTAATCCACAAATATTGCCTTTTACCTATATGGAAGGAGAAGCTTTATACAACAATTATCCATTTTCATTACCTGCAGATCGCGTTTTGTGGAATACATTTAAATTTAGAGTCCCTGAGGCATTACCAGAAAATGTTATGGCTAATGCAGGTATCAAGCAAATTTTACAAGAAAGAATTGGGCAGATTATGTGCGAAGATGGCATTGATATTCGTTCTTTAAAAGATCTGGTGCAGCGAAACAGAGGTTATGGGTTTCATTTTTTTGGTACACCTAGTTCTGATTTAGGGGGATTTGAAACAGTTCTAACCGAATGGAGCAAACCTGGAAAACCAAAATGTAATCATATTGATGTAGCTTTGCGTTTTCCTCCAAAACAGCCAAACGATCAACAATCAAACGTTTTGGGGATTGTTTTACGCGTATTAGATTTGGGTGCATGTAGTGAGATTGAAACCTTGAGTTTGCGCTTCATGCATTTAGATGATGCTGATCTCGAAAGAATACATAATGTACTTGTTGGAAAGCAGAGAAAAATTAAGCGAGTCATTTTGTCTTTTAATGACATAACAGACGCCGTTTTTGCTCAAGCAGGGAAACTTACCTCACTTATTCGAGATGTGGGCAAATTACCTGAACTTGTGTATTTGGATGTGAAGGGTAATAAAATCCAAGATCCAGCATTATGGGATATGAATGGTGCTCTACAGCGGCGTTCTCAACGAGTAGCAACAAGAGGAAAAGTGATCTTAGGATTTAACGGTCTTACTCAAGGTATTTTGGATGGAAATAAAGCCCATACGGATTGCCTTAAAGAGGTTGCTGTTTATGAACCATTTGACTTAGGAGGAGAAGCCGATCGTTTTAAAAAGAATTTTGAGGGGAGAGTCTAATGATAAAGAAGATATATTTATGGTTATGGGTTATTTTTACAATTACATTGGTTCAAGCTGCAGAAGTAGATAAGGAAGTTTTTAGAGCAACTTGGGTTGTTCCAGGAGGAGGTTATTATCAATTAGCTGATCAGTTGGTTATGCTTCGCCATGGAGTTCAACAAACGTGGCGAGTGATTGATTTATCTGGAAGACAATTTGATAATCACGATGATGTGCCGACTTTGTTACAACATCTACCTAAGCCTCAAGATGTAAAAGAATTACGATTAGCAAAAGCTTTTAAGAAGGAAGAACAAGCTATTGATGAGGATGCTCATACAGCACTCTGTGATATTGTGGCAAATAAGTTAACCGGCCTTTATTTATTAGATGTGAGCGATAATGGTTTAGGTCCAATCGCAAGTTTATATGGAAAGCTTATTGCTTTTGGTTTTAAAGGAAGAGTACGTGGTTTAGAGAAGTTTATACCAGGCTTAGAAGGGAGAGTTCGCTCTTTTAATTTTGCACGGAATAAATTAGGAGGCACGGCGAATGATTTATTGGGGAGTTTAGAGGTTGCAATCGATTGTATAGAATGTCCAAATAGTGTTCTTGAACATTTTGATTTAAGTGATAATGGATTGGATCAACAAAGAAGTGGGCTTTTGATGGCTATTGTCAAAAAAGGGGTAGGACAAAATAGCCATTTGCGGATGCTCAATCTATCTGAAAATTTATTAACATTAGAAGATCATGCGCAGTGGGTCGCAGCGTTACAAGATCCTCGCCAAGATAATCCTTTTTTGCTTTTGGATTTAACAAGTAATGCTATTAATGAAGCGAATATGAAAGCATTTATGAAAGGTTATGCTCGCTCTATAGCTGCTCAACCTGACCAACACTGGCCTGTTGTGTTTATCAGTATACGTAAAGATGATGGCTTATACGATAAGCCAGTGATGATTGGGAGCTGGTCTGCATTAAAATCTTTAGAAGATTTTTCTAATAACTCTCCTGATGTATGGAGAAAGCATTGGCGACAAGACATTAACAAACAGAAAGTATTTTATCGAGAGGTTTTTGCATTCCGTTTGCAGAAATGTTGGTCAGATTCACAAGTTATACTCGATGCTTGGTTACAAGGTTATCAACCTGCTGAATTGCAAGCTGTAGCTACTAATAATGTTGCAAAATTTCTTACATCTGCAAAACTTGTTGTTGAAAGTCGTGGTTTGCCTCAAGACATAGTTGATTCACGTGCACGCCTGATAGCGTTTACAACTCCTCTTACAACAGATGAAAAAAAGAAAAGGTGGTTTAAAAGTTTATGTCTGCAAGAACAAAAACATCGTTTTTTAGAAGCATTTGCTCATCTAGCTAGCGATCCTAACCGTCATGGAAATCTGACTGCTCAAAATGTATTAGATACAACATTGGCAAGATCATTAATGTAAATAAGTAAGGAAATGGCACTGAAAGTCAATTTTTGGCAACATTAACAACGAGAAATAAGGAAAGGGTAAAATGTGTAAGAATATTTTGAAGATATCTTTGTTTTTATTATATATCAATGTAATTTCAATTTTAAATCATCAACAATGCAACGCAGCAGACCAATTACAAATTGAATGGGGGTGGCAGGTCACGGCGCACTACAGAACAGAGGCTGGTTGTACTAGTGTTGGAAAGAGTAGTACAAATGATAACCTTGTGAGCAATCATGTCATAGTGTTTAAACATTATATGAGTCCTGATAATTGGAAATCTACTAGACACCGTTTAGAAATGCCAGAAGCACTACTTAACGCAAGGACGAAGGAAGAACCTGGTGTGCTTGCTAGTAGAAAAAGTCTCACATGTTTGTTTGGGTTACCAGACTCAACGCAAGACCTTAATGCCGTATTTTATCATCGAAGCGCATGTTTTTTGCCTCAGAGTAATCTGAAAGCAGCAGAGCCAAGTAGTCTGACAGGTAAACTCGCAATCAAAGAATTATTGAGAATCCATGAGGATACACAGGATGAAATAAACCACTTGCTTAGTTTAGGAAAGGTTAGAAACGTGAAAGCCAAACTAGAACAAATTCTCCAAGATACCCCATGGATGAGTGATAATCAAAGCGTTCTTCGACTGAGAAGGATTGTAGAAATGTATGAAGAAAAAGCATTTACTAAGTGCAAGGAACAACTCACACAACTAACACGCAGATTTGTTTTCGAAGGCCAAGATGAGGATGTTTTGCAATCAATTCATCAAATTTTAGAAGGATTTAATGCAGATCATCTGCAAATTTTAGAGGCTCATCGTCAAACAGAACAGCAAAAAGCTGAAGCGGCTCTTGCTAGGTTTTTACAACACCCTCAGATGCAAGTCCTCGAATTAAATCTACGACGCGAACTAGCTGGAAGATTTTTGAATAGTGGAGACATGTAATGTATAAACAATTGCAACCCATAATTTTAAATTTGTTATGGTGCACTGCATTGTATGCCCAGGATAGCGAGATAGGAGTGGAAAGGATTAAAGCACCTAATAAGTATTTTTATGGATACACTGGTGAAAATAATCCATCAAATGTTTACATGTCTTTTGGTTACAGTGTTAGTCCAGGGTCTCATCCTTCAGTAAATGGGCAAGATACGAGACCAATTAATAGCTGGGTTAGGTCGTTTGGTGGTTTTAATAGTGATAATAGACCACCCGATATTGTTGGATGGCAAGATAATGACCGAATTTTACGAAGAATGATTCCTGCAGATTATCAGGGAGATATTTCTAGAGACATCAGACAAGCTATGATTGATCAAGATAAGTTTTGGGCTTCCATACACACAAAAAAATATGGTCAAGCATGGGTATATGGAATACAAAATGCTAACGCTGAACAAAGTGCACTATGGAAAACAACAGCATTAAACGGTGCTAAAGAACGGCTTGCTCAGTTAATACGTAGACTTGTTTTTGAAGGACAAGATGACGTTACTTTACAATCAGTTCGTCAAGTTTTAGAAGGGTTTGATGCTGAACAAACGCAAATTTTGGAGGCTCATCGTCAGGCAGAACAACAGAAAGCTGAAGCGGCTCTTACAAGGTTTTTAGCACATCCTCAATTACAAGTTCTTGAAATACAGCTTCGGCGTGAACTCATTAGCCAATTTCTAATTAGGGAGGACATGTAATGCATAGGCAGTTATATACTGTAATTTTTATTGTAACTTTGTCATCATTATTTGTTTTTGCTGCAGAGAATATTATTGAGAGTGATATCACATTAGCACACCCAATTATGGGTTTACAATTAACTGAAGAATATCAAAAAACATTTGGAGATTATGAATTTATAGAAAAAGCAAGAATGGCACGTCGCAATGAGTTAAAAGATAAAGAACAGTGTGCTGCTGCATGGAATCTCAAATTTGCAAATCGTCGAGAGATAAGTTTTCTCCGTTTTCGACAACTTACTGATGAAGGATATTACCGTCAAGCTTTTGAAGAAATGAAAGAAAGTGTCTTCTGTCCGTGGACAGAGGCGATGAAAACCAATAGCTTGTTGCGTCTTATAAATCATTTGGATGAAGTACATAATATAGTGAAAGACTTTGCAGTTGTTTTTATGAATAGGAGTTTAGCTAGTCTGTACCTTTTAAGAGATGGTTACAAATTCGCACAGATTTATAGGGATCTATGGTCTGGTATAAATGGCAAACACTCGAATGCTATTCGTTTGCAAGGCCAACAATGGATAGACGAAGTAACGGATAAAGTATATCAACATTTAAATATATCGGCGAAAAAAGTTGTAGCTCTTAGATTTGTAGATATTGATCTGGCAACTCGAGAACAAGCAGATGTGCAAGCTTTTCTCGAGGCTTTTTCTGCAGATTTACCTTTGAAAGCTATATTGTCTGCGCGTTTTGAGGAAAATTTAGCGAAAGAGCAACAACAGCATTTTCAACCTGTGACTCCAGAATTATTCAGAGAAATGGCAGTAGCGTTTTAGGGTTGATGTAGAATTTGCAACGTTACAAATAAACAAGGAAAAATATCATGCATATAACATTAAACAAGCTACGATATAGTTTTTTTAGCAAATGTATTAGAGTTTTGTGTGCTTTTCTTATATTTTTCCAACCTCTTGTATCTATTGCTCAAGAAAACATTGAACTTGATGAAGCTAATCGTATAGTTTTGATTAGATCTCAGCTGTCTCCTGAACAATGGTCATCTCTTATGACAACACTTCGAAGTGATTCATGGCAGGTCATCAATAACGGTACTCTTGATCTCTCATATGATGAGTTTCATCAATTAGCGCATAATGCTGTTTTTCGGAATGCTGGTACGGTTATGTGTGAGGTTCCAGCCAATATTACGGAACTCAATTTACCTCTTTTAGATAACCTGAGTACAATCCAATTTTATGGTACTCCACAAGGAATTGAGCCAATACATCGCACTGTTAATATTCAAACTTGGTTGAACCAAGGTGTTGTTGATTTTTTAAGCAACGAATGGGGACAAACAACACATGTGCATGATGAATGGTCAGTCCATATCAAAAAGCACTTGGATAATACAGGTCTTATCCGAAGTGATGCTATTTTAGCAATACATAGTTATAATTCTCTTCAACCTTTAACAGGGATTGTGGAAGGATACGCTCTTCGTATTAAAGGATTTGACGCTATTCACGCTCTTTTGGTAAGCGGATACCAAAATACTTTAACGATTGAAGATGAAGGAAGTGAAAAAGGGTTTGTCGATGTAGAGTCAACATCCTCTATCGGAGAGTCCTCTCATTTTTTTGATTGGGCTGGTCTTGTCTATGCCAAAGGAAAAACACACCTGAGACTTCCTTCTCAAAATGGACAGAATCTAGATGCTATGGTCAATGCTTACTTTGATACAAAAGGGCTTTATATAGAAGCTAGCAGTACTGGAAAAGGAGGAGAATCAACGGTACGTTTACATCAAGATCATCTTTATTCAGAGAGCGTTCTCAATAAACTTTCACAACAAAATCCTGAATTGATTAATTATTTAACATCTCTAGGTATCGAAGCTGTTGGAAACACGTCTTACATTGGCTCAGAAGGAATCAATTTATCATTTCAAGGAACACAACGTGGGCAGGCTTCTATAGCTGGCAATATTGAAAGTGATGGGCCTTTAAAAGTATTTCGGGCTGATACGTTGGCTCTTCTTGATGATAGTGAATTAATTATTGGTTTAGGTGGAAGTATTGATGCAAATGAATGGATTATTAACGGTTTGCTAGATGCCAGTGCATCAGTATCTTCGACTATGCTTCAAACAGCAGCGAATGTTCGTATAGGTTCTCAAGGCATTTTTAAGGCCGGTTATATGCAAGTACCTCCCAATGTTATTGATACTATAGGAAAGAGTACTCCCAGGATATGGCATAACCAAGGTGAAGTAAGCATTGGCACTTTAAATCAACAAAGCAAATTTATTCTTCAAAACTCTGGTCGTTTTTGTGTAGAAAAAAGAGATGCTAACTCTACAGAAAAAGTACTAAGACTCCAAAATAATACCGGTGAAGTTGTTAGTGCTTTTCCGGTTGATTCATTTTATGATCAACGATTTTTTTCAACATCTTCAGTCATCAAAGGATCTATTCAAAGTTTAGGACGAATTTGGACACGAATATCCGACAAAATACACGCATCTATTCCTATTCGTTTTGAGCAATCTCAACGTTCCGGCAGAGATGTCAAACTTCTTTTTCCAAAACAAGATGTGACTTTTGTATCAGATCTTTTGGTTGAATCTCACAAGGCGATTACCGTTGACGCTCAAACTTTGAATATAGAGCCGAAGAGCTGTTGGATTTCTGAAGAAGCTATTTTGATGGCTGCTCAAACGCATACAGATAGAAGCCATATTCAAATGAATGGAGATTTACATGCTCCTTATCTTTCTCTTAAAGCTTTTCGATTAACAGGAGAAGGAAATCTAGATGGAAAAGATGTTGCTTTAGAAGCTGATGTAGGAAAGAAAGAAGAAGAAAGTGGTAGAGATAGAAGTGTTCATGTGGGTTATTTTCATTATGGTCCAGAATTAACTGATTTTATAGTCCGTTCTACCGGTGCTGTTGTTCTTGATTTTAAAATTCCAACTAATGAAAAGTATTTTCCTTTAAAAGGTGGATTAGATGTTCAAGCTCATACGATTACTTTGAAATCATCTGTGAAAGCTAATGGAAAAATACAATTCGTTGCTGATGAACCTCGAACATCTGGGCTTTCAAATCTCTTTATTGAAGCCAATCTTTTAACCCTAGAGGATATAGCTTTATCAACACACAACATGAATTGGACTGATTCTAGACAACTAGAGGGGAGAGATATTTTCCTTTGGTATCTCGGAAGTGACCGAGAGATTAAAGAAGCTCTCGTTATTCCGAAAGGTGTAAGGATTAAAGCTAAGGATCAACTCAGTCTACAAGCGCAACACTCAAGAATAAACTTACATGGGATTCTATCTGGAAAAACTCTAGATGTTGATGCAAAATCTGTGTGGATTAATTGTACTTCTCGTGATTTAAATTCTGCAAACAGACCTTCTTATTTTCGTGGATTTTCTGAAGCCATTAATATAGAGGGAGTTGATGGCGTTCACGCTTCAACACCAATTGCAACAGGGGAGTTTTCAGTTAAGAGTCGACATTTTTATTCTGGCAGCATTGATGTTAGAAAATTAGATGTAACAACATTTTTTACAGGGATAAATTCAAGCAGAATTCAAACTCAAGAAACATCTATCATTGATGCTGAAGAATTACTGTTAGATGATGTTACGATCCAAACGGGTATAGAGTCATTAATATTGGCCGGTACCTACCATCGACTGCATAATCTTCATGCATCAGAAGCTAATATAGAACAAACGGCGTCAACATTAGTAATTTCAGGTAGCTCAACTGCTGGACATCTAGCAACAACTGGCAAAACGACGGTGACGGGTCATTTGAGAGTCAAATCCATAAAAACAAGTCCTGAACAACGTGCTATTCATTTTCTAGGTGCCGTTCGGACTCAACAGAAAGAATTAAAACTAGCCGCACCACTTGTAACCATTTGTGATCTTGATCGAGATGATGAGGATCCTTTTGACACATTAATAATAGAGGGTGAAAAGGGGTTACTTGAAGGACAGTTCAGAACTCATGAGGGAAATATCCAGTTCCAGAGACTATTACAGATCAATCGCGCTCGTGTAATGGCTGATGTTCTCAGTGTTTTCGCGCCAAAGCTTGATGTTGATCAAACCCTTCTTGTTGTTGACGATTTGGATGTAGAATCAGAACAAGCAAACCTAACGGGAATGACTGTAAAGGGTCATCATCAAGATAAAGCTGCTCATTTTAGATTAACATCAGATCAAGCTCAATTAAGTCCCGAACAAATCCATGCTCAACAGGCCGAGATTGATTTAAAACAATATGAAGGGGGATTAGCTGGTGCTATTAAATTAGCTCATGATCTGGCAGATTGTGATCATGTCAAAATGCTTGCCATTAAAGAATCTTTGGCTATTCATGAAGCAACCCATTGGCGAGATAATATAACAGTTGTTGTCAATGATGCTGATGTTGCTGCTGCACTTTCAAGCGGAGGACATGTAGGAATAGAAACTCTTACAGGTGCTACAGTCACAGCTGATATGGATGTCGGATCTCTGTTACTTTCAGCGGAGAGAGGAAATATCAGCATTTGTGAAGCCTTTATTCGTACTGTAAGAGATGCGGAAATCCGAGCAGCTATGGGTGATGTGGAAGTCAAAGCAGCAAAAATGGAAGCTGGCAGTAGCATCCAGGCAGAGGGGATTAATCTTCTTTTAGAATCATTAGCCGTTCGTTCGGGTAGTCGGGGAAATTACTCAGATCAGCTCAAACAAACTTCTTTGAAAGCTGCTCAATCTATTTATCTTCAGGCCCAACAAAACATTCGTCAAGTGGGTGTGACAACTGCATCAGGAAGAGATACAAGACTTCAGGCCGGTGGGCATATATTGGATGAAGCTTTACGCCTAGAACGTCAGCGCTTGTCTCGGTATAAGTATGGACAAACAAAAGAATATGAACTAACACACTCTGTCGCTCATCATGAAGCAGGAGGGGGATTCTCAGCAGTTGCCGGAGGAGGGCAGGTGCTTGATGCACCTCATATCAAAGCTAAAAAGGTGACTTTACTAGCAGATTCAAGCATTTATATTCGCGATGTCCGTAATGTTAGTGAATTTGAACATAAACATCATCAAGAAGGATGGTTTTCTAAAAAGATTATTGATAAAAAATCAGGAAAAGCAACGTCACTGGGTGCTGATATTAGAAGTGACCAACCCGCCGAAATAGAATCATTACATGGTAATCTTCAATTAACAAATGTGCGTATGCAAGCACCTCGTACAGTTTTAAAAGCTATGGAAGGTGTTGTTGAACTTTTACAAGGGGTGAATGAGTCTTATCTATCAGATCATCAACAAAAAGCTAATTTCTTTTGGCAAAGTCAAAAAGCTGAAGCAAGACAAGACAAAAATTATAGAGCTTCTCACTTTAGTGGATCTATTGATCTTGTTGCAGGAAAAGTTTTGGTTGAACAAGTTAAAGGAAAAACTCTTGGTTATTTGGATGAAATTGAGAGACAAAGTGGCGGCACAACCATCAAATGGCTTGATGAAGTCCACCTTAGAGATCTGAAAGAAGCATCGGGGTTGGCTGCTCCCTGTGCTATTCTTATATCCTTAGCTGTAACATTAGCAACAGCCGGAACAGGGTCAGCACTAGGTGCAGCATTTGCAGGAGGTGCTCTTGGTTTAAGCGGCACAAGTGCAACTATCGTTGCGGGGATGACTCAAGCAGTCTTTACAGGTTTATGTAGCCAGTCGGCTATTGCTATTATCAATAATAAAGGTGATTTAATTAAGGCTGCTCAAAGTTTAGCGAGTACAGATACGCTTAAATCTCTTGCATTTTCAGCATTAACAGCAGGGGCAACAGCCGGCTTGGCTAACGTATTTCAAGTTAATATTGGTGGAGGAGCTAAAGTCTTTACAGAACATCTAAAAGAACAAGCCTTGAAAGGAGGTATCAACACAGGTGTGAGTTTACTGAGGGGCGAAAAACCAGAAGATGCTATTTTGAACTGTTTGAAAGGAATTGCTGCAGGTACTTTAAGTTCTTGTATGGCCAACGAGATTGGGATTTCCTATGGGAATGGAGATTTAGATCCTGTAAGTCATAAATTGGTTCATGCAGCCTTAGGAGCTATGACTGGTGCTGTTATTAGTGATGATCCTGTTCGTGGTGCTTTAGGAGGAGCTATGGGTTCTTTTATAGCTGAAACTGTTGCGGATTTGTTTAAGCCTGACGCAATAGATACGGCTCGCCTTACAACCAAGGCGCGTAGTGTGGAAAGTCAAAAAGGTCGGCGCTTAACAGAATCGGAATTTAAGAGTTTATATGCAGAAGAAATGCAATCTTATTCTTCTAAAATAAGAACAGTGCAAGATTGGGGCAAACTTACAGCAGCTACATCAGCATTATTAGCTGGTGGTGATGTGTCAACGGCCCAATATACAGCAGCCAATGCTTTAGATAACAACTTTGCTGTTCTTGCGTTATATGGTGTCATGGCGGCAAGTGCCTGTTATTCTGGATACTGTGTTTATAGTGCCTATAAAGAAGGAGGAACTGTTTCTGCTTTGAAGCAACTAGGAATTGAAGTTGCTACAGCAGCAGTATGTGGAGCTGTAGGTAAAGTTGGTGCTCAAGTTGTAAGGCATGTGGGCGGTAAAACCGTTGGTTATTTTGTTGGGAAAATGGGTTTTCCTTCGGCTGAAGCTGCTATGGAATATGTTCTTGCAAAAAATCCTGGATTAAGAGCTTCTTTATCTGGTATTAGTTCTAAAATTTTTGCTGATGCGTCCAAACTAACACCAGCTTCTTTAAAACAAGTTGCTAAAGCTGAAACTAGTATTGTTCAACAAGTTGCAAAACAAGTTCCCAAAACTGAAGTTAGTATTGCTAAAGGAGCAATAACAAAAGAAGCTGCCAAAGAAATTCCTAAATTTTCCAAAGAGACAATGCGTCTTTTAGGAAAGACAGATAAATATAAGGGGCAGTTATTTGAACGAGCTGGAAAAGGTAAAAATGAAACAACATTAAGAGCTGCTTGGATAGAAAGACAAGGAAAACAAATACCCCTAGCCCAAGAAACAGGTCGTTCGTTTGATCACGTTACGAAGGTGAGACAAACACAAAATGGACTTATGAATCATATCGAACAACTTAAAAGCCGTATAGCATCGCCTAGTGTTTCAGTCGTTGAGAAGCAAGTGTTGCAGCAAGAATTGTCAAAAGCTAGTAAATTGCTAGATCATACTGAAAAGTTTGTGCCAAGGACATAGAAATATGAAAACAGTTAAAGAAATCCGTAATGAATATTTTGACAATAATGAAAAATTATCAAAAGAATCTCTAGAAATTTTAAAAGCTTATTTAGAAGATGCTGATTCAAAAGAATTATCTGCCGCTATTAGTTTTGTTACTGATGCTAGGTTAATAGATCTAGTGCCTTTGGTAGCTAAACATTTGGAACACGAAAATGACTTCATTAGAGAAATAGTTATAGGTTCTTTATTAGGACGTCTTAAAATTGCTGAATATGCTGAGAAAGGTCTGAAAGTGGCTACGGAAGATCCATACAGCAACGTACGTGGTCTTGCAGCAATGAGTTTAGGAGCTGTTATTAACAAGGTAGATGTTAAATTAAGAAACCTGATGGCAAGTTACCTTTATGAAGTAATGATTAGTTCGAATTATGATAATTTACATAAGCAATCAGCATACGATTCAATTTTGGAGGCCTTGGAAATTCCAATAACGGAGTGGCCGGCTAAAAAACTAAACCCAGATATAAGTAAGTTAATAAATTTAGAATTAGTTAAAAATTTTAAAGATAAATATCATCTTTAATGGAGACCATTGCAAAGTTGGGTTGCGGGCGCAAACGGCCCTAGGATAGGGAACGTGCGATAAGCTGCCACTTTTCTATATTGGGTCTTGCGACATATCGGGAGAAAAGTGTGGTTTGTTGAAGAGAAGGGATTTTCTTTTTAGATTGTCTGAATTTTA
>DAHVSZ010000042.1 GCA_027328625.1 Candidatus Paracaedibacteraceae bacterium | reverse complement strand
AATAAGTCTAAATTTTACAAAATATGGGAATAAAATATTTTTTTCTTGTTGAATAAAAAATTTCTTATGTGTTAGAAGCTTCAACTTATAAAGCTAGGGTGTTTAAACTATCTTTTATTAATATGAAATTTTATAACTTTAAACATGGAGATTTTTGAAAAATGGAAAAACATAAACTGCCTAATGGAGAAACAATATTTTGCATCAATAAGCACGAAGTTGAATTTTTATATTCTGAAATTTATCAAGATAAAGTTTATACTTCGGGTGGAATATCTTTGAAGGAAGATTCTGTAGTAGTTGATGCTGGTGCAAATATAGGATTATTTACTATTTATGTATTGGAAAAATTTCCAAAATCAAGTGTATATGCTTTTGAACCATCACCAGAGACATTTAAGGTTTTAAAAGAAAACACAAAGAAATATTCAAGTAGATGTAAAATATTCGAGGTTGGCTTATCAAACAAAGAAGAAGAAGCAAAATTTCATTTTTATCCAAATTTCTCAACGTTTTCCACATTTTATCCAGACCATTTGAGCATGGGAGGAGATAAAAGCAGGATGGAAAATGTGGTTGATTCTAAATCTGCAGAAGCTGCATTAGTTCCGAAAGAAGAGATCTGCAAATTAGTAACTTTAAGTTCAATTATAGAAAAAGAAAAAATAAAACAGATTGATCTTCTCAAAATGGATGTTCAGCGTGCTGAACTTTATGTTTTAGAAGGAATAAAAGATAATGATTGGGTTAAGATTAAGCAAATAGCTTTTGAACTTCATCATATTGGAGAAGAAGAAACTAAGAAAATTGATCAGCTTTTATCTCAAAAAGGATACAGAGTTGAAAAACATGAAGACAAACTTTCTACTAAAGAAGTGCCTATCTACATGGTTTATGCATTTCGTAAATAAAATATACGATCATTAAAAAAAATTGGTGTGGACACAAATGAAAGACTTTTTATTAAGGTTTAATTCATTGCTTTAAATTATGAAGTGAGAAGGTATTAACCTATTTCTAATGCTATTTGTGTGTATATTCTGGAGCATTATTTGCTATTAGAGCTTAGGTTATAACCTTCTTCTTTAAGATAAAGGAAAAGTCATATGGTTACATTATTAGAAGCTACAAGAAAATCGGAAGAAGCTTTGCGTCAAAGTCTGCTATCTTACTCAAAAAATATTGAATCTCTATTAACTGAAGATTTATTAAAATACAAGCAGAATAAATACAGCATCTTTGATACTATAAAAAATGTTGCTGGCTTTCATGAAAACCTTCTTTTAAGACAAGTTCGTTTTTCCAAAAAAAAATATACTTCTGAATTAATGGGAGGTGATTTTTTAAAAGAAAGTGAAATAGAAGAGTTTTACACTAAGGGATATATCTCTCAAATATATAAATTCCCCAATGTTTCAAATAATGATTTGCTTGCCTTAAGAGATGAGTATGTCAACCATGTAAATAATGTCCAATCTGGATTTTATGAAAAAAAATATTCTAAATTTCCTGATTATGTTGGGCATTTATATTTATCATCAGTAGTTAAACTATTAAAAAATAATTATGATTATATTGTGAAAAAATGTATGAGTATTTTTAATGTGGATGAAGACGAGTTATTTTTTTCAGTGGGTTTATTTGTAGTTGATGAATCAGAAAAGGGTGTAAATGTTCACCAAGATTATGCTTATTATTTACTTGACCAAACTTCACCACAAATCACAACGCCTTTGATAACTTTTCATATGGCTGTTAGCAACGTTGGAGCAAGTAGGCTTTCATTGTTTACCGGAACGCATAAAGCTATTTTACATAACCTGACAACGTTAAAATACTTAGTTGATCACAATATTGATATTGATGAAAAGTTAGCGATGTATTGCGGTTGTATTTCTAATTATATTATAAATAAAAATATATTGCCTTATGATGATAAAAATAATGAAATTCTAACCTTATCTCGTATATCTCGTTATCCTCAACTTATTTATATATTAGATTTGTATAAAAATAATGACATCGAAGAATATCAAGTTAAAACAGAGCCAGGAGAATTTGTGCTTTTTGATCCCGCTTTATTTCATTCTAATGGTGCTTCCATGGGCAATATTAATGAACTCAATAAGAATTTGAAAGAGAGCATAGATAAGGAAAATATTTCCCGGTTATCTATTGGAATACGTGTTATGCATACAAGAAAAGAAAACAACCATTTTCTTTGGATGGCAGCTCTTGAAAAAGCAGAGACTTTATGGGACTTTCTTGATTTAAAGTGTAAAGAGAATAATAAATTATTTTCTAAAGAGAATTTTAAAATTAGGAAAAAAAGTGATAGAAAAGAGTTTTATACTGTTCTTAGTAACAACAAATTAAACTCATCTTCTTCTCCCTGGTTTTCTGTTAACGAAATGTATAATTTTCATGAGCAGTCGGGAGCATATCACAACCAATAAAAAGGTTATTTTTAGAAAAATTGCGTTCATTAAATTCTAGAGTTTTACGAAAAATAAAAGCATAAATTATGAAGGGAATAAAGTAATGGCACAAACAGTACTTCATTTAGAAGGAAAGTTGCATACCTATTTTAAAAAAATAGGGTATAGAGAACCACATAACCTAACACTCCTTCGTGAAAAAACGCAAAAATCTCCTGATAGTGACAAACAAGCAGCAGTAGAAGTAACAGCACTTATTAGCCTTTTTGTTAATATAATTAAAGCGAAAAATGTTTTAGAAATTGGGACTTTTACAGGTTATACAACCTTAGGAATTGCTTTAAATTTGCCAAAAGATGGAATTGTTCTGACATGTGAAAATGATCCTAATGTCATAAAAATAGGAGAAGAGGCTTGGGGTGATGCTAACATTAGAAATAAAATTGATTTGAGAATAGGAGCTGCCTTAGACACTTTAAAAACCTTAAAACCAAATTCTTTTGATTTAGCTTTTATAGATGCTGATAAAGAAAATTATGATAATTACTACGAAGAGTGTCTTCGTCTAGTACGCCCCGGTGGAGTTATTATTATTGATAATACATTTTTATCGGGGGAAGTAGCAAACCCTAAGACAAAAAATAAAGGCGCTAAGATCATTGATGAGCTAAATAAAAAGATTAATAAGGATAAACGAGTAGAGGCTTGTCTTATTCCTATGAGCGATGGGTTAAGTGTTGTTTTAAAAAACTAATTTTGGTAATTATTTGATTTAAAATTACTTAAATTAAAACTATTATTGTTATAATAAGTATTAGATAGTTGTTTATACTTTTAAGGAGGATAAGATTATGACCGCTAATTTTGGCGTGACAATTATTAAACTTATTCTAAGCGCAAATTTGTATAAATTTTTATTCGGATATAAACCAAGCTCAAGCAGTCTTAAATAGTTGTTATATTGCACAGCACTATTATTCATTGAATGTATGGGAGAAGATTTTGTAAAAAAATCTGAGCTATGCAGTTCCTCCCATAGATACTAGATATAATTTTTAAGTTATGAAATAGTATCCTGTGACTATTATAAATTTTATAGACATGTTCCCAATGAAAAGCCTATTTGAAATATCTAAATATGATATGCTGGAGCAATGGTTACCAGTATTTTCCGGTTAACCAAAATTATCGCAATACCTAGTACCTAGGTGGGTCAACTGCACACCCTACAGAAAAGATTTTTCTTATAGGAGTTATTATTAGAGTTTCGTTAAAAGCACTTCAATTCTATCAATCCAGAACCTTTTGTTCTTTTCTTGTTTCAATAATTGTAATGTAAAGGGTGCTTGTACTTATTATAAGTGCTCCGCTAAGTACCCAGATTGTTGGAATCTGGGTAAAAAACAGATATCCAAAAATTGCTGAAACAACAAATTCTGTATATCGAAAAGGAGCTAGTGCAGAGGCATCTGTTGAGGAATATGCTCGAAATAAACAAACTTGAATCATATTGCCACCAATGCCTAACATAATTAATAGACCAAGTTCTCTAAGCGTTGGTATTTCCCAAAAAAACAAAAGGGGAATTAGTGTAAACAATGTTGTACCAACACCAAAATAAAAGAGCATAGTAAATGTGCATTCATTGGTCATTTTTTTAACCATTACATTAGAAAAAGCAAAGAGTATGGCGGATGTTATAGGAACAAATGCTACGACATGAAATGTTTGAGAACCAGGACGTAAAATGATTAATAGGCCAATAAACCCAACCATAGTTGCAATCCAACGGGATGCGTCAACTTTTTCTTTTAACAAAAGAAAAGCAAGAGGTAAGAAAAATAAAGGCTCAGTAAACATGATAGTGGTATTCTCTGAAAGAGGCATAATGTTAACTGAATAACAACATAGACCTAGAGCTATTGCTCCAACAATAGCACGTAAAGCATGCATTTTGGGTTGCGTTGTTTTAAAAGGAGAAAGACCACGATTTAACATAAAAGGTAAAACAGATAGCATACTAAAAAGAAAGCGAAAAAAAGAAATTTCTATGACATGTAAACGTTCACCTAAAAAACGCATCAAAACATCATTAGTTACGCTAAAAACTGAAATCATAACAGACCAAAATACACCCTGATAATATCCTTTACTAATAAACCACTTTAAAAATGGCATAGAGAAAAAAGATTGAATTAACTTTATGATTGAAGAAGAGTTTCTTGAAGTTTGAATAGTAACCTGAACCATAAATGTAAAAACCTTTGAGATTCTAAAGACAATGGATAAATACTACTTAGTTGGAGATAATGTGTCGAAGTGTATTCTTTAAGAAAGTTCTTATTTTGGGTGACTTTTAGAAAAATAGTTGAACTAAAACTGAATTTTATTGATTTTCTTTCTAGATTTTACAAAAAGGAATTTTTCATAATAAATATTATTTGAAGTGGATTACAGAGAAATGCATTGGTATCTAAATTTATGAGTTCAAGCCAATCAGCTAAAAACAAACCAATCCTCAGAGCAATATTGACTGATTTTTTCCTCTCATACAAATGATGCTGTTTTCATTATTAGGAAGTCTGGGTTTTAAAAAGTAGCATCAAGAATTTTTGAGGAAAAAACAAAAAGTACATCAAGTTTTGATTTAATTGGCTCCCCGAGACGGACTCGAACCGCTGACCCAGTGGTTATTATTAGTGTCTGGGCTGCGGCTTATCAAAGAACATTTTAAAAACATCGCTTTTATCTGTAAAAGTATTACTACCTTCTGGCTCTAGATTTTCTTTTTCTAGCGCCTGTTCATGCCTTCTAATAAGCCTAATTAATCGGGTGTATTTTTCTCTAAATTTTTCTAGTAAAAGGTGAACAGATGATTTTGTTTTAAGATCGCTGTCATCAGCGTCAAAAATACTCTTACAATCTTCAACAAATTTCCGAGAAAAAGAGCCCTCTACTTCGGTTATCATTAGGTCGTATAATTCACGGAATTTTTCAGGCTGTTTATATTGCTCATCTATCCTGCTTTCATCATAGATAAACCTTAAGGATTCTTTGATTTCATCTGGAGATACAGTTTGATGTGAGCTAAGTCTAGAGTTGATTGCATCAGCTTCTAGATCAAGAAGCTTATAATTGCATCCACTTCCCATTGCAGGGACCAGCAACATTTGAGAAAATATGAGGCTCAAGCCTAGTAGTTTCCATGTCATTGTATTCTCCCATGATGATTTTTAGTGGAGCCCTTTGTTGCCTAGAGTATAGGATAATCCTACTGAAAAGTCTCGAACATTTTCATTTGAAAATTCGAATAAAAATCTAAATAAAAGTAGGGATTGATTTTCAATTTGACTTGGATCTGTTAGGAAGGTTCCGATTTTGGGAGTTGCTCCTTGTACCCTAACTTTTTTGAAAAAACGTGGAGCTACATCTCTAATAGCTCGAATTTCAACAATTGCTTCTCCATATTGTTCGTTTTCCCGCGAAATCTCATGTTTATATCTACCCATTGAGTTTTCTAAATCTAGAAAAAATGGAGGTGAGAGAACGTCATATGCAAAAGGGCTACTGGCAACTTCCATTGTGTTTAAGTCCAAAAAACATCTTCTTTCTGGAGACTCAACAGAAGCGAGGGCTTCAGAAAAATATTTGTTAAAGGTATCTTTAACAGGTTGAGATTGCTGGACAACAACAGGGCCGGAACTTGTAGACATCATTGACCGTGAGCTAACAAACTTAATATCACGTTTAAAGTTTCTAATCATAATCGTACTAACAACCCCATGGTGAGTTAGGCTATTTAAAACCTCTTGATTGGTCGTGTAAAATTCTTCTGCCAAATTGGGTATCAGTCCTCTACAATCTAAAGCTTGTCCTGTTGATGGATCAAAGAATTGTTCTGCATAATTTGTTTTCTCCAATAATTCAGGCACATTCCATTCAGTAAAAGAACGATTTGCCCCCATCATTTTCAAGAAAAAGTCATGATAGTCTACCCCATTAACAGTACTTTGGATATCTTGCCACATAAGCGAAAATGGACGGCGTGACATAAGAGTTAACCTTGATTTAACGTCAACTTGATGAGATTTTGTTAAGAAATCGAGGGTTTCTCTTAAAATATCTTGGTCTGTATCGACTTTGATTGGGGTCATACTGATCAAAGTTAAAGCATGTAAAAATATAAAACCTGATAGCTTATGATTTGCATAAGTAGAAATTACCTTGTCAAACATGGCGCTATCACCCTCTCTCATTGCCGTCTTTAAAAACTCGACACCAGGTAAACTCGCAGAAAAAGGAAGCGTGTAAGATGGATTGTCAAAACCAAGCAAATTAAAGTAGAGAGGAATAGTGAATTCTAATGGATGTTGAATTGTTGCTTGGGGACTGAATTTAGGAGCCCAATCTTCTGATGGTTTTTGAAGAGTCCTTTGAGCAACTTTAGACATCATTTCATCATTGACTAAAATATTGTATCTTCTTCCTAATGTGGATTGAATCACACTTAACCATTGGGCAAAAGAAACGCCTTCTTCTTGCTGATTTAGCATTTCGACAAGTTTTGCAAAGGATTGGTGAATCGTAGCAGTGCATTGTTCTAACAAAGGTCTTTGCTTATAAGAGAAAGGTTCTGTTACAAATTCAATATCATTGGTATCAAGTTCCAAATGCCAAAGCTTGTGCCCAGTTGGGTCTTGAACAGTGAAAATGGGTTTCTTTTGAAGTCTAGAATCATTTAATGCCCATCCACAAAGCCCATTTACTTCTTGAAACTCAAACCCAAGTTTAAAAGGCATTATGGGGCGAACGGCAGTTGAAGCAGCAACATCCTCATCAACTTCTTCAACAACAGAAGTCGCAACACTTGCCTGGACAGAAAAAATACAAAACAATAAGTTGAAGGCGATACAACCTATCATTGCAGTATGAGATAAAAGATTTGAAAGTTTCTTGGCTTTATTCATTTGATATAGTTTCCAACCCCACAAGCACAGTTTAGATTATACAATAGCTTCGTTAAAAAATTGATAAAAAACTCCTGTTAAAATAGGTGGGTAAATGCTAAAAGATTCCAAAAAATCTTATTCAAAGTAAAGCAAGTTTAGACCCACATTATCAGCGCTCTAGTTCATGAACAAGATTAAGTTTCTTTGTTTGGTTCATCTCGAGTTGAAATTCTTGATGGCGGTATTGCTCGATAAGATGGGTTGTTACTTTTTCAAAGGAAGGGTCAAGCTTTAAAGAAATAGAAGGATGTGACTCTTGTTGTTTTGCATCTCGAGAATCAAGAGACCTTGAAGGAGAAGAGAGATCTTGTCCTGATTTTAAGACTTCTTGCTCATTGATCGAAGACGGTAAGCTTGGTGATGTATCTGTTATTCTGGTAAGAAATGTGTTAAAAACGGGCTGCGCCAGGGTGTTTAGATTTTCTTTTGTTAAGGGCTGGTTCGATAGTTGTGCTATATCAATGGCCTGTTGTGCTAAGGCATTTAATTGTTTTTCAGGAAGATGAGAAAACATATCTTGATAGGCAGCAATCACTTTAGGAAAAAGATCCTGATAAGCTTTTTGTAAATCAGTAGCATGGGCAAGACAGGATTGTTCAAAAGAATAAGAAGAATCATCTTTTCCTTGATACCATAAATGGGATGCCAGGGTTGTTAAAGCAAAAACTTGTTGTGTTGAACACCCTTGATTTTTTTCATCGAGAGCAACATCTTTTAAATGACATTGGGTAAAACAGGCTTTAACAAGAAGTTCCTGTTCTTTTAAGGGGCTTATGGGTTCCAAATGAATTGATTTTAAATAAGAAAAGGTATGAGCAACCAGTTGATTGTAGTGTTGCTCCTCTAATCCTTCTGGAATGGCAAAATAATAGTGAGACGAAGTTTCTTGTATAGTTTTTAACTGGTTTTCAGAGACAGGAAGGGGAGTAAGGTCTGAAAGAGCATTTAAGATTTCGAAAGATTTAGAATTAGAAATAGACGTAAGCGTATTTTCCTGAGTAACTTCAGTAAATACTTTGTCCTTCAGTATGGATTGAAAAAAACGGTTATTTTCTAACTCTAAAACATCCCTAGTCATCTTTGAACGAGTTGATTCGGTTGCCTCTAAGAAAGGCTGTGCCATAGTTTCTAAGTTTTCTTCTGTTAAAAGCTGATTAGACAATTGAGCAACTCGGATTGCTTGGTGTGTTAAGGTATTTAATTGCTTATCCTGAAGATCAGGATATAGTCGTTGATAAGCTGCAATGGCTTTTGGAAAAAGATCTTGGTAGGCATCATATAAATCAGGGGCTGAAGTGAGACAAGATTGTTCAAAAGAATAAGAAGGAACAGTATCTTTCCCTTGGTACCATAAATGAGAGGCCATAGCTGTAAGGATTAATACTTTTTCTGATGACCAGTCGTTATTTCGGTAATTCGCTTCTACATCATTGATATGGCTTTGAATAAAGCAAGACTTTGCAAGCAACTCTTTTTCTTTGCTGCTTGTCATCTCATCAAGCTGAATCGCTTTGAGATAAGAAAAGGTATTGGCAACGAGCTGGTGGTATTGTTTTTCTGACATCCCTTCGGGAAGCTCAAAATCATGAATTGTTAGAGTTTCTTTGACTATTTCAGTTTGTGAAGCTGACAAAGAAGCTTGAGGTAATGTTGGAAGGCCTGGTGCAATAGGAGTATTTTTAGCAATGGATTCGGAAATAGATTCAACCTCAGCAAGGGTTTGGGTAGATGCATCGAGAGAGGATTTGCTCTGCCTCAAATCTCCAAACATCCAATCTTTAGCTTGTCCCCAGACTTTGTAGCTGAATTCTTTAATGGAATCCCAAGAGATATAAGAAGCAACAGAACTGATGGAACGCCGCTGCATAAAAGCCCGTCGATCATCCGCTGTGATCTCCATCAGGTGATCTTTACCAAGACAATAATCTAAAGCATTTTCTTTAGGGACTTCTTGTGAGAGAGCCTGCATCAGAGCCTCTTTATCCGGTATCAGATTTGTATCCACATAAAGCTGCATGTCTTCTTTATGCCGTGTGAAGGCTACATAGGTGAGGTGTTTGTTCAAATAAGGACTTGCATAGACAAAAGTGTTATCAACCGTTGCTCCTTGAGATTTATGAATGGTGGTGGCATAGCCATGATCAATATGATTATAGTTACCCATATCAAATGTGAGAGAAGAGCAATCTTCTTTTTGAACCGTGATCAGCTCTTCTTGAATATCGGTAATTTTGGCCAATTGCCCGTTTCTAACATTGAGTCCATAGTCGTTTCTTGCAAAAACAATTTGATCACCAATGGCAAACTCTCTTTCTTCTCTGATGACTTTAGGTTTGAAGGAAGGATCAAGAGAGCCTTTTTGACCTTCATCTAGTGTTTCCAGATTAAGAGGTTTTGAAATGGTAAACCTGTAATGATACTCATCAAGAAGACCTTCTTTCTGCATTTCTAATCTTGCTAAGTGATTAAGCACTTTGACATCTTGGTTGGTATAAGCCAGAATCAGAGAAGAAGTGACAAGATCTTTATGTTGACTTGTATTTCTTTCAGCACTGCTTCTTACAACTTCAATCCAATCTTGAATCAATTGATTTTTAGCATCAACACTGTAATGAATGCTGTTGTTTTTATGGTAAACTTCAAGGGCTTTTTCTGTTTGATGGGTTGCTAACTGCTGACTGGCTTCTCTTTGCCAATCAACTTTTTGTCTTACAATGGTTGAAAGTTCAGCGAAGCCTATGGCCTCCATAATAGCGCGCGTGGGAGCTCCAGCTTCAATTGGAGGCAATTGTTCCGGATCCCCCACAAGAACAAGTTTAAATCCTTGTTCTTGAGATTGTCTTAACAGAAAATGCAGTCTTTGGCTATCAACCATGCCAGCTTCATCGAGAATAAGAATGGTATGTTTGTTAAGAAGCTCTCGATCTCGCCTCCATTCTTGTTCCCATTTATGAAGGGTTTTAGAAGACATACCGATGCCTTCTAAATTAGAAGCTGCTTTTCCTGTGGGAGCAGCACCAACAACTCGATAACCTGATTCTTCCCAAACCTCTTGGGCAATGTCTAAACAGGTGGTCTTACCGGCGCCGGCATATCCGACAATAACCTTTAAATGTCCATCTGATACCATATGCTGAATCGCATGCACTTGATCATCTGATAAGCCACCATAATCTTTAAGCTTTTCGTAGCCTTTTTCTAAAGATAACTCAAGAGAGGAGGAATCTGGGGCACAAGAAGGTTTAGAGGCTATTTCTGTTCCCATATCAACAATCTGCTTTTCAAGGCGAATCATGTCTTTGGTTGTGAGTTTAACCGCCTCTCCCTGTTCATTGGCACTTAACGTTACCAATTGTTCTGAAGCTTCTATTTGCCCTAATATCAGTTGAAACTCTTTGGCATCATCAATATAACGGTTCAATACCTTTGCAATGTCTTGCCTGGTAAAAGTCGATTGATACCGGGAGATATAATCTAAAACAATAGTAGGATTGGATCGAATGAGCTCTTTATTTTTC
Organism: Candidatus Paracaedibacteraceae bacterium; assembly: GCA_027328625.1. Taxonomy (GTDB): domain Bacteria; phylum Pseudomonadota; class Alphaproteobacteria; order Paracaedibacterales; family CAIULA01; genus CANJLN01. The sequence continues at coordinate 5,499 of DAHVSZ010000042.1, read as the reverse complement.
TCTTGAACAGCTCTCATTTCTTCAAAACGATCGACATAGTGACCCCGTTTGCTCATCTCATTAACAGATTGACCGAGTTTGGGTTGGGGAATAAGGTCTATGCCTTGATCTTCATAACTCCGATGATCAATTCGAATATCAAAACCGGCTTTGGCCAAATGCGTATTGGCATAATCAGCCCACTTTTCTCGCCAATGGCAGAGCAAAATCTTAGAATTCCAGTCAACAACTTTAGGGCCAAAATAGATATCTGAAGAAAGGCCCACATAAGCTTTTAGTTTTTGGATAATATCTTCATTTCTTTCAATGGCTTCTCTTGTCGTCAGCATCACGTGAACATGGGGTTTTTCAATCTCTTCTTGTTCATCAAAATGGTTGTGCACAGACCAATCCGCAATCATTCCTCGTGAGGTGAATTGTTCTTTGATAAACTCTCGAGCTAACTCTAGTCTTTGCTCTTTGGTGAGTTCATGGGGAAGCGCAAATTCAATATCTCTATAAACCCTGGCATCCACTCTTTTCTCAAACTTCTCAACGGCATTCCAAAGTTTTTCTGAATTTTTGTGAACATCTCCAACCAATAATTTTTGTGCCCACTTGGGGGCATTTTCTGGAATCGAGAGCTCACAGTGTTCAACATCTTGGTGCGTTGTATGAATAAAAACTTTGCCGGATTGTTTGTCTTTCATAACGACACCATGGCGATATGTAGCCCCTGCTACTGCATTTCTTCCAGTTGCTCTTGAATGAACTTTTACTGAAAAATGATATATTGCCATTATGGCTATATCTTATTCATAAAAAATGCAAATTTCAAGCGCTGTTGTTTGCAACATGTAAGCGCGCAAGTATCGATTTTTGCAAAATCTTAACTTGAACTCTGGACTTAAGTTTCGTTTTTTCAAAACTTCACTTAAGACGTTGTTCTGTTTCTATCTATTTGATAAATTGAGGATATAAGTTTATGTAAAATAGGTATAGGCATATGATCAATAAGCAAAAGCTTTCAGAATTCGACTTACAGATGAAAACCATACAGGAAAAGAAAAAAAGATATATCGAAATTCAAAGTATGCAACTGATTAAAATGATAAAAAAAATTGGAGCTTTTGATCTTCCCTCTGAAATACTAGTTGGGTCTCTTATTGATACCGTTCAATCTTATCAAAAGGAAGAAGAGGTTATTAATAAATGGCAACAGCTTGGTTATGAGTTTTTAAATGTAGGAGATGGGAAGGGAGGGACTAGAACAAAATCTTCCTTTCGCGCGTCTTCAAATTAACATCAACAAACTTGATAAGAAAATGCAAAGATTAACCATGAATTCTTATCGTTTAAGACAAAATCTAAGAGCAGCTAGAACAAGAACTTTGATTCAACTGGGTGGGCTTGTGATTAAATCTGGCATTGCTGAAAAATTGGGTATTGAAATCGGCGCTGATTTACAGAGAGATGAAGAACAAAGGCAAAAGGCTTATACCCTTTTAGGATTATTGGTCGTACAAGTATCAATTCCCAAAGAATTAGAAAAATTTGGAGCTCTCGGAAAACAGTTTCTCTTGGAAAGTCAAAATGCTGATAATGAGCAAGAAATGCTAGAAATTGGCAAAAAACCTGTTGTTGATTAAAGGCAATTTATGATAAATATAAACAATATTTCGGAAAAATAAAATTTAATTTTCTTTCTTTGCTAATTGTTTTAAAAAATTGTCATAGTTGAAGAGTAAAAATTGTCACAAGATCATTATGTGCCTCAAACTTATCTTGAACGTTTTATAGACCCTAACAAACCCGGTCACGTACGCCTCTATAGTAAAAGCAAGCAATTTTGTGTTCCGGCTACTCCTGAAAAGATTTGTCGAGAATTTGACGGGGATAGCAATTTTTGCTTTTCTAATCCTCGAGTTTTAGATTCTATCCTCCATGAAATAGAACCTAAATGGAATTGGGCTCTTGATGAACTTGAAAGGGGTAATATTACAGGAGACATGTTGCTTATAATAGCTACTAATATTGCACGCTTCAGATCATGCACTCCAACAAGAAAACGTCTTGCCAAATCTATGCTCGAAAATGATTTGGAAAGCCTGAGGCCCTATATGGCTGAATGGGTCAAGCGTACCTCTGAGCAACATGAAGATCTGGAAGAATTGATTAATGGACTGTTAGACTCAAACATTAAACTTTCAGTCGACCAAGATCTAGGTCATGCTTTTGCTATTCAAAATGTTGTAAAAGTAGGTTTAGCTTATACAATATCTGATTGGTGTATATTGAGAAATGACACATTAATCCCTTTCATTACAAGTGATAATCCTGGAATATTGATTAATTTACCTTCGCATCTTCCCAGTCCTATCTATGTTCCATTAACACCAAAGCATGCAATTCTAATCTTTGTTAATCCAAAAAATCCAGATATTCATAGTTTATTAGAACTTTTGGAAAAAAAAGATATTGGTGTAAGTGAACTTAATGAAAATTTGACGAAGTTTTCAAAAAATAGATCAATTCAAAATTTGAAAGCGACAGATATAACAGTTGAAATGGTTAATCACGAAATTGTCAAATTTGCAGAAGATAAAATCATTGCAAATGTTGAAGCAGAATGGATTAAAAAAATGGTTAAGGAGTACAAGAATTGGGAAGTGCAAAGTTTATGTAAAAAAGTTTTGGATGGAGAAAAAGAAGCTATATTTCAGTATACTGAACAAGTTGTTTTAAATGATAATCTTACAGTAATTTGAATAGTAAAAGAAAAGAGTATTGTTTTTTGTATTTTTCAATTAATTATTAAATTAGAGCATTTCCACAAGAATACAAATTGAAATTTATATTTTGAGTTATCATCTTATAAAAATCTCAGTGTTTAAATAGTCGTTTATCTTAAGTTCTTTTAATCCAACAAACTCATAGATTTTCTATTAATTAAAAATCAGAGAAAGCCTTTACAGCTTTCTCTTTATCATTGGCAAATAAAATTACCTTATTTTTTCTTTAAGTTTTTTAAGCAAAGAAGAAAGAGTTAAGCCTTTTGGATAAAAATAAAGATCTTTTTCTATGCTAAGTCCAAACTGACTTTTAAAAAAATCGAGTTCATCTAAAGACACATAACCCAGTTCAATCTCAGATAAAAGACAAATGCCAAAGCCGATATTGTCTGGTGATAGTTCTGTTAAGTACCAAGTACCGACACCTGTTGGATTAAAGAACTTAACGACAACACCAAAATCTTTAGGGTTCAGTCCTTTTTGAATCAGTGCGTCATTAAACTCATAATTGCTCTTAAGTGTTGCTAACTCATCTTTTGTGAGTGAGTTTAAAAGTTTGTTTGTAAATCTAATTTTCATAACTGTTTTCTCCTTGTTTTCCAATGGTTAATGGGTGCTGCGTTGAATCGCGCGTGCACCCTTGCCCATCTGGCGAAGAGCGGGGTAGCAAAGATCAAGACCGAGAAAGCGGAGGGTTATCACCTGTTCTGCACAAACGAAGCGAGGAAGAATAGGGAAACCGCTTGCGAGAGCGAAGTAATGTCTTGTCTGCGCGAGGGGCAACGCCACTTAGGAAAAAGAAAACTAAATCAAACTTCTTCTTGAAGACAAGTTATGTTAGAGACCTTAATTTTGAACCGTAAATTATACGGGTTGTTGGGGATATCAATATCCGTTATTGCGTATAAATACTAAAAATAATGGCATACATGCTCAATTTGGAGGAATAAAATGTCTAAGTACAAAATTTTAGCAGCTTTACTGATTGCCTTTGGTTTTTCAGAAAAGATCTTTGCTTTGACTCACGAATTTAAAGAAACCCCACTTGGATTTTACCAAGAACATTGCCAACCAAGGTCTATCCTTGGAGGTGGAAGAATCACTCTTCCTGATAGCTTTTGTCTTTCAAATGTAACTCCTTCCAAAAACCAGGGCCCTTTGGGAACATGTGCTAGTTTTGCAGCTGGCGGTTGTGTTGAATTTTATCATCAAAGGCGAGTTTCAGAAGCAGAATTTACTGTTTTGGCTGAAGAGGTGTTAGCTGAGGGAGATTGTCATCCTGGTTTGTATTTGGGAAATGCTTTGCTTCTGACTCAACAAATGGGTTTTGTAGAACAAAACAGATTTCCATATAATAAATATCTTCAGGATGTGGCTTGGCAAAACGGGATTGATCCAAGACATCCTGATTGGATTGAACTTTTAGGAGAAAAAAAGCAAGAAACTATACGAATCTGTGAGAGATTTCCTTCTTTAACTCCTATTGCTGATTACAATCAGACTATGGATGACATGGATGTTGATATTCAACTTACTGGCACCGCAGATGACATAACCCGATATCGTGTTGGTGTTTTAGATCCGATTCACCATGTTTCTTTAGATGGACTCGCTCAAGCTTTGGCCAATCCAAGTTCTGTAAGGCGAACACTCCCTCAAGATGGTAGTATAGGCATAGCAACACGAGCAGATATTACAGGTGTTAAAGTCGCTCTTTGCAAAGGATGCCCTGTTGCTACGGCTTTGTCTGTTTTTGATGGTTGTTGGGAGCCTTCAAGAGAAAATGGTTTTCGGATTCAATTACCCAGAGGAAATAAATATTTAGGTTCTCACGCAGTTATGTTAGTTGGATACGACGATGCAGCTGAATGTTTTGTGTTCAAGAACAGTTGGGGACTTCAATGGGGGAAAAAAGGAAAAGCTTTGATACCTTATGGCTATATAAGTCAATATGCAACGGAACTTGTTGCTGTTGGTGGTATAGAAAGCAATTGATAAGCGATTAGTGATGTAATGAATACAAAGTACTGGAAGACATTTGTTTTATGATTGACATAAAACTAGTCATTATGCGACCTCGCTGATTCTAGGAATCAACGAGGTCGAAGTGCATTGAGTATAGTTAATTATAACTTCAAGGTCTTTTTATCTAAACTTTATTTTGTAGAGCGTAGGGTTTGATGAGATTCACAGCCGAAATATATCTCTTTTGGCAAAGAGATCATATATTTTCTACTCCTCCGAAAACCAACCAGGATTTAAGAAATGTGAAAGAGTTTATAACACAAGCACTATGATATTTTACTCAAATCTAAGATTTTAAAAGTCATCAAAATAATCACATCATAAACGTGATTAAAGTCTAATCATTTTCGTTAACTTCCTATTAACTACCAAAAGCTGTCGCCAGCGGATGCCTTGGCTCGGGCGCGGACGATCCTGTCGACCGTGCAGTTGACCCCGCCGGATGACTATTTAGAGAAACGTCCGCACCAATTGTCGGGAGGTCAACGGCAGCGCATCGTGATTGCGCGCGCGTTAGCGGCATCGCCCGAGATTGTGATTGCCGATGAACCCGTGTCCATGTTGGACGTCTCCATTCGGGCGGATGTGCTGAGTCTCTTGCGCGATTTGTTGGTTCAGCAACAAGTGTCGGCGATGCTCTACATCACGCATGATTTGTTGAGTGCTCGCCTGTTGGCGCGGAGGATCATGGTATTATATCGGG
>DAHVSZ010000041.1 GCA_027328625.1 Candidatus Paracaedibacteraceae bacterium | reverse complement strand
GAAGAAAAAACAACTGCTCTCTCAATGCTTTGTTTGTTCATGAAAATCTGTAGCAAAATTATATGATGTCAGCTATAGATCCCAATTCAGCGCACACAGATATGATCAGCATGGGGGCTGGTGGCACAACTTTTTCAGCAATTTTACAAGCTTTGCAAGAATTTGGAGCCTCACGCACTCTTTCAAGTCCTCGCCTTACAGTTATGAACAACCAAACAGCGATTTTAAAAGTGGCCAAAAACCAAGTTTATTTCCGCCTTAATTATGATAAGCAATACAATACCTCAGTTCAGCGAGAAAGCATTGCAGTATCTAGCGATATTCAGACAGTGCCCATTGGTCTTGTGATGTCGGTACAGCCATCGATTGATCTTTCAACAGGTGAGATTATTTTATTTTTAAGACCCACGATTTCAAGGCTTTGTCATTCAGTTAAAGATCCAGCCATCGATATTGCTTATAACGCCAACACAAGTGAGAATAGTACGACGCCAACCCAAATAACGCCATCATTAATCCCTGTTGTTGAGGTTCGAGAAATTGATTCCATCTTAAGACTTAAAGATGGAGAAATTGCTATTCTAGGAGGGCTAATGGAAATTAGATCGATTCAAGATAATTCAAAATTTCCAGTCTTAGGTGATATGCCAATTATTAAAGAATTTTTGAGTTCATACACTGAAGGAGATCAAGTGGTGGAATTAGTCATTTTGTTGAGAGCTAAAATTTTAGAATATGGAGCAAGTCCTGATAAAGCCGACCAACGATTGATTCAAGATTATCTTCCAGACTCACGACCACTGATTTAGATCTCCCGTCAACACACTTCTAATCCTTTCAATCGCCCAGTCTAAATCTTTACGTTCAATCACCAACGGAGGAGCAAACCGAACCACTGTCTCATGCGTTTCTTTGGACAGGATTCCTTTATGCATAAGTTCTTCGCACAAAGATCTTGCGGATTTCTTCTTAGGATCAATATCAACACCAATCCATAAGCCTCTTCCTCTAATTTCTTTTACAATTGGTGAAGATATTTTTTTAAGTGAGTTTGAAAAATATTCACCAAGCTCTGCACTTCTTTCAACCAAATGTTCGTCCTGCATTACTTTTAAAGCCGTTAACCCAACACTGGCCGCCAAAGGATTACCACCAAAGGTTGAACCATGGCTACCTGGTGTAAAGACCTCAATCAACTCACGTTTACCAACCAAAGCCGACACTGGAATATATCCCCCACCAAGTGCCTTTCCTAAAATAACGGCGTCTGGTTTAACACCCTCATGTTCGCAAGCTAATATTTTACCCGTTCGTCCTAAACCTGATTGAATTTCATCCAATACCAAAAGAACATTATTTTGCTGACAAATCTCTTTGATTTCTTGGAGCCATCCCTGTGGTGGTATAACAATACCGGCTTCACCCTGAATTGGTTCGGTAATAACAGCACAGGTGTTAGGTGTAATTGCGTCCGCCAATGACTTTGCATCACCAAAAGGAACAATCTTAAATCCTGGCAAAAATGGGCCATAACCAGCACGATAAGATTCATCACTGGAAAAGCTAATGATCCCAACAGTGCGGCCATGGAAATTACTACTGGTGACAATGATTTCAGCTTGGTTATCAGGAATTTTCTTGTATTGATACCCCCATCTGCGTACAGCCTTAATCGCAGTTTCAACGGCTTCAGCTCCTGAGTTCATAGGAAGCGCCATATCCATACCAACAAGTTTGCACAAGGTTTCTAAAAAACCACCTAACTTATCGTTATAATAAGCTCTGGAACATATTGTCAGACGCTCTGCTTGTTCAACCAACGCCTGTCTAATACGGGGATGACAATGACCATGACTGACAGCTGAATAAGCTGACATCATATCTAAGTACTTATTACCATCAACATCCCATACCCATGCACCCTGTCCTTTGGTAAGAACGACTGGTAATGGGTGGTAATTATGCGCACCAAAACGCTTCTCTCGTTCCATGTAAAAAGTTGGTGTTCTTTTTTCTGGCCTTTCAGTCACTGTTGTCACTAATTTTGTTAATAAATTAAGTGTTTTATCATTTTGATCTTTATCAGGGTTAAATTCAGCTATTTCTAAACAAAGACAATTTGGATCAGATCTTAAGCCTCTTATTAAGGGTAACAAAGCTTCTAATTCCAGACCATTTTTTTCGGTTGTTCCAGTCCCAGGCGCTACCGACGGATCGAATACATCAATATCAATGCTGATACCAAAATAAGAGGTATCTCGAGTCACATGATTATGAGCTTCTTCATATACTTTCGCTAAACCTCTAACATCTACATCCTCTTCAAAAAAAACTTTTACATTTTGTTCTGCTAGAAAATGTTCTTCTCCACTTTCAAAGCTTCGAACTCCAATTTGCGTCAAATTTTGTGGATATAATTTTGGAGTTATTCCACCTAAATTGGCCCATTCAAAATATCCATACCCTAACAAAGCACTAAGTGGCATTCCGTGAGCTGAATGAGATTCACTTGTCTCAATTGTGTGAGCATCCATGTGCGCATCAAACCACAATAAACCAAAATTTCTATCGAGGTTGGCTAACTTGACACCACTCCAAGTCCCAATTGCAATTGAATGGTCTCCACCAATAACAATTGGAAACAATCCTCTTTTAAGAATATCCGTCACAAGTATACTCAGACTTTTCACAGCTTGTGTGATTTGAAGATATCGCTGTTCTTGTTCCCTTTTAGGAATTTTTTGAACAACTTTGATCGATCCTAATGAATGGAAATCCATATAGAAAACTTCAGGATGTTCTTCTTTTAATAATTTTGGCAAGACCTGAGCAGCTTTTGCAGCACCTCTCTCTGTCCTCATATCAGGAGCACCCCATCCATTTCCTACAAAAACCAGAGCAATTTTACGCTTCATAACTCTCCAACTCTTACTATATGACTTCTATAGTGCTCTTACTATATTTGAACATAGGAGCGACTTTAGAGCAAGGCAGTGATTATGATGAATTACAATTTAGAGTAATTCATATCTTAAATTTGACAAAAACAAGCGTACATACATAAAATTAATCAAAGCTTAGAAAAGAAAGTTCCTATGATGACAGAACATGCTTTAAACAAGGTCCCAGAAGTAACCTTAATATTTTGGATCATTAAAATTGCTGCTACTACCTTAGGCGAAACAGGTGGCGACGCAGTTTCAATGTCCATGAATTTAGGTTACTTGATAAGCACAATAATTTTCGCAGCTATTTTTCTTGTCTCAGTTGTTACACAAATTAAAGCAAAACACTTCCATCCATTTTTATATTGGACGACTATCATTGCAACAACAACGGTAGGAACAACCTTAGCTGATTTTGTTGACCGATCGCTTGGGATTGGTTATTCAGGAGGAACTTCCATATTGTTCTTCTTGCTAATATCCTCTTTGGCCATCTGGTATTGGTCAAATGGAACTGTTTCTGTTAATAATGTGAGCTCATTTAAAACAGAAGCATTCTATTGGATTACAATTATGTTTTCACAAACATTGGGAACCGCGTTAGGCGATTGGACAGCCGATACAGCTGGTCTTGGATATGAAGGAGGAGCCATGATATTTAGTGCTCTTTTAGGTTTAGTAGTTGCAGCTTATTACGGGACAAACGTCTCCAAAACCCTTCTTTTTTGGACAGCCTTTATACTTACTAGACCCTTAGGTGCTGTTTTAGGTGATTTTCTTGACAAACCCATCGAAAACGGAGGATTAGCTTTAAGTCGTTATTCAGCTTCCGTTATACTTATCATTTTTATTATTATCTGTATTCAGATTTCTCATCATCAATCAGGGAAAGTTTTAAAAATTAAAACAAAATAAAATGACTAGGATTTTATATCACAACAATTGATAACAAATGAAGATACCAGATTATATTGTTTGAGTTCTATTTTATCCATATTCAACCATTAAGCAATTGTTTGAGGTGTTTGCTTTTTATTAATGGCAAGATGTTCCGTATCGTTTAAGCTTATAATAGTTATAAACCCAAGCACTTAAAAACCCTAAAAACCAACTTGGAATAAGAGATCCCCAAGTTAGCATTAATCGATTACCACCCACAAGAACAATGCTAGTCAAATTGGCTACAGTCTCCATCATTAACATACTAATAATGCTCATACCAAAGGCTGTTTTGATAGATTCTTTAAATGGCATCTGCTTAAGCATGATTATTGTTTCAAGTGAAATACTACTTATTAATCCCCCTAATGAAGCTAATAGCATAATCAACCACATTGCAACTTTAGGAGAAAATCTTTGAAAATAAAGGATCGTTAAATTATCGCCGATAGCACAGCCAATTAAGCACCAAAAGGTATTCTTAGCACTCATTTTCCAGCTATCTCGACATTTCCAATCAAAGCTTTTGGTATTATCGTGATTCATGATCTCTTAATCAAAATACTTTTAATGTTTTAAAATATATTGTTAATCTAGACCAAGTATGTAAATAAATAGTAAATTAATGTTTTGAAATTATCTAGCCCCAATTAAAATGATCATCTTTACAATTAACGAATCTATACTAATTATCTAGATAGTTAATAAACTTTTCTGAAACGTCGCTTATTCACTTAGGGTAAAAATCTCGTACCCCTTTGCTGTCACACCAAGACTATGTTCAAACTGGGCAGACAAAGAACGATCACGAGTCACTGCTGTCCAACCATCGTCTAAGACTTTGACAGGATATTTACCAGCATTGACCATCGGTTCTATGGTAAAGAACATGCCTTCTTTAAGTTCAACTCCAGTACCGGGTTTACCATAATGAAGAACACTTGGTAGCATATGAAAAATTTTTCCAACACCATGACCACAAAAATCTCGAACAACTGAAAAACCATTACGTTCAACAAAACTTTGAATTGCATAGCCAACATCACCTAAGGTCGCACCTGGCTTTACTACTTCAATACCACGCATCATAGCTTCAAAGGTAACATTGATTAATTTCTCAGCTCTAACACCAACTTTGCCAATTGCAAACATACGACTTGTATCACCATGCCAACCATCAACGATAACGGTTACATCTAAATTCATAATATCGCCTTCAATTAATTTTTTATCACCTGGAATGCCATGACAAACAACATGATTCACAGATGTGCAAATAGATTTTGGAAAACCACGATATCCTAAAGGGGCAGGAACAGCACCATTGGCTATAATAAAGTCATGACACAGTTTGTCCAACTCACCAGTCGAGATTCCTGCTTTTACAAAGGGTGTTATATAATCTAGAGTTTTTGAAGCAAGACGTCCTGCTTTGCGCATTCCTTCAAAATCTTGAGCCGTATGAATCACAATATCATCTGTTTCATCCTCCTCTTCATGATGACCATGCTGACAATGTTCAGTATGTTCATGATAATGATGATAAGGATTAATCATAATAAGCTCCTAAAAAAAAACCCCGCAAGATACGGGGTTTGAACATTAACAAAATAGCAAAAAAATTAACGAGAATAAAACTCGATTACCAAATTTGGTTCCATTTGCACAGGGTAAGGAACATCAGCCAATTTTGGACCGCGAACAAACTTACCCTTCATATGTTTATGATCCACTTCAACATAATCAGGAACATCACGTTCACCTGATTGAGATGCAATCACGACGTTTACATTTTCTCTCATACTATTTGAAAGCTCAATCTCATCACCATCTTTAAGTCTATACGATGGAATATTAACACGCTTTCCGTTTACCTTAATGTGACCATGATTCACCATCTGACGTGCTGCGAATGGGGTAGATACAAATTTCATTCGATAAACAACAGCATCCAAACGACGCTCTAATAAATCAATCATATTTTCAGAAGTATCACCACGGCGACGAATAGCTTCTTGATAAATACGACGGAATTGAGACTCGCTAATGTTACCATAGTAACCTTTTAGCTTTTGTTTAGCGCGCAACTGAACACCATAATCTGATGGTTTCGAACGCTGCTGACCATGCTGACCAGGACCATAATTACGAGAATTAAATGGGCTCTTTACACGGCCCCATAAATTAACACCTAAACGACGATCAATTTTATGTTTTGCTGTTACGCGTTTTGTCATGAACTAAGCCTACTTTTTTCCATGCTTAAAAAATAAAAATCATAAGTAACAATTTTTTACATGGTTTAAAGCTTTGTGTCAATGGATTTATAGAGGATTAATGCCGATTGTAGATATAAAACACTTAAAAAACAGTTTCGCAATGTTATCTATAGAAATAGACCTGCTTTAACCACCTAATAATCCTTTGAAGGCATTAGCAGCTGCTCCGGCCCCGCTATTAGCTTGTCCTGTAACACTTCCCAAAACACTACCTAGCAGATTATTTGCTATCTTTGCCCCTTGTTCTTGAACTTGTGCTGTTGCTTTTTCTTTTAAGACATCTGTTTGTTTTTCAACAAATCCCTTGTCTTTCTCTTCCTTTTCTTTTTGCTGCTTAGCTATTTTTTCAGCTCTAACTTCTTGCTCTTTTTTCATTCTTTCTTGTTCTTCCAAATCCTCCCAAGGTAGAACAGGTTTAATTGCTTGCTGATTTTTGAGAAGATTTCCTTTAATAAGTCCCCATACTTCTCTATCTGATACAGATTCTTCTTCCAACGCAGAATCCTTTTTAATAATAGCTTTCCATATTGTTGGGCCAAGTCTTTTTTTCATTTCAGCCAAAACGATAGGACGAAGATTTTGTTGCTGGAATAAGTCATTAATGCTCTGTGAATAAACCTCAATCGTTTGTGTTAATGAAAGCGATGCAGGTAAAGCTGCACTAAAATCATTCAATAAATTTTGGCTTTGCGTCAAACATTGTGAACGTTGACTACATCTTGATTCTTTCTCATCTAACAATTGGATTAATAAAACCTTTAAAAGCTCTTCATTATATTGAAGCTTTTCTTTTTTTTGTTGCGGCATCCTTTTTAATTGTTCAAAACTTCCTTTTTGAACTCTTAATCCTTTTGCAAAGGCTTCCTTTTCAGATTCACTTAGAGTATCAAATATCATTTTGGAAACAAGAAAAGGTGTTTTTTTAGCTTCGGTTTCAACAGCCCCTTTAATCTCATTTAAAACTCTAACTAAACCTCTTTGATATGGACTTGGTGGAATATGCCGCATTTTATCATCAATGATGTCTTTAAAAACGGTTAGACTGATATCAAATCCATCTTGCCATTGGATGTTTCGAATTTCACCAAGCAAATCAATTAATATTTCTTCTCTTAAGCGATTTTCTTCTTCTCTGTCATAAACTGGTTGAGTCGCAGGCTTTTCGGGTTGTCTCTGCAAATTATAATCTCGTGGCCCATACCTAGGTTCTTCAGGTCTTCTTAGATAATCTACAGCTGCTGCATTAGCAGACGGCACGTGTAGCAAAAGCGTTCCTATTAAAAAAAATATGTTTATCATTTTATGAAAGCGCATCATGAAAGCATCCAGTTAATAATCCTTAATAAAACTGTAAAGCATAGCTATTAACACTTGGTTAAAAGTTATAAAAATTGTTATACTTTAGCCCTTAACCAAATCAATGATTGTACCTATGAGCTCTGTTTCTACCACTGCTGCCCTTGTTCAACTCTCGACTGATGCATCTTCGCAAACAGTGATACCGCTCGAGACAATGACTTACAATTTAGAAGCAGAACAAGCGCTATTGGGTGCCTTACTTCTTAACAACGGCTCTTTAGAATACATCAGCGATTACCTAAGGCCAGAGCATTTTTCAGATCAAATCCATGGACGAATTTTTGATGCTATTCAAAGACTCATCGATCGAGGTCAGATTGCTGACCCTATTACTCTTAGAGATTTTTTTGATAAAGACAAAACCTTAGAGCCATTAGGTGGAGCAAGATATCTCATTGATTTGGCTGATTCTGTTGTTTCTATCATCAGCGTTAGCGATTACGGGCGTCTTATCCATGACCTGTTTTTAAGGCGTCAGTTAATTCAAATTGGTCATGAAATGGTTCAGGAATCACGTCAATTTGATCTTGAAGTTCCAGCCACTCAACATATCGAGAATGCAGAAAAGAAGCTTTATGATCTGGCAACAAAAGGACAATTTTCCAACACGACTATCCATTTTGGAGCCGCTTTAACACAAGCCATTCAAACAGCAGAGACCGCTTTCAAACGTGATAGCCATGTTGTCGGTGTTACAACTGGGCTGATTGATATTGATAAATATTTGGGAGGCCTTCACCCATCTGACTTATTGATTTTAGCAGGGCGGCCTTCGATGGGTAAAACTGCTCTTGCAACCAACATCGCTTTTAATGCAGCAATGGCAAACGCAGAGCGCCCACAAGATGGAGCCAATGTTGCTTTCTTTTCTTTGGAAATGTCAGCAGAACAGCTAGCATCTCGTATTCTCGCTAGTGAATCAAAAATTTCTTCAGATAAAATTAGACGTGGTGAAATCAGATCTGAGGATTTTCCAAAATTTGTTGAAGTCAGTCGTCGTATTGGGACTTTAGGTCTTTATATTGATGACACCCCTGCCCTCAGCATTACTGCTCTTCGCAATCGCGCAAGACGCTTAAAGCGTCAACATAACATTGGTATGATCGTCATCGACTACCTTCAGCTTTTAGAAAGTGGAGGATCAAAAAGAAGCAATGACAACCGTGTTCAAGAAATTTCAGAAATTACGCGTGCCCTTAAAGGGTTAGCAAAAGAATTAAACGTGCCTGTTCTGGCTCTCTCTCAGCTTTCACGTGCGGTTGAACAACGTGATGATAAACGCCCACAATTGTCAGACCTCCGTGAATCAGGATCTATTGAGCAAGATGCAGACGTTGTGATGTTCGTTTACCGTGAAGAATATTATGAATCCAGAAAACAACCCCCAGAAGGAACAGAAAAGTACCGTGAATGGCAACAACGAATGGATTCTGTTTACAACAAAGCTGAGGTCATTATTGCCAAGCAACGTCACGGCCCAGTTGGTACAGTTAAACTCTATTTTGATGGCAAGCTAACAAAGTTTGGCAATCTAACAGATAATGAGAAGATTCCTGGGTATTAGGTTTTTCTAATCCCCAAAACACGAATAACTATTACTTGTTTATGCAGTGTGCAAGTTTTCACCCTCAAGTCATCCTCGAGCTTGACCCGAAGAAGACAAGAAGAAAAAGAATTTAGATGCATTTACCGTAATGGATTTAACCTTTAATTGACAAATTATTATTTTTCTGAAATCATAACTACATGAATATCAGACTTGCTATCACATTCCTTACATTCACAACGCCGTAAGGCGGCTGTAAACTTATCTATTATTAAATTCCCCCTTTTTATATTCTCGATTTTTATTTGGAGTTGAAATCATGTTAGCAAGGCTAGCCTCTTTTAAAATACCTTTGCTTTTGTCTTTTATCTTAGTTTTTTCACTTATTTGTGGTCACTTTGTCCCAACAGAAATTAAAGAATTTATCTATGCTCTCAGTTTATCGATTAAAGAAATTCTCATTTTCTTTTTACCATTTTTAATTTTCTCATTTCTTTTCAGCAGCATGAGCCAGTTACAAAAAGGTGCCGTGAAATTTGCTGTTATTCTGTTACCGCTTATTTGCCTTTCAAATTTCTTTTCAGCCAGCCTCGCTTATGGCGTTGGTAAAGCTGTTCTCGGACAAAATCAGCTTTTATCAAATGTTTCCCCAACCACAGATATTATTTTAAACCCAACTTGGGCTTTTTCGTTGCCAAAGATTATTTCTAATGATTATGCCTTAATGATTGGTTTAATTACTGGATTGATTTGTTCGATGATCATTCCAAAGCAAGCACAAGCTATCTCAGAAAAATTTCTCTCGATTACATCCTTTGCTTTAAAGCGTTTGTTTTTACCTGTGATGCCCATCTTTATTTTAGGCTTTTCACTTAAATTACAGCATGAACAAATCTTATTCACTATTTGCAAAGATTATTTGGTTGTTTTCTTGATTATTGGCTGTTCAGCTTACACTTATCTTATTTTCTTGTATGGATTACTTAATTCTTTCCAAGTATCGCCCTGGATACAATCCATTCAGAATATGTTCCCAGCCTTAGTTTCAGGATTTAGCACTATGTCCAGCGCGGCATCGATGCCATTTACCATTCTGGGATCAGAGAAAAACGTTTCAAGGCCAGAACTTGTGCGCGCTGTAATTCCAGCCACCACAAACAATCATCTCCTTGGAGACTGCTTTGCGATTCCTATATTTGCTTTGGCAATTTTAGTTTCTTTCGGTGAGCCATTACCAAGCTATCTGGGTTATTGCACTTTTGCTTTTTACTTTGTCTTGGCTAAATTTGCAGTGGCCGCTGTCCCAGGTGGCGGTGTTCTTGTGATGTTACCGGTTTTAGAGCAGCATCTTGGCTTTAATCCAATGATGCTGTCTTTGATCACAACGCTTTACATCATCTTTGATCCACTGATCACTTCTGCTAATGTCATGGGCAATGGGGCTTTTGCGATGTTTTTCTCAAAAGTTTATTCATTGGGAAATAAAGAAAAGACAGTTGTGACTTAAGATCAAAGAAACTTAATATAAAAATTGTCATCCTCGGACTTGTTCCGAGGATCTTTATGTCACTCATTACAACCCCAGCACATCTTCCATTGTGTAGAGTCCAGCTGGTTTCCCATAAAGCCATCTGGCTGCTTGTAAAGCTCCTTTAGCATACAATGACCGAGAAAACCCTTTGTGAGTAATCTCAAGGGCTTCATCGTCGCCCAAAAAACTAACTGTATGCTCACCAACCACACTACCACCTCGGCGAACAGAAAAGCCGATTTGCCCCTGCGATCTTGGACCTGTATGACCATGTCTGGTATAACAAGCCACATCTTGAAGATTCACTCCTCTCCCCTTAGCCGCAGCTTCACCTAGCGACAGACTAGTACCTGAAGGAGCATCAACTTTGTGGCGGTGATGGATTTCATCAATTTCGATATCAAATTCAACTCCTAATAATTTGGCTACTTGTGTTATCAGTGACTTCATAATAGTCACACCCATACTTGTATTTGAAGCATACAAAATAGGAATTGTTTTTGAGGCTTTTTTTATTTCTTCTTTTTGATAAACAGATGCACCTGTTGTGCCGATTACAAGCGAAACATTTTTTTGGATAGCCAATCCGATATGTTTTCCCAAAAGATCTAGTGTTGAGAAATCAATCACCAAATCAGTACCCGAAAATAAAGATTCTGCATCAGCTGTTAGTCTTACATTTGAATCAATCATTTCACCTAGTTTTGGATTCGACAAAGATGTAGTACCGGCTACTAGCTGAAAACGACTATCTTTTGCAATTTCTTGCCTAATCAAAGCTCCCATACGACCCGTAGCAGCCGCAATACCAACCTTAATCATTTTCTTCTCTAAGTAATAATCTTGGTTTAAACTTTACAAACTCTTTGATCTTATCGAGTTTTTCAGATTTTTTTTCCCACTTAACATCATGTACTGTTGTTTGCTTCCAGTAGCGCCAAACTGTTGCTGGTGGAAAATTAAGCAATATATGTCCTAATCTTTTTTTCTTTAAACCTAATTTCTTGGTTGGTAAGGGAGATACCGGCCCATAGGTAAACTGCAAAAAGTTTCCAGTATCGTTCAACACGCTAAAACAAGAAGTGATAATATCGCTTTGATCTTCTTTTGATAAATTGACCATTGGAATACCAGAGATAATCGTTCCCACTTTTCCAAGCCAACTTTCAGGAAGAAGAGTGTGCAGTTGACTTGCATTTCCTTCAATCACATTAACTTGTGGAAAATTATGTCTTAGAAAAGTGCACATATCAGGATCAATTTCTAAGATTGCTAAGTTCTCAGGTTTAACTCCAGCTCTAAGGAGAGCTTGCGTGAATCTTCCAGTACCCGCACCAATCTCAACAACAAGATGATTATCAAAGATTGGAACATGACTGCATATAAAGTCTGCTAAAACAGGGGAACTTGGAACAACTGCCCCAAGTGACTTTGGATTTTTAATCAGCTGTTTTAAAAACAAAAGGCTTTCGTCACGTTTGCGTATCCTTGACACTGTCATAAGTGTGATGCCTCTTTTTTAATGGATATAATTTGCATAATACTTCCACACAAAACCAGGAGGCATATTATACCATAGACTACCGACTCGTTCCTGTTGAATTGTATTCATAAATGCCAGCGGTGATTTAGGGTTATAAGTGACATGAACAATCTCGCCCTTTGGAACCATAACTTCAAAACAACTCTTTATAATATTTTTACGAGCCTCTTCTGGGATATACATAAAAGGAATGGCAGAGACAACGGTTAAAACCTTTCCAACAAAAGATGATGGTATAATTTCAGCTAATTTAGCCGCATCTCCATGAATAACTTTAGGAGAAGAAGACTTACATTCCGGCAACTCAGATAATGTCTGCTCTAAGAAAGAACAAAGATCTTCGTCCAACTCAACCAACACTAAATTTTCTGGTTTCACGCCTCTTGCTAACAAAGCCCTAGTCAATCGACCCGTACCCGCCCCAATCTCAACAATCAATCCAGACGGGTCTTTTACTTGAGATGCAGCAAGTTTAGCCAAGCGTGGAGTAATTGGAGCAAGCGTTCCCATTTGCAAAGGATGCTTTAGCCATCGTTTGAAAAACAAAACATTTTCGCGTTTACGTAACGACCCCTCACAGGCACTCGAACAGGTTGCTTGCATATTAAAGTAGATATATAAAGTTTTCTTGTAACTATATACCACTTCCAACCAGATCGCAATAAAGGCAAAATTGTTAATGATGGAGAGATCTTTTTAAACACCTCTCCATATAATATTACATCAAAACAACTTTTGTCCGTTCGGAACTTTTGGATCAACAGCTACCAGACAAATTGCCTCTTTATCATCAGCAAAACCAACCAGTAAAAATTCGGATATAAAACCAGCTATATTTTTTGTGCCTAGATTTACACACCCCATAACTTGACGCCCGACAAGCGACTCTGGAGTATAATGAACCGTGACTTGTGCTGAGGTTTGTTTAACACCAAGCTCTGGGCCAAAATCCACCCAAACTTTATAAGACGGGTTCCGGGCTTTTGGGAATAGTTCAGCTTTTATGACAGTTCCAGAGCGGAGTTCAACTTTTTCAAAATCTTCATATGAAATAATGGACATAATTTTTCCTCTATAAATTTAACAAATTGATGTTAAGGCTTTTTAGACAAGACTAATTTAACGAACCGTAACAAACCCCGGTCGCTTATAGAGAAAACAAGGTGTTGAAGAATATACACTTAACGTCATAAAGTATATTTAACAATAGACAGCCATTTATGCAAACTGTTATTTTTATAAAAAACTAAGTAAATTCCTGTTGTCACACTGATCAAGATCGATTAACTTAAATCCAACACGGAGAGATGGCCGAGCGGTCGAAGGCGCACGCCTGGAAAGTGTGTATACGGGGAACCGTATCGAGGGTTCGAATCCCTCTCTCTCCGCCATTATTATTTTCCTAAGAGATCAAATCTCTTAGGAAAATGATAACTACAGAGTCATTCGAACCCGAGATAGTCTAATGCTTGGGTTCGGGCCTTGAAGCGCAGCGAAAAGGCAACGCGAAGCGGTAATCCCTCTCTCTCCGCCATTATTATTTTAAGGGATAAAGTCCCTTGAAAATAATAATTACAGATGGATCATTCGAACCCGAGATAATCATAAGAACTTGGGTTCGGGCCTTGAAGTGTAGCGAAGAGGTAATCTCTCTCCGCCAAGCTTCGAACTATGCCCGGCAAACTAAATAGCTCTTAAACGAATCAGCCAATCCGCATTCCTGCTATCATCATGCGTTCCAAATCAGGAAGCAGTTGCTCTGTAATACCAAAATCAACGGCATGATCCATAGCTTCTCTTTCACGCCCCCAGATCTCTCTCTTTCTCTGTTCAAGTGCTTCAAGAACATCGTTTTTTTCTTTTAAACGGTCAGAAACCACTCTTAAAATCCCACTTACTCTTTCTTCTTCTTCACGGATTTGAGCCAAGAAAGCCTGTCGAGCTGTTTCAATACGCTCATGCATATCACCATCAACAGACCGGAGAAGTTCTTTTTTTTGGCTATCGACAGCGCCAAGACGAAAACCAATATCTTGTTCATCGATTTCGTTCCATGCCCTTCCCATCTGAGCTCTCCATTTATGATAATTTCTCATAATTTCTGCTTCTCGATTTGCCAACTCTTGAAGTTTTGCTTTCGCAGGTTCTCTTTTAACTTCTAACTCGACATACAAAGGGGCCAATAATTCTTCCATCTTTCGATATTTCCCATGCTCTATCTCGCTCAAAGCTTGGCATATTGCTCTTTGTTCCTCGTATAACGGATTGATTTCTTCTCGAAGAACACGAATTTGTTCATTCAGAGGTTCTTGTTCAGCTCGAAAAGGAGCGGTAACTTGCTCTATACGTACTCTCTTATCATCTCTAATTTCCCCAAGAAGGCCTCTTGCGGTTTCCTGTAATCGAGTATGAGCTGCGACTTCAGCTTCTATATCTTTTGGTGTAAATCTAGCGACAGAAGCTGTTGTTAACAAAACACCCATTAATAAAACTTTGTATGTTTTCATAATTATACTCTGAAAGATGTTAGGTATAAAATGAGAATAAATGATATATACTTAATACTTTGTTAAATTAATCAAAGAAGAAACTTATAATGTTTCATAATCTCTATTGCCTCCGTGATGTAAAAGTGTTACACTTTTTGTGTAAAAAGGAGACATTAAAATGCCTACAAAAAACCCAAGAATTAACATTACCTTTGAAGAAGTAACTGCAAGTTTACTGGCTCATTTGGCAAAACAAGAGAATAAGTCAGTGGCAAGTCTTGTCAGAGAATTAACGCTTGAAGCTTTGGAACGACGAGAAGATTTGTATTTATCCAAAGTTGCTGCAAAGCTAGATAAAGAAAACACAAAAACATACAGTCACGATGTCGCATGGAAGTAAAATATAAAATCCACTATCAGAAAGAAGTTGTTCAAAAACACATTCCTTCTTTACCAACCACAGAAAAAAAGATCATAAAAAGAGCTATTGAGGAACAACTGGTGGTTGATCCAATTGGATTTGGAAAACCGTTAAGGTATAGCTTGAAAAGTCACAGGCGTTTGCGTGTTGGTAATTACCGAGTTGTCTATCGTATTGAAACAGAAGGCAATATAGTAATAATCGTGGCTATTAAGCACAGAAAAGATATCTACAAGGATTCCTAAAATGCACCTTTGGCCTTCTCCTCTTAAACACGGCGATATCGTTGATATCATTGCTCCTTCATTTGGGTTTCAGCCAGATGTAATCGAAGAAGTTAGGACTGTTGCAAATTCTTGGGGATTTAAAGCCCGAATTCCTGATAATATTTTTGGTGAAGATCTACTATGTGCCAATTCTGATGAAATTCGGTTTCAGCATCTTAAAGAGGCTTTATATAATAAAGACAGCCGCGCTATCTGGAGCTTACGTGGAGGATATGGGGCTACTCGATTATTTCCTATGTTGAATGAACTACCAGAACCTTCACAAACAAAACTTGTTATTGGCTTTAGTGATATTACAGCACTCCATATCTTCTTAAATCAAAAATGGGGATGGCCAACTCTGCATGCTTGTGGAGCTCGGCAAATCGCTCAGCAAAAAGTAAGCGTTGAATCCAGTGATCTTTTAAAAAGCATTTTATTTGGAGAACAAAAAGAAGGTTATACTTACTCTCTAAAACCATTAAATGATGCTTCTCAAAAAACTCAATCTATTCAATCTTCTGTTGCCGGTGGTAATTTGTGTTTAGTTCAATGCAGCCTTGGAACTTTTTGGCAATTAGATGGAAAGGACAAAATTATCCTTTTAGAAGACGTTGATGAAAAAGGTTACAGGATCGACCGTATGCTTAATCATTTAACGCAGGCTGGTATATTCACTGATGCAAAAGCTGTTTTATTTGGTGATTTCACAGGCGGTAAAGAAGACGATGGAACATCCCTGGTTGAACCTGTTATTAATCGCTTTGCAAACCTCCTTTCAATCCCAGCCTTAAGAATTGAAGGAGTCGGACATGGTTTTGTTAATCGTCCCGTACCTCTTGGGTTTCCAGTGATGTTAGAAACTGGTTCAGATGCAAAATTATCTTTTTTTATTGACCTATAAGAAGATCGTTTCCTCAATAAATCAGGCCCCTTTGTTCTGCGAATTGTTGTCTCATCAGTTCTGCAAAGGTTTTTTCAAGCATAAGAAACTCAGCTTGACAATAAACAATAACAGGTTCTGCTCGCAGGCTGCCATTTGGATTGTAAAGGCTAACCAAGTTTCCATGATTATCTCTTGTAAGGATATGCTCATCCTTTTTAAACTCTTTAAAGGAACCATCTTCATTATAGATACGCGTTCTTCTATAGCTGACATCATATAATTTTGCTACAGATTTTCATGAACAAACAAAGCA
>DAHVSZ010000040.1 GCA_027328625.1 Candidatus Paracaedibacteraceae bacterium | reverse complement strand
ATGGTATAAATTAAAGCAAATTCATATCCACCTGTGGTTTCAACGATACTAAGAGAGTTTGGTAACTGATCACGATAGGTTTTGATAAAGTCTTTGATACCAAGGGGAGAATTTTCATATTCAAGTGTAGACTTTTCGCCATATAAGGAAACAACGAAGGTTGATTTGCCGATATCAATGCCCATAAAATTGTGATAATGTTCCATAATTAAGTACTCGAGATTTTGTAGGGTTTACGATTGTAATCGGGCACGCAGAGCGTCCCTTTCAACTATTCAAACGTCTCGAGAGAATGGGCTAGAGGACCTAGATCCAGACGGTTATTTTGACCAAAGGCCACACGGTCACTCACGCCCGCGCAATGCTCTCTATCATGATAGAGAGCATTGCTTCACTCTCTTAACTAGTAATATAGAAAGTTTTCTTTCTTAATTACTATCTACTCTCTAGCACATTTCTAACTTACAATGGCCACGCAATTCCATTGCTCGCCATGACGCCAGATCCATGCTCACTTTATACTGAATTAGCTATAGTTTTTGAAAAAGAAGGTTTTATGAGAAAAATTGCTTAGAGTGTTACTTAAATTCTAAATCAAGAACGTCTTTCAAACCTTTAATTAGTGGCCTATCTTTTACTTCTTCTAATGGAACCCATTCATGCTTGCTATGTTCTCTTGGGCTAAGTGTTATTTTTGAAGGTAAATCTGGTAAAGTTGTATCAAATACATGCAAAGGATATTGAATACCATCCACACAGGTGTAGAGTGGGCCATGATATTTTAGTTTTTTTTCATCTAATTCAAGGCCTGTTTCTTCTCTGACTTCTCTTAAAATTGCTTTTTGTGGTTCTTCGTCACCATCGATATATCCTCCTGGTGTTGTCCATGTAAGTGGTTGAGAGACATCAGCACTTCTTTGTAATAAAAGTAACAAATTATTATGTGTTATAAGACAGGTTGCAACTTTGAATGAGGGCATAAATTGCGCCGGTTTAACTCTTGAAACATAACGAATCGCTTCTGGTAACATACCACCCATGGAAAAAGCATAGACAATAGATAATACATAAAAAAAGAATAACCAAAAAAAAGTTCTTTTGAAATTTAATTCTAACATTTTTTCAACCTCATAATTTATCAATTTTCTGATATTTACCAGATTCCTAATATTTTCCACCAAATTCCACCAGCGCCAAACCAAATGGCTAAATTAATAAAGCTGACGACAAGACCAATACCCCACCAAGCAGATATTGGAACATAATTTGTGCCGAATAAAACTGCAGCAGCTGAATTAGCATAATGAGTTGTGCTCGAGAAAAGACTGCTGAAAAACCCTAAGCATAAAGCGGCGAGAAGGGGAGGAGTTCCTACACTTAAACAAACAGCTAAGAAAGCTGCATACATGGAACTTACATGTGCGGTATTGCTTGCAAAGAAATAGTGACTATAAAAATAAATTAATGTTAAAGCACTAAAGGCATAGTACCAAGACCATCCTTGAACAAATCTACTCATAGAGTTGCTAAACCAATCAATAAATCCAAATTTTTCTAGATAAGTAGACATCATCACAAGCACAGCCATCCAACAAAAAGTGTGCCAAGCTTCGTGCTCGTTTAGAACGTCTTTCCAAGTTAAAACATTTGTTAGTAACAAAAGACACAAACCTATTAATGCTGTTGTTGTTGAGGATATTCCCCAATATTCACCAAACATCCAGGAAAATAACAAAAAACAAAATATACCACTCATAGTGAGTTCAGAACTACTCATGGGGCCCATTTCATTTAGTTTCCGTTTAGCAATCGTTACTGCTTCAGGTAATTTTTTTTCTTGAGGTGGGTAAATAAAATATATAACCAATGGTATAATAAAAATGCTTAAAATTCCGGGGATAAGAGCAGCTAAGAACCAATTTGCCCAAGTAATAATAATCCCTTGCTTGGCTGCAATAGCTTGTGCCATTGGATTTGCTGCCATTGCTGTTAAAAACATAGCGCTTGTGATCACATTTCCTTGATAACAAACTTGAGTTAAAAAACTTCCAACTTTTTTTTCAGTGCCATCAACTGGATTACTTCCCAATGATTCAGCAATGGCTTTTAAAATTGGAAACATGACACCACCTGCTCGAGCGGAATTACTTGGAACAACAGGAGCAATGATAAGTTCTGTCAAGACAATACCATAACCAAGGCCTAGAGTTCGACGACCTAATAGTCTAACGAAAAGATAAGCGATACGGATTCCAAGTTGGCTTTTTATAACTCCTCTTGCAATGAAAAAAACATAGACAATTAGCCAAATAACAGGAGAAGAGAAACCAGTTAACCCTTCATTTGCTAAATCTAAAACACCAGTTAAAGTTGTGACTAATAAACCTAAAAGAGCAATAGCGCCCATAGGAAGAGGTTTAAAAACAATCCCTAAGATTGTTGGCACAAAGATTGAGAAGAGTTGCCAGCCTTTAGGGTCTAGCCCATTGGGTACAGGTATTAACCATAGCCCTATACCAACCAATACTGGAATGAGTAAACCGAGTGCTTTATTCAAAATTTTGATCCATTATATATAAGCGTGTATTTTGCAAAAAACTGTGTCAGATTTTCTTTTTCTTATATTTTTTCTTGAAGATATTTGGTTTTAGATCAGTCCATATTTCATTGATAAAAACTAAGCATTCCTGTTGATTGCCAATTTTTCCTGTTTCTTTCCAACCAAAAGGAATCTTTTTACATGTTGGCCACATAGAATATTGCTTTTCTAAGCTGATAACAACTTTGTATTCTTTATAAGGATTTTCCAGATTCATTAAAAAATTTTCGCTATCTTTTGATTTATTGAATGCAACTATCACAATTTTATGTAGCTATGTAGTTTAAAAGATGGAAGTTTTGCCCATTTTAAATGAATGCGTATTATGTTTATTCAATAATGTAAAAAAGTATTGATGTAATTGGATTAATGAGAAAATCAAAGATATTAAATAATTATTCTATTCTTAACTTCCATGAAAGACATCAATTGTTAGTGGAATGGAATAATACAAAAAAAGATTATCCCGAAAATAAAGTTCTTCATCAATTATTTGAAGAACAAGCAGAAAAGACTCCAAATCAGATAGCAATTGTTTATAAAAATGAAGAGTTGACATATGCACAATTGAATCAAAAAGCAAATCAATTGGCTCGATATTTAAGAGAAATTGGCATAGGTCCAGATATGTTAGTGGCAATTGCTGTTGAAAAATCTTTTGAAATGATTATTGGTGTTTTAGGCATTCTTAAGGCAGGAGGGGCTTATGTTCCTTTAGATCCTGATTATCCAATAGAGCGGCTTCAGTTTTTGCTGAAAGATGCTAAAATATCAGTACTCTTAATTCAATCTCATCTGCAAAATAAATTAAAAAAAGATCTCTCAGTTTATACTGGGCAAATAATTATAATTGATAAATTCCAGGAAATTCTCTTACGAAAGAATTCAAATAATCTTACGCAAATAGTTCATCCCTATCATCTTGCATATGTCATTTATTCTTCTGGTTCTACTGGATTGCCCAAAGGAGTTTTGATTGAACATGAGAAAATTGTTCAAAGGCTATTTTTTTTAAAAGACCTTTATCAGCTAAAATATGATGATTCTTTTATTCATTATAGTTCTATCAGTATTGATGCATCTCTAGAAGAATATCTTTTACCTCTCATAAGTGGAGCAAAATGTTATTTCTTTTCTTATACAAAAGACCATGATCCTCGTAGTCTTTTGGAATTTATTTATGCAAATAAAATAACAACTTTTAATAGCACACCATCATTCTTACAAAATTTAGAAAAATTCTACTCGGGAGTGGTAAACAACAATCACATTATAAAGCGAATTCTAACGGGAGGAGAGAGCCTTTCTCAAAGTTTGGCAAAAAGGTTGGTCAGTAAAGCAGAGACAATTTGGAATCTATATGGTCCAACAGAGACTACCATAGATGCAACAGCATTTTCATTTAGTACAATGACTGAAGCTGAAAATGTTTGTATTGGTCGTCCAGTAGCAAACATGAAAATTTATATATTAGATACGTATCTAAACCCAGTGCCAATAGGAGAAATAGGAGAAATCTACATTGGAGGGACTGGGTTAGCTAGAGGATACCTCAATAGACCTGATCTAACTGCACAAAGATTTATTCCCAACCCATTTATAGAGTCTAATGATTTAAATCAAAGAAAATGCTTAAGACTTCACAAAACTGAAGATTTAGGAAGATATCTTCCAGATGGTAATATTGAGTTTTTGGGGAGAATTGAAGATCTTGTTATGATCAATGACTCTAGAGTAGAACTCCAAGACATTGAATTAGCCTTAACGCAACATAATGATATTAATTATGCTATTGTAATACCAAAAGAAGATAAAGTTGTTGGTAAATATTTAATAGCTTTTCTTATTCCACATGATAATGTTATCACACCTTTATCAAAATCTTTTATAATTCAAGAAGAAGACAATTTCCCAACACTTGTAGAGGAGTTGAACAATCATCTTAGTCGCTCTTTTCCTAATTATATGATACCTTCGCGTTTCATCTTTATTGATAAAATACCTCTAACACCAAATGGAAAAGTTAACAAAAAAGCTCTTCTGTATCTTTATCATACTCTTCAGCATCCTGAATAAACGCAGAAAACCTAGAAGCAATTTTATCTAAAGGTAAGGTTGGTCTACCTATTGATTCAATTGAACCTGGCGCTGTTTTGATTTCAAAAAAATGTGGCCCATCATTTTTGATCATAATGTCAAAACAGGCTTCTAAATTATTATGTCCGCTAAATGTCATGTTATAATTACATGCTTGGGCAATTTTTGCATAATTTACAGTCTCTGATACAGTTCGTTGACCACCTGTAGAATCATGGACACCATTATTGATTAGTATATGAAAAAAATTTAATGGGGAATAATGTCCAATTGTTGCCATATTTCCCATTTTCATAAGCAAAGCTCCATCTCCATCAATCACAACAATTCTTTTTGAGCTGTATTTTGCAATACCAAGCCCAATTGCTGAAGCACATCCCATAGATCCAACCATATAAAAATTTCGATTGCTATCGTTTAAGGTGAATAATTCTCTGCTACTTTTCCCTGTAGAACAAATTAAAGCAGTATTCTTTGGAAAAAAATTAATTATTTTTTCTAAAACTTCCCATCTGCTTAAATAAGGGGATTGATCATCGGAAAGATCTAAGAAACTCTTTAAATTATTTTTATATTTATGCTCTATAACAAAATGATCTTTATTTTTTTGAACTGGTAATTCATTTTCCACTATAAAACAACAAGAGTTACCTTTATCTAAACATGCTTGAGCAAAATCTATTTTTTCTTTAATTTGCAAATCATTTTCAGGAAATTGTATAACTTTGGTTTTTAACATTTCTAATAGATCAATTGTGATCTTACCAATTAATTCATGTTGAGGTTCATCTTGCTTTTTTGGATTCCCTCGCCAAGACATTATAATTAATAAAGGAATTTTGAAAGGAGATACAAGCGAAGATAAGGGGTTCACCATATTACCAAGCCCAGAATTCTGGCATACAACAATTGCTTTTTTACCAGCTAAATTTGCTCCGACTGCTATAGCGACTGCTTCTCCTTCATTTGTAGCACCAATATAGTCAAATTCTTGACTATTGCTTAAAAAGTCAAAAATTGAATTTAACATAGAGCAAGGAACACCTATTATCGTGTTAAAACCTTTATCTTTTAGCACTTGAAAGAACATTGTCAAATTTATCATGAAATTCCTTTAAATATTTTTCTTCTGAGATTTTAAGTTCCAACATATTTGTTAGTTGAAAAATATCATCTAATTTTGCAATTTTAGATTCAATTTCTTTTGTCGTTGAATCTAAATAAATCCTTTTAGAGATTTCTCTCATAGCTGTAATACAAGCTCTCACATTATGATTAGCCCAAATAACAATAGAGATTCCCAATTCTCTAAATAATTTTGTGGGAGTTGAATTATATGTAGTTGGAACAATAATTAAAGGAGTATCTTTTTGCCAAAGTTTTACAAATTCAATTATTTCTGATGGATTATCTAATTTTGAATGAACAAGAATTCCGTCCGCTCCAGCTTCTGCGTATGCAGAAGCTCTTTTAATTGCTTCTTCAACTTTGTATCCAGTTACAAATGCTTCTGTTCTTGCTATGACACAAAAATCTTTATTTTTTTGAGTATCTTTAGCAGCGTTTATTTTTCCACAGAATTCTCCTATGCTTGCTAAGGGTTGATTGAATCCTTTGACAAGAGAATTAATTTTTGGGAATAATTTGTCTTCAATACAAATTCCTGCAATTTCAATTTTTTCTAATTTCTGTACGAGTCTTATTACATTGTTAAAATTTCCAAAACCCGTATCAGCATCCATTAGAATAGGAATAGTTGTGCACTCTGACATAAATTCAAGAGTCTCTACGATTTGTGTCCACGAAGCTTCATTGCAATCTCTAACACCATAGGAAGCTGATATAGATAAGCCAGACGCCCAAATTCCTGAAAACCCTGTTTCCTCAACAATTCGAGCTGATAGACCATTATGAGCTTCCATTAAAAATTCGAGCTTAGGTGATTGTAGTAAGGATTTAAAAGACTTTGCCATTTTTTCTCCTTCTTTGTTTAATTAAACCCCCCGTTATTTGAAGGTAAGTTTTTTAAGATGTAGTCTTTGACAAAAGGATGAGAGGGATTATATATTGCTGAAAATATAGTAACACTCCGAGATAAACACTGGTTTATATCGTCGGCTGCTTTTTCTTCATTGTAAGAAACTTCAGCAAATGATCTTTTTTTTTCCAAGTTTTCATAAGTATCTTTATCAAAAAATAATTCTGAGAATGCTCTTATTTCTTTGAAAAAGTCATTGAAATGTTCTAATGATTTTTTTAAATTTCCGAGCTTATATTGGATAAAAGCGGCGTGGTAATAGGATGTCAAATAAATAAGTTCGGAATAGTTGGTTTTAGTTTTTCTCTCCATATTAAAAACATCTTGGCAGTCTTCATACGCTTCTTTAAAATTTCCTGATCTTATTAAAATTTCAGCTCTAAAAGTTTTTGCTGCTAAAGCGATCCATGTATCATTTGCACCTAATAACTTCTCAGCTTTTTGTAATGCCTCGGTTAATTTGACTTTTGCTTCATTAAGTTTTCCTAATCTTAAGAGTGATTCTCCCATTCCTCGAGCTACTCTGGCTTTTAATAAGGCATAGGCACAATTATTTACCGAATTGTCAATGATATATTGTGCTTCCTGAAAACCTTTTATTAGTCCTTCTTTGTATTGACCAAGATGATTGTGAACTTGTCCAAGTGTTGTTTTGTGTTTTGCTATATAACAAGGGATTTTTTTTTGTATTTCTTTCGGATTATTATAATAGGTTTGAGATCCGTTTACTAATTCTAGAGCTTTAAGAGCATAAGTAATTGCTTCATAACCATTTTTTTGACTCATATAGGTTTGGCTATAAAAAGTTGCGAGGTTTGAGTAAATTCTAGATTCAATTTCTTTTTTTTGTATGTGATCAATTTGGAGAATTGTTTTTAAAGCATTTTCTAAATAGTGTTTTGCTTCATTAGATTTATTCTTCAAACTATAAGCAAAACCAATATTCTTTAAGTTTTCAGCAATAGAAGTTTCTGAATTAGATACTTTTGAACATATTTTTAAACTTTCTTGACTATAAACAAGAGCTTCATCAGGAATTCCTAGAATTACACAAATATCTCCAAGATCTTTTAAAATGATAGCCATTAATTCATTTGAAAAATTTTTGTTAATTTTATTCATTTGATAAGTTTGTGATAAATATTTTTTTGCTAGAATATAATTACGAGAGTCTTTGTAATGAATATACCCAAGTAAATATAGTAAATCTTGTTCGTATTTTTCTTTCAATTCTCTAGATAAAGGTAATGAATTTAAATTTTTAAGCAGTGTTTCTAAATGAGGAATTAATAAAAACGTATAAGACGACCCTTTTTCTGAAAACGTCTTATAAAAAGAACCAATTGATAAAATAATGCTATCTATTAAATTTACAAGTTCATTTTGAGTTAATATATTTAAAAGAAATGCCTGTCCTATCGTTTGAGTGCTTCTATGTAGGAAAAAATTTGTTCCGTCGTTTTTATTTGCGACTTGTGATTTCGTGGTAATAAGAGAATATTTTCTTAAATGATAAAGAAAATTCTCGACAACCGTAGGATCTTTATAATGTTCAAATAAATCTCTCAAGATATTTTGTGAATCTAAAAAACAACTTAGAAGTAAAAGAGCTTTAAATTCAGGATTTGTTTCTATTAGCTTTTTAAAAGACAGAGTGATTATTCCATAACGAGTTTTGGAATAATCACTTATTTCTTTAACAAGGAATTCTTGAGTTTTTTCAAAACTTTCACTGTACTGCATAACTCTCTCTAAATACTGGGCGTATGAAATACGAGCACTTTTTATGTAATAAGCTGCAATTGAGATATCTAAGGGAAAGGGTGGAATATTTGTTAAAAAAGCTAGCGTATTTTCTCTTTGTTCAGGAGTTAATTGATTAGGTTTAACGCTATATAATATTTTGCAAAAAAGAGTTAATGATTCATCTTGGTTTAGTTCTTCAATCTGGATAACATTATCAGGTTTTATGTGACTTGTATTTTGGATGTTGCTATCTCGTGTTGTGATAATAACTTTTCCTTCCCCCCATACTTCTGGATCACGAGGAAAAAAAGATTTAATAGATGAAAATGATTCAACATTGTCATAAATTAAGAACCAATTTGGATGTTGCTTGAGTTGATTTTTTATAAAAGAAAGGAGTTGTTTTTCTTTCTCTTCTTGGGTTTGAACTTGTTGAATGAAGGCTAATTCATCTCTTTGATCTTTTGTTTTGGCAAACGCATAGGCCAAATCTTTAAAAGAATTAATTAAACTTTCTTTTGTTTCAGCATTAATTTCCCAAATAACAGAAGCTGAAAGAGATTGTGCATAGTAACGTGCAAGAGTTGTTTTTCCAACACCACCAATACCAGTGATTCCAACTAAAGCAATAGCAGGGATTCCTTGCTTTTCTTCTAATTTTTTGGCTATATCTGAAATTGTTTTAGATCTTTTTAGAAATGCAGATTCAGTCGGAATCAGGAGATCAGAGCGTATAACAGTAGTATTTTTGTCTATATTTGTTATGGATGGGTGCCTTTCGTGAAATAAAAAAATTGTAAAACATGAAATGCCAAATATAAGAGAAAATACGGAAAGAAAAAGACGTAAAGGATTTTTCTTTAAAAATTCAATAAATAAAAACGGTGAAGCTAAAAAAGTTTTTTTGCGTAAAGGGGAAAAATCAGTATTTGCTCGTTCAGAAGTATTCCCAAGTGTTTTTGCTAACTGTATGAATTCCTCTGAAAGTCTATCTAAATCAATTGTTGAAGATATTTTTTTTAAGATATTAAAAACTCCCAAATAATAATTGTCGTATTCTTTAAAATTGATAGAATCAAAATTTTTTAATTCTTGAGAATCTTCCCCATAAATAAGAATTAAGTCTGAGTTGTGTTGGTTTTGAGATAAATTCTGACTTAGATTTTTGATGATGAGTATTTTGCTATTAGTTTCAGCTCTTATAAGTTCCAACTCTCTTTCAGACAAATTAAGAATCAGACATTCATCTTTGTTTAATTTGATATAATCAATAAGCTTACTAAGAGCTTCTTTTTTTGGATGAGATATTTTTATATCTGATAAGCTTAAGTGTTTTTCTAAGTCTTTGATAAAGACCATACTTTCTTTTAACTGGCTTCTTGTGTTTGTTGTATTTTTTTTGGGATTAATAGATTTCAAAGGAGATAGATTTTTGATAAGAAAAGTTTCAAAAGAGAAGTAAATAATTAGGCTTTGATAATATTCTTTTACTAAAAAGTATTGGTTTGATTTTTCTATAAAACTAATAATGTCTTCACGGGAATTTCCTGAAATTTTTTGAAGAATGTTGCTGATGTGAGCACTAACAGTTTTAGGGGAAATTGATAAAAAAGAAGAAATAGTCGCTGAACGTCCACAGACAATGCAAGCAATAATATCTAGTTCTCTTGAGGTAAATTCCTTTTCTCTGATGGTTTTTAGATGGTCTAGATAAATATTATATGGATGATTAATAAAGACGTCTTGCATGATTAGCTCTATGTCTTTCTTTATTTTTTATTAGCAATTATTTCCTGCATTATCATTTTCCCTGTGAAATCCGCGGATTTATAAAAGATAATTTGTTCACTATTTTGGTATATATAAACTGATAAAGGTAAGGTTAAAGATGAGATTTCAATAATCATACTGATCTCTAAAAATTGGCATTTCTGCTAATAATGAAGATGTCAGGTTTTGCTTCTGAATAAAAATTGAAGGGTTTGGTAATTTTCCCTTATAGGTAGCATTTTGCATAAGCGAAAAAAATTATGAAATCGTAATTCTATTTTCTGTCTCTAAATTTTTTAACAATTTCATCCTAATTAAGTTACTAATTTGATGTCTTAAGACTAGCCTTAGGACATCTCTTCTATAGGTTTTTCTTTATAAAATTAATAATTTCAGACACTGCAGAGAAAATTCTTCTGGTTTATTTGGAATTTAGAAAGGAAAAACAAATGCAACATTATGCTTATGAAGCGCCTGTTCAAAATATTTTAAGTCTTAATCCTAGTGTTGATTTAATGAAAAATAAAATAAACAAAGGTAAAAAAATAAGGATTGTCTTAACTGACGGTAGAGCTGCATCTATCTCAAATCGAGAATTTCAGTGTATTAAGCTTTTAGCGCATGGAAGGAGAATTAAAGAGATTGCAAGATGTCTGGAAATTTCCCATAGAACTGTCGAATATTACTTGTCTCTCTTGAAAGAAAAAATAAATTGTTATGAACATGAACAACTAGTTGATTTTTATTGGACCCATTTGGAGCCAAAAATAATCGATATATAGAATAGTTGAACAAGAATAAAGAAAAAAAGTGATTCTAATTCAACTCGCTGTTTTTTTGTATGAGTGCTAGGGAGTTTAAAAATTAGGAGAAAAGAATGTTAGATTCAAACATAGATTCAGTTTCAAAGATTTACGTAATTTTTGGATTGCCTGGGGCCGGAAAAGGGACTTGTTCTCAAGCTCTTAAAGAAAGAAGAGGTTATGAACATCTATCATTAGGTGATTTTCTAAGGAAAGAAGTCAACAATGAGTCTGAAATAGGAATTCAATACAAAGATGTGATATTAAATGGTCTTCAGCTTATTCCTTCACATGTTGTACAAGGGATAATCAAAAATAAATTTTTAGAAACAATTCAATACAAAAAGAATCTTATAGTAGATGGATTTCCACGGACAATAGAACAAGCTGAATTTTTAGTTACTTTTACCAAACAGATAGGTATAAATCCACATTATGTTCATATCAGTGTAGATCCTGAATTAGCAATTAAAAGATTATTAACTCGTGAAAGCTGTGATGTTTGTGCCCATGTATATATGATAATTCCGCCAAAAGTTCCAGGCATATGTGATTTATGTGGAGGGACATTGTCTAAAAGATTAACAGATAACCGGGAGAGAATATTAGAAAGGATGCAACTTTTTGAAAAGACAACAAGAACTGCAATTGATTATTTTGTGACAAATAAGATGATGATTACTATTGATGCAAATAAACCCTTAAAAGAGTTAGTTGAGGAGTTTCTTAAGTTTGTTTGAATTTAGTGTTGGTATTATAAAGGATAGAATCTGCACTAATTGAAAATATTTTTACCTAATTGTTAACCATTTAGCCAAACAACACTGTATTTCTTATGATTTTCCAATTATAAAGGAAGATATTATGTCTAACAGTAAAAGGAATACTTAACTTATGGATTCACTGTCATTAGTTATCATAGGCTGTGCGGTATTGGCGCTTGTTTATGCCATCTTTGCTAGCAGCCGTGTGTTTGCATGTCCCACAGGAACACCGCAAATGCAACAGATTGCTCAGGCGATTCAAGAAGGAGCGCAAGCTTACTTGAACCGTCAATATACAACAATTGGGATTGTTGGTCTGATTATTACTATATTTTTGGCCTATTTCTTAGCACCATTGGTTGCATTGGGATTTATTATCGGGGCAATTCTTTCTGGTTGTGCTGGATATGTAGGAATGCATGTTTCAGTCAGAGCTAATATTCGAACAGCAGAGGCAGCTCGAACTGGCCTTGCTAATGCATTAAATGTTGCTTTTCAATCGGGTGCAATCACTGGAATGTTGGTTGTTGGTCTAGGTCTATTAGGCGTTAGTTTGTATTACTACTATCTTCTTGGTGCTAATACTGATCAACGCTTGATGCTAGAAGCTTTAGTTGCTCTTAGTTTTGGTGCATCTTTGATTTCAATTTTTGCACGTTTGGGTGGAGGTATTTTTACAAAAGGTGCAGACGTTGGTGCAGATCTTGTAGGTAAAGTTGAAGCTGGTATCCCAGAAGATGACCCACGTAACCCAGCAGTGATTGCTGATAACGTTGGCGATAACGTTGGTGACTGTGCAGGTATGGCCGCTGACTTGTTTGAAACATATGCGGTGACACTCGTTGCAACAATGGTGCTGGCAGCTATTTATTTCGTTGGTCCTATGCAACAAATGATGATGACATATCCATTAGCTATTAGTGGTGTGTGCATTATTGGCTCCATTTTGGGAACATTCTTTGTTAAATTAGATGCATCTAAGAACATCATGAAAGCTTTGTATAAAGGCTTTATTGCTGCATCTGTTTTATCAGCGATTCTAATCTATTTCACAACGAATTATATATTCCAAGGTATGACAGTTCCATTTAATGTGGCTGGTTTGTCATTTAGCGTGATGAATTTGCAAATGTGTTGTTTAACAGGTTTGGTTGTAACGGGTTTGTTAGTATGGATTACTGAATTTTATACTTCAACTTCTTATCGTCCTGTTAAAAGTATTGCTGAGGCTTCAACGACAGGCCATGGTACTAACATCATTCAAGGTCTAGCTGTTTCTATGGAATCGACTGCTTTACCAGTTTTGGTTATTTGTGCGGGTATTCTGGTTGCATACTTAAATGCTGGTTTGTATGGCATTTCAATTGCTGCTACCAGTATGTTGGCTTTGGCTGGTATGGTTGTGGCTTTAGATGCTTATGGCCCAGTGACAGACAACGCTGGTGGTATCGCTGAGATGGCAAATCTTCCAAAAGAAGTTCGTGTGGTAACAGATGCATTAGATGCAGTTGGCAATACAACAAAAGCAGTGACCAAGGGTTATGCAATTGGTTCAGCAGGTTTGGCAGCGCTTGTCTTGTTTGCAGCTTATACAGAAGACTTAAAGCATTATTTTCCAAATATGAATATTCAATTTAGCTTACAAGATCCGTATGTTTTGATTGGTTTATTTGTTGGGGGTATGTTGCCGTATTTATTTGCATCCATGGGTATGAAAGCCGTTGGACGGGCAGGTAGTGCTGTAGTGGTTGAAGTTCGTCGTCAATTCCGTGAAATTAAGGGGATCATGACCGGTGAAGCAAAACCAGACTATAGTGCTGCAGTTGATATGTTAACAAGAGCTGCAATTGGCGAGATGATTATTCCATCCTTGCTTCCAGTATTAGCACCTGTTGTTATGTACTTAGCCATCAATTTGATTGCAGACCAAGCCGCAGCTTTTGCTGCATTGGGTGCGATGTTGATGGGTACTATTGTGACTGGATTGTTCGTAGCAATTTCTATGACCTCTGGTGGTGGTGCTTGGGACAATGCGAAAAAGTATATTGAAGATGGTCATTTTGGTGGTAAGGGTTCAGAAGCTCATAAAGCTGCTGTGACTGGTGATACTGTTGGTGATCCTTATAAAGATACTGCGGGCCCAGCCGTTAACCCAATGATTAAAATCATTAATATTGTGGCTTTATTGCTGTTGGCATTATTGGCGCATTAATTGTCTTAACCAAACTTTCGTTATCCTCCGGTTTGACCGGAGGATACGATTTGTAAAAGTCCTTTCAATTTTTCTATCACTCTTTCAGCAGCTAAATTTCTTAAATCAGGTTCATATAAATTATGATGATTTTTTCCTTTAGCTCCACCAAGGCTTGGGGGATTGCAACTAGCAAAAAGTGTTAATGTTGGGGAGCCTCCACTGGCTGCTAAGAGAGTTGGTCCAGTGTCATTGCCAAGAGTGAATAAAGCGTTTTGGCCCAAACCAATGACTTGATAAAAGGTTGTTTTTCCGCAAAGATCAATAACTTCAGGGATTTGACTTTTAATATATGTCCAGTTTTCAGAAGGGCCGCCAATCAAAACGGGTTGAATCCCCTTTTCTAAAAGATAGGAGGCTATCTTTGTATAGTTTTCCTCAGGCCATTTTTTGCGTCCTCCATGGGCCATAGAGGCTCCTGGGATTAAAAGAGCGTAAGGTTTTTTTATGGTCATAGCATCATAAGGTTCAGCAATTTGCTTTAAATCTAAAGTTTCTGAAAAGGGAATTCCAAGAGGTTTAAACAATTTAGTAAAACGTTCTTGGGGGTTGATAAAACGGTCTTTTTTATGAGGTGCGATCCACTCGCCCTTTTTACCCAAAAGAAAAGAATAAAGTTGGGTTCGATCTACATTTTGGAGGTCATAAATTCGTTTAAATCCTGTCTGTCTTAACTTATTTCTAAAACTTAAGAGTTTACCAACTTGATAAATCTTGGCTTTTTCATCAATCCAAACCTCATCAAAATAACCCATTTTTTCAGTCATCTCTTTGTATGGTTTTGTCGTTAAAAGGGTCAGGTGGGCATCTTTATGATATTGACGCAAAGCCGCAAATGCAGATGACGCTTGCACCATATCGCCAAGAGCACCAAGTTTAATGATGAGGATTTTTTCTTGCATTTAATCTTAATTTGTTCAGTCAAATAGGACTTTATTTTCGTTAATTATTTCTAAAAATTCTGAGCTGACAGCATTTATATCAACGATATCGACTTTATAAGGTAAATCAGATTCTGAAAATGCTTCTTTTAGATCTGCCAATTGAGAGATTGTTAAAGGCTTTTGTTCACAATCTATGGCTAAATCGAGGTCAGAAAACGGTTTTATTTGATGTTTTAATCGCGAGCCAAAAACCCATATATGGCTATTATCAGGCAAGATTCTCCTTAATATTTCTGTAACAATTTTGGCATGGTCTGGTTTAATGTTAATACCTTTATACATCTAAATTTTTCTCTTTTAGTTTTTGTAAAAGAAAGTCTGCTTCAGCTAAAAAATCAGGAATAATAGCGAAAGCAGTTTCAGCTTTGGAATCATCGTAGGTATGAGCTGTAATATTTCGAATATCTCGATATTTTTTCCAGCGAGACCAGTCACTTCTTAAAAGGCTGCGCTCTGAACCCGTCCTTATAAGATCAGGAAAAGACATCTCATCAATGGTGTTAGAGGTTGCTTCTGTCATTTCTAAATAACGCTTTAATAACTTATGACAAAGTTCATAAGTGTATTCAAAAGCTTGAATTGCCGACATTCTAAATTGTAATTTTACGCCCTCATCTTTTTTTGCCAAGTCAGACTCATAGTAAGTCAAGCTTGTATTCAGCTGTGCCACAGCACGTTCTAAAGACGTTAGATCAAGTTTCATTGGTGAAAAACCTTTTGATAAAGCTCAAGCGTTTGTTTCATCATCATATCTAAAGAAAAATTTTTTACAATATGTTCTCTGGCTTGCTGGCCTAAAGAACATTTGTCTTCAGATGATAGTGATAAAACTTTTTTAATCATTTCAGCTAATGCCTTTATATCACCTGGTGGCACCAAAAACCCTGTTTCACCATGGATGCACATCTCTGGGGTTGCCCCATGATTAGTGCCAATGTAAGGCCGTTCCATAGCCAAAGCCTCGGCCGTTACGCGACCAAATGCTTCCGGGTCTGTTGAGCATGACAAAACAATATCTGATGCAGCATAAGCAACTGGCATTTTATTACAACTAGGGATAAATTTAACAGGTAATCCTTTGGCTAAATTATCAAGCTCTAGACGGTATTCATGACGTCCTTGATCATCACCTAAAAGCACAACTGTAAGATGAGTATGATCCAATAGTTTTAAAGCCTTTAAGATAATTTCTTGACCTTTCCAACGTGTTAAACGCCCTGGCAAAAGAATAAGCTTAGAATCGAAAGGTACCTTCCATTCTTGCTTTAAAGCTTTTATTTCATTATCTGTAATTTTTTTAGGATCCAGAAAATCAGTATCGACCCCTTCTGGAATGACAACAACATTTGAGGAAAATTGCGGATAATATGTATACATATGATTTGCCACATATTGTGAGATGGCAATCACTTTATCGCCTCTGGCCATAATAGAGTTGTAAACGGATTTCAAAAAATTGTTGCTATTGTACACACCATGATAAGTGGTTATAAATGGAATGTTGACAATCCTAGCCGCTCTTAATGCACTCCATGCAGGGGCGCGTGATCTGGCATGAATAAGCTGAATATTTTGGTCTTTGATTAAATCAGCAAGCCTTTTTATATTTTTATAAATTGTTAAAGGGCACTTTGTGTTTAATGGCAAAGTAAAATGCTGACCACCATATAAATTCACTTCATCAACAAGTACTCCTCCAGCTGATGCAACATAATTTCCTGCCTTTGGATGATATTGGTGGATACCTTTTACCATATCAAGAGTTGCTCGTTCGACTCCTCCACTG
Source organism: Candidatus Paracaedibacteraceae bacterium (assembly GCA_027328625.1). Taxonomy (GTDB): domain Bacteria; phylum Pseudomonadota; class Alphaproteobacteria; order Paracaedibacterales; family CAIULA01; genus CANJLN01. Next base: position 772 of record DAHVSZ010000040.1, on the reverse strand, counting down.
TGAAGGGATGGCAAGACTTGTAAAAGTGTAGGAAACGTCTTGGTTTTAGCCATAATTAAAAGATGAATCCCTGGTTTATTAACTCTTCTCTACAAGTTAAAGCTGTTGTAAATAGTGTAGCCTGCATGCCAACATTCTTAGCACCATCCACATTTTTTTGAATATCATCAAAAAATATAGATTCTTCGGGACGCAAATTATATGTTTGTAAAAGATGATTGTATATTTCTTTAGCAGGTTTTAGCACGCCAAGCTCAGCGGAAATAGCAATACCTTTGAACTTATCAAAGAATGTGTATTTGTTTTTGAGAAAAGTTACAATTTCGTGCACGTTATCTGTGATGGAGTAAAGAGAAATTTTGGCTTGATAGAGGTCTTCTAACAATTCAAAGCTTCCCTCCATTGGGGTTAAAGACTCTTTTACTTCATGCATGAGTTCTTGGAGCTTTTTAAGGGGAACACCCAATTTCTGGTTATAAATTTGCACAGCTTCTGCCTCAGTCAACTTTCCCTTATTCAAATCAAACCATGTTGGTGATTTAAAAAGTTTAAAGGTTAAATCATCATGGTCTGGGTGATTTGAAAACAATTTAACCACAACTTCTTTGGGTGCCCATTTAACAAGAACATTACCAATATCAAAAATGATGTTTTTAGGTTGCACAATTGACTCCATTTAATATTCGCAAACAGTTTGCAATGTTTTATAGAATCACTCAACCTCTTCTTTCAGTATATTCATCGAAATCAAAACCACACGCTATACCTCCAT
>DAHVSZ010000003.1 GCA_027328625.1 Candidatus Paracaedibacteraceae bacterium | reverse complement strand
TTAGGAGAGTATAAAGAGGAATAGTTGAAGAGGGTCTACATTCCCGAGAAGACGCTTTGTCGGGAAAGTTATAAAACTGAATTCCTTTAAAATCGCCCTCTCAAAACGTGCTTGAAATTTTAGGCCAATAATTATTTTTAGGAAAGTTATGAAATCTGATAAAAAAACACTCTCTTCTATTAGGAAAATTCCTGTTCCTCCTAAAAGGATTGCCAACAAACTGATACGAGACCGGGAGCATTTAACTCCTCATGAAGCTGAAAGGGTTATAGAAGCCTCTAAAAAGTTGGGACGGTATAGTCATCGGGATTCAACAATGATTCTCTTATCCTATCGCCACGGATTTCGGGTTTCTGAACTGTTGTCGTTGCAATGGAGCCAAGTTGATCTTCGTCATGGTATTATTCATGTCAAAAGACGTAAAAATGGGATTTCAACAACCCATCCTTTATTTGGGCCTGAAATCCGAGCTTTAAGGAAGATAAATAGAGATTATCCTGATACCCAATATGTCTTTGTTACAGAACGTAAAGGCCCTATGACAGAATCAGCCTTTCGTAAAATTGTTTCAAGAGCTGGCAAAGAAGCAGGCTTACAATTTTCTATTCACCCCCATATGTTGAGGCATTCAACTGGATTTAAATTAGCAAATGAAGGAAAAGACACCAGAAGCATTCAACATTATTTGGGGCATAAGAATATTCAGCATACTGTTAAATACACAGAAATCACTCCTGCCCGATTCAAAGATTTTTGGGATGACTAAAAATCAAGAACATTTAAACGGAAATGGTACAAAATAATTCTGCAAGTGACAGCTAACATGAAAATACCAAAAAAGCGATTAACCATCCTTTCCAATTCTGAAATCATAGATTTATACTCTTTACCTGTTTTTGATGAAGCCATGCGGGAATTTTACTTTACTCTCGAAGATTCAGAAATCACAGAAATGAAATCCAAGAAATTGATAGAATCTCGGGTGAATTTTATTCTCCAACTGGGCTATTTTAAATATAAGGAGATGTTTTTTAGAGCGACTTTTGCTGATGTTCGTGATGATGTGCAATACATCATGAATCGATATTTTTCCAATGAAAAATTACCAGAGGTTATGATCTCTAAAAAAACACGCTTAGATCATCAGTCTCGCATTTTAAAATTACTCCAATACAAACTTTTTAATTCAAATGATCAAGCTGTCTTAAAAAAACATCTCTTAAAAGAAACTCGGCTTTGCATTGATCCAAAAGATCTTTTTGACAAAACGCTCACCTTTTTAAACGAACAGCGTATAGCAATTCCTGGATACAGTACTTTGCAAGACATTATCGGCCAGGTTTTAACTCAAGAAGATGTGCGCCTTCAATCTATTATAAATGAACACTTACAAGAATCGGCCGATGCTATCCTTCGGAAAATGTTAATGAGCAACAGCCAAAAAATGTATGGGATTACCATCTTAAAAAGAGATGCAAAAAGCTTCAACTACCAAGAAGTTATGCAGGAAGTTAATAAAAAACAGATGAGTGAGTCTTTGTTTAAGGTAGCAGAGACAATCATCCCTAAACTGGATATCTCTGAAGAAAATATCCGTTATTATGCCTATTTGGTTGATTATTATACTGTTGATCGATTAAAAGAGCTTTCTTATGAAAAAGTAAGGCTCTATTTGTTGTGCTATATCTTTTATAGGTTTGAAAAAATCAATGATAATTTAATAAACAGCTTCTTTTATCGTATTAATCTTTATAAAAATGGAGCCAAACAAGATAGCAAAAATAAAGTTTATGAACAAAAGCTTGAAGCAAATCACTACACAAAAGAAATTAAGAAAATCTTGAATTTATTCCCGGATGAAACTGTGCCCGACAACAGTCTTCGGGCAAAAGGTTTTGAGATTGTAGAAAAAGAAAAATTTCCACTTCTCATTTCCTCTCTTTCTTCTCAAACCTTTGACGAGGAAAACTTTAAATGGAGCTATTATAAAACGATTGCAAAAACCATTAGCAAGAATCTAAGACCTTTGGTTCGGGTTCTGGATTTTGAAGGAGAAGATCATCACTTGATGGAAGCCATTGCCTTTTTAAAAGCAACCTTTAATGGCAAGAAATCTTTAAAGCAGATCAAAGAAAATAAATTCCCAACACGTTTTATTCCCTCTTCTTTAAAGTCTTATCTTTATGAAGCAATAGAAAACGAGGGACAATCTGAAAAAATTTTAAATGTTTACCAATATGAATTCCTGGTTTATTACCAACTGGAAAGAGCTTTAGATACTGGACGTATTTTTGTCAATAATAGCTTGAGTTTTAAAAGCCTTAAGAAGGACTTATTGGAAAACTGGGATGTTGATAAAAAAGAGATTCTAACCAATCTTAATAATCCTGTTTTGAACATGTCTATTCAAGAGCAACTTGATCATTTTAAACAAGAATCTAACGCTCTTTTTTTGCAAGTGAATCAAAATATTGAAAGCGGAAAAAACAAAGATGTTAAGATCAAAATTGCTAAAAATGATCAAAAAACTAAAGCCGTTCCGGCTGAAATTCATAATCTAAGATCAGAGCTATCTTTCAAAACCAACATAGACGAACCTAATGAGAAAAAGGCTTCTAGCGGTTCTACAAGAAAAGATGAGAAAATCAAAGCGAATACCAAAGATAATAAAGCCAAACAATGGACGCTTTCGTATCCTGCTAATGAATCAGAAATCAATAATCCATTTTATGAGCAATTTCCTAAAGTCAGCCTGAACCAAGTTTTACGTCTTGTTAATCAGCACAGTCATTTTATGGAAGCTTTTACCCATGTTAAATCCCGTTATTCTAAAACAAAAGCAGATGAAGATGCCATTATGGCCTGCACAACAGCCATTGCAACAAATGCTGGCCTTTACCTGATGTCAGGTATGTCGGACATTAGTTACAATACCTTGTTTGCTACATTTAAAAATTTTGTTCGCCTTGAATCTCTTAGAAACGCCAGTGATATGCTAGCGGATACAATTTCTGAGCTTCCTATTTTTAAGCATTGGGATCTTTTAGAAGCCCTTTCTGTATCAAGCCTGGATGGTAAAAAATTTCTTGTCCGGCTGAATCATATTATGGCACGGCATTCCTCTAAATATTTTGGAACCAAAAAAGGAATTGTATCCTTTTCAATGATTGTTAACAATTTCTGCACAAGCTCAAAAGCTATTTCCCCTAATGAGCATGAAAGCCACCATTTCTACCATCTCACTGACCAAAATACTTCTGTTATTCAAGCGAATTGGCACTGTGGAGATACGCACAGTATCAACAACGTTAACCCTTCTTTGTATCATCTGTTAGGGCAAGGCTTTACGCCTCATATCAAAAATATTACTCAAAAAGCGGAAGGTCTTTTTAGTTTCGAAGATCCAGACTGTTATGAAAAGTATCTCATTGTCCCAAAAGATAAATATAATGAAGCCCTTATAGAAGACGAGTGGAACAACTTACAGCACATTTTTGCTTCTATCTTGATGAACCACACAACACAACCCATTGTTGTTAAAAAACTGAGTTCGCATGAACGCAAAACCAGAACTCAAAAGGCTTTATGGGAATATAATAAAATCTTGATGGATAGCCATATCTTACGGTTTATTGATGATCCGGAACTGCGTAAAACGATCAGATCCGCTTTAAACAGAGGAGAAGGGTATCACCAGCTTACAGGTAAAATTGGAAGTGTCCATGGGAGTAAATTCAAAGGGACAACTGAATTGGAGCTTACCATTTGGATTGAATGTAGCCGATTGATTGCGAATTGTATCATTTATTACAATGCCCTTATCCTTTCAAAAATCTATGAAGCTCAAGAAAAGCTGAGGAATAAAGAGATCCTTGAATTTATTAAAAGGCTTTCCCCTATTGCTTGGCGTCACATTATTTTAAATGGTCTTTATGAATTTACCTCTATACCAGCAGGCATTAACCTTGACGAAATAATTGCTCATCTTATTTTTGATTTGAAAAAAATGAAGGGAAAATCCAAGGCTAGGGCTTGATTTTTTCTGAGAAATTCTGTATTGCTGTACAGCAATACAGAGAACAACAAAAGCAGAAAAAAGTTAAAGCGATGGTTTGCTTTAGTTTTTAAAGATAGATTCCCAAAAATGTTGCAAAAGCCTTTTTACAATGGCTTTACTGGATTAGTGCTTCTCTAATTGCTGCCAAAATCATGCTCAATTAAGCGTCTTCTCGGGAATGTAGACCCTCTTCAACTATTCCTCTTTATACTCTCCTAAAAATATATTTAAAAGAGAAAGTTAAGTGTCATTACTTTCTTGAATTGAAACTTTATTAGGAAAGATGACACGAAAACCGCAGAAAATATAGTGTTATAAGACATCCTGTCTTCTAATTTTATCTTTCTTCCTTGTGCGTTTTGTAAATTTACAATACCTCTGAAATACCTTATTTACATACCATTACAGAGACATACTACTCCTTTTCGTGGCGTTCTGGATACAACCCCAAACAGATGCGACAGAACTTAACTTCAACAAGTTCCTGTTGATGAACTCGTAAAACAAACGGTACCTTGGCCGTTACAAATGCAAGCCCATCTGTTGGTAGCTGCCCATGCAGTATAACATCCATTTGTTGATGGACATTTACATCCATTGCAAGGAGGTGGTGGTGCTGGAGTAGGAGGAGCCGGGGTTGGCAGTGCATGCGTAAAAGTTTGAGACAATGTATGAGAAAGAGAGATCGGTAGGGATTTAGAAGGACTTAACTTCAACGAAAAAGTATGAGATTTCGTAGCCAATGATAGAGTATATGTCTTTGAAGGTAGAAAACTTTTGGTATATGACGAAAGGATTGACGATGAAATTGTGCTTGTTCTAGGTTCTTCAACTGTCCTTGTCAGCTCCGCAGTATTTGTTAACACTCTTTTCCTCCCTGAAACAGTCACTGCACCATTGGATCCCAAAACTGCCACAACATTAGCGCCGCTATCTCCCCAATCCATAGTATTCAATAAACAGTTCACAATCATCATTTGAAAACCACTTGGTAATTGCATCAAATCACATGCTAATAATCGGGCCCTCACAGAATTTGTCTCATAAGCACAGACAGCACTCATTCCTGATGATGGTTTCTGGATGCCGCTCACAGCTTTCTGTAAAGGGCTTATATCAGGACAAGTATTATTTGCTAAACCTCCATAGGTAACCAATACTTTTTGACTTGCTTCATCATTAGCCAAACTTTCAGAAAAACTTTCTGTACCTGGAAAAGAACCTCCACCAGCTTTAACCCATTCTGAAACATTGCCAAATATCATAGAAAATCCATAACCAACTAAAGCCGTTACATTCTCTTCTGTAACACCAAGTGTTTGAAATCCACGTCTTAACGCATGAGGTGATGTTGCATGAGGAGCTAAAGCTTGTGATAACTCATGTAAATTGCAAGTCCTTATATCGGGTTGTTGCCACATTTCGTAAAGGATATAAACTAACATAGAAACTGCACAGATAGATGCCGGCACACAAAAACCATACAACACAAACCGACACGCTCTATCAATATTGGCATCATAAATCGCTTCTAGCTTTTCTAACAATCTTTCATAGGCTTCTATAAACCTCATCATTTTTGTCTTTTTTAGTTCTTTATTCTCATTATCTGGAATAGAAAGCTGTGTTTGATGAGTAAGACGGGGTATTGCTTCTCTTTTCCTTCCTTCTTCTAAATCCACAGCAAAGGCAATTGAAGGGCACAAAGTTCGATAAAAAATAAGACCTAAAAGCAGAATTTTAATGATTTTATCTAAATATTTTTGCATTCTATCGTTAAAGAGTTTTATTTACTTTCTCATATTGCCTACAGCAAAATTTTTCCTAAATAAAGTTTATTACTCTCCTCTACTTCAACCTTCTTGACCATCAGAAATTATGTTTTTCATTTGATGAACTGTTTTAAAAATGCTCTCAATATGGTTGGTTATTCGGTAAATGTCTTCTTCAACTCTATTTAAAAATCTTAAAAGCTTATCTGTGTCAGATTCTTCATAAAAACCGTTTTGGATAAATGTTAAGATAAGTTGATACAATTGCAAAAGTGCTTCTCTTGTTTGATATGGTCTTTCTTGTGATTCTTCTATGACCAAACTTCTTATTTGCTCAATGGCATCAATGGCCTCTAATAAGCCTAAATTTCTAGTGTTCTCTTGAAACTTATCTTTTACCCCCTTTAATAATGGCACGATTTTTCTTTATCTATTCCTTACAATTTCTTGTTAAGCCACTTTCATATCAAGCAGCATTAATTTATTAGAATGATATTGTATCCTCTCTCGTTAAATTTGCCAGGTTAAAAAGTTGCTTATTTTCTAATAAATTTATGAGATCTCCTGGTTAAATAAAGATTTTACTCGACCTGAGCATATCGGATTGAGCATAGCAGAGGGAAAAACTGTTTTATACAACCTGCAAAAGAATATTGTAGCAGATCAACTTTATCAATATCTCCTCGGTATAACCAATTGATCCCTAATTGCCAAAGAATCCACAACGTGACAACCGATCCATAAAGCTTAATGGAACTCGCTGCGACCACATCAAAGCTTTTATGACTGTAAGCTGTCGCTAGAGAATCGAGTTTATGGTAAATCGCACAACTACTACAGGCCATGTTATTTCTCTCCAGCTTTGGGTTGCAGACTGGGGTTAAAAGCAATAGGCACTTGATTGGCCGCAACGCTTGCTTGGATTTCGGCTTGATTAACGAGCATAATCCTAAGGTTTAACAGTTCACTCGCCACAAGTGCCAAGAGCTGGTTATTGGTTTTCATGTCTTCGCGAAGGTTTGTGGAAGCTTCTGCACGCTGACTCAGTTTATGAATCCGACTTTGAGCATCCTTAATCCCATCTTTTTGTTGTGCGGCCATAGCCATAGTCGCTGTTGCTGATTTTTGAATAAAATCTTGACGGTTTTTCTGGATTTCTCTCTGTTTTTCAAAAGTGATCATCTCGCCCATGGTGGCTGCCGGTAAAAACAAGAGGTCGGTATAAGCTTTTTGTGCACTGATGATGCTGCAGAAATCAAAACTGGGTTTAATTTTGTAGAGATACAAGTAATCCCTACCTATTTCTAAGAAGAACATATACTTGAAACCAATTTTGGTGGCGATATGCCTGTGAATCAATTTAGACAAAAATGTTTGATTTTCGTTAATGAGTTACTGGCTCCCAGTTTTTCTTTAAATTTTTCATTAAAACAACGGCCTATTTTTTCTTCAGAATGACCCCTTATCAAACAAGAGTTAGCCTTAGTTAAAGACACGTTTAGAAAATACATGCATGTATGAAACAATACATTTATCAACGTTTGAGGCAGAACAATATGCCTTTGTTGTCACTTATTTGATAAAACAAGCTTTGCTCAGGGAGAAAGCGAACACCAGGCTTGAAGATTTTGATTGGATGTTTAAGAACTTATCTTTTTTAAAAAACAAGTAATCCTTTAAACAAAAAATCTATCACCCTTGACACAACTCGCCGAAAAATGGCTCTCAGGTACAACTAATGAGAGCCACTTCTATAATGCCACCTCTAACCAAATATGAACTCATCCCAGTTTTTTCTTGTTAATATGATTCAAAAATGGTACAGTATGTTATAAAAGAGATTGTAAAAAAGATTGAAGCACGATTTTTTAAACTGGAATCAATTAGAGAGCCGGTCAGAGAATGGTTACTTGATCTTGATCAAGACGACCGTAAAACCATCGGTGTTGATATTAAAACGGTAGAATTTGGTTGGCCTATTGGTAGGATACCTTCAAACTTTTCCCCCTTTTCCACAATCCCACAAGGCTCAGCAGCAACAACTTTTTTGTAAAATATAAAATTAGAAGAATATGCTGTAAGTGTTTGATTCAGTGAAGGTCATTTAATTTTTGAATATGAACCTCTCCATCAGGAAATCGAGCTACAATATCCAATTCTCCCCCTAAAGCAATAATATATTTTCTTAGACTACTGATATACATATCCGTTCGATTTTCCAAGCGTGCCAATGCAGCTTGTTTTATATGAAGCATTCCTGCTAAATCTTCCTGAGTTAAAGACATTGCTTTCCTAACTTCAGCTAAAGCCATTTCTTGACGCAGCTTTGTAAGCTTTTTCTGAACCTGCTTTTGAGATTCAGCAGACATAGAATTTTTCAATTTATTGAATGAATGATGACCGCTCATAATATTCCTTCTTTCTCTAACTCTGTGAGATGTTCTTCATATAGTTTGTCGGCAATAGGTACGTGAACTTTGTACCATCTCTTATCGCCGCGTTTATTACCACCTATAAGCAATATGGCCGTTCTTCTTGGATCAAATGCATATAAAATACGAACTGGATTCGATTGGCTTTGAATTCTCAGTTCACGCATATGAGGATACTTGGAGCTTTCAACACTGCTTGAAAACGGAAAAGGCAGCTGAGCCCCTCTTTCTTCAAGAAGCGTAACCACAGCGACTATGTCTTCTTGTTCGGATTCACTCAGTGTTTTCCACCAATTCCCAAACTCATTTGTATATTCTACATTCCAACTCATGAAGTGATTATATTACATTTTTGTAATATGTCAAGCAGAATAGGCATCGTGTCGAATTATTTTATTGTTCAAAAGAGTCCGGTGTAGGTAGGGATGTTTTTTTGACAACTTAGTCCCGTTTTTCATTTTGTAGGCGTCACTCATCTCATTCAGGGTATCAGCCCCACTGATGTAAAAACCCTGAGTTTACCAAACTCAGAATTTAGGATTTGTTGTTGAAAGGCAGAGAAACGGCGTTGACATTTTCTTGTCAAGGGGAGTCGGAGGCTCTGAGCGTAGCGAACTGGCCCTTGATCTGGGAAATGACAGCCGTTTAAAAACAACAACCCACAAACCCTAAATGGTTTATTTGATTCACGTTGAAAAAGAACAAAAAACGCTTTTCAAAGTTCCTTGGCTTTGGATAAGTTCATACGGGCAGCCAATTCGGTTTTGAGAATTATCTCGCTTTTTGAGGATTTTATGAATAAAGACCTGAGCATCAGAAAGATTATCAAAACTGTAATTTCTCTGGCTTCCCTTCCCTGCCCCATATCTCCCATTCGCTGTTGTGACAACCCAAGTTTCAAAGAGACCTTTATCAAGATGGATCTCGTACGCTCTGTTGGTGTTTGTATCAATCCTAACTGCTCTTAGGATTAATTTTAAATAAGACATTTAGACCCTCTTTTGGGAATTTAACTATTTCCCCGAACATCCTCCCGCTTTTACTCTTAATCTGTTACCAGGCTGTCGCTTATCTCATTTAACAGTTGATCATTTTCTGTTTCTTGAGTGTCAAATAGAAATTGTTTTCCAAGTTGTTCAAATTTTTCTAATTCCACCGCTAATGGTAAATGTTCCACGAGCAACCCCAGCAAAGCGTAAGCTTTCTTTTTTTGATCATCTTCTCGCTGTAAATCAGTGCCTATTTCAATCCCCAACTTTTCAACAATACCTGATTTTACAACCAGACCTCCAAGCTGAATCAGTGTTCTCGTTCGAGCCGCTCTTTGATTTTGTTTTAATCGACGTTGTTGCATTTCTAATTGGATGATTTTTTTATGAATCTTGTCGATCTTACTTTGTAAACTTTGAAGAATATCATTGGCAATTGAATCATTTTTTATGAGACTCTTTGGCTTTTTTATTACCTTCGTCTTTTGCTGCTTCGTTTTCATTGATCTTGTCATTTTTGTTTTTACTTACGGTCTTCTCTTTCTCTGCTGTTAAAAAATCAGCCCCTATTTGTTGCCATCTTTTAACGCTGTCTTGATTTTCTTTAGAAGTTTTAACAGCTTCAATCATGACTCCTACCAGAACTTCAGATGCGAACGAATGAGCACCAGATTTTTTAATGAGTTGAGCTAATTGGATTAATTGCTTTTCTTCAAGCTTTTTCTTTTTCTCTTGCAGAGCTTTAATTTGGAGATCAATTTCTGAAAGCTTATCTTTACGTACCATTGTTCTTAATACCATAAAAAGTCTTAATATTCTTATTACTGTCAACTTAGCAAATAGCCAAACATAAAACAAGTTCTTAAGTAAAGTTTCGAAGAAACGAGACTTAAGTCAATGGCTCAAGATGAAATTTCGTAGAAATGAATTTTTGCGCGCTTATAAGTTGCAAGCAACTTGTCTTGAATTTTGTGTTTTTATGAATTAAAGTAAACTTCATTATGGCGATCTATCATTTTACCGTTAAAGTTATGTCTAGAAGTGATGGCAGAAATGCTGTTGCTGGTGCTACCTATCGCCATGGTCAAACAATGACAGATCAGAAAACTGGAAAGGTTTTTACCAACTCAACACATCAAGATGTTGAACATTGTGAAATTTCAATCCCTGAAAACTCACCCAAGTGGGCTCAAGAATTATTGCAAGGTGATGTTCACAAGAACTCAGAAAAACTTTGGAATGCAATTGAAAGTTTTGAGAAAAGAAGAGATGCTCAAGTTTATCGTGATATTGAATTTGCCCTTCCTCATGAATTGTCAGCTGAACAAAGATTAGAACTCGCCAGAGAGTTTATTAAGGATAATTTCACTTCTAAAGGGATGATTGCCGATTGGTGCGTGCATAATCATTTTGATAAAGATGATGGAATTGAAAAACCCCATGTCCATGTCATGCTCACCATGCGAGAAGCTATTGAAAAAGAGAAAACGGTTCTTCAAAGATTGAAAGCTTATGTGGCTCTTTCTCAAGAAACTTCAGGAATTTATTTTGGCCCGAGAAGGCTTGACTGGAATTCTAAAGTTCTCCTTTATACTTGGCGAGAAAAATGGGCCGAGTATGCGAATACCCATTTAGCAAAAGCGGGTCTTGATATTCGTATTGATCACAGAAGTTATAAAGACCAAGGTATTGATTTAGAGCCTCAACCCAAGCTTGGTAAATCCGTAAATGAAATGAGTAAACGAGGTCATTATGTCGACCGCTTTGAAGAAATGAGAGCTGTGCAGAAAAGAAACAAAGCCTTAATTCGAAAAAATCCAGAAATTGTTTTGGATTATATCACCAGGTATCAATCTACTTTTACCAGGCAAGATATTGCCAAAGTTCTCAATCGATATATTGATCATCCTGAAGAATTCCAGCTTACTTTGGCTAAAATTGAAGCTTCTCCGCAGCTTGTTGTTTTGAAAGGAAATGAGAAGGGAGAAGCCATAAAGCTCACCACCAAAGATATGATTCGAACAGAAAAACAGATTGTGGGTATGTCAAGACAAATGGCTAATAAGCATTCTTGTCCCCCTCACCTATCCGCTATTGATTGGTATTTAGAAAAAGGCCATGAGAGGCTAAAGGAATATGGTGGATTATCAAATGATCAGGTGCATGCCATTAAGCATATGGTTGCTGATGGTCAATTAAAGATGATTGTTGGCTATGCTGGTGCCGGCAAAACGACGTGTTTAGAGGTGGCAAGAGACATTTGGGGATCTTCTGGATATCAAATTGTTGGTGCAGCGCCAACGGGTAAAGCAGCCTCAAGACTTGCCGATACCGGAATAGCTTCAAAAACCCTGCATAAATGGGAACAAGAATGGGCAAATGGCAGAGAACAACTTCATAACAGAAGTATTCTGATTTTAGATGAAGCGGGTATGGTAGACAGCCTTAGACTTCATACCCTATTAAGACAATCGAAAGAACAAGGGTTTAAAATCGTTCTTGTTGGAGACCCAGAACAATTGCCTCCCATTGAAGCGGGTGCTCCAACACGAGCAATTATGGAAACGGTTGGGTTTGCTGAATTATCAACGATTGTTAGACAAAAAGTTGAATGGCATAAAGAAGCCAGTCGTAATTTAGCAATAAGGCAAACAGAAAAAGCGCTCGATGCCTATCATCAAAACCAGGATATTCATTACGGTAAAGATGCAAAAGAAAAGCTCATTAAGCATTGGGCAGACGATTTTAACCAATCCCGCTACAAAAAAGGCAGAGATCAACAACCTTCCTCATTAATTCTGGCTTATACCAATAAAGATGTGAAAGAGCTTAATCAGTTAGCACGAACAGAGGCCAAAAATATAGGGTTAGTTGATGAAGATAGAGACTATAAATTTACTGTCTCAAAACTTCTAAATTTAGAAACACTTGATAAAACCGATATCCAAGATCAAACCTTTAAGCCCAAAGTCATAAAGGAAGAAAGAAGTTTTGCTATTGGCGAGAGAATTGTCTTTTTAAGGAATGATTACGGCTTAGGGGTTAAGAATGGTGAATTAGGTAAGATCATAGATATTCAAGAAGAAATCATCAAAGTTTTAAAGGATGATCAGAAAACCATTACGTTAGACATGGGCACTTATAATTATATCGATCACGGCTATGCCACCACCATTCATAAAGCTCAAGGCACCACGGTTGATAAAACGTATGTGTATGCAAGCCCTTATATGGACAAACATCTCACTTATGTAGCTCTGACCAGACATAAAGAAGATGTTCAAATGTATGTCAACACAGACCTTATTCATAACAAAGCTGAACTGATTAAAACACTCTCTAAAGAGGGATCTAAAGAGAACGCATTGGATTATTTCCTAGAAAACAATAATCAAGTCATTGATTTAGCGCCTGAGGATCAACAAGCCTTTATGCACAGGCGATCGATCAGTCACTCCCCTACTCCCTCCTACATTAGTTGGGATTCCATTAAAGAATTTACCCATAAAGCCTGGGCTCAAACTAAAGACTGGATGTTTGAGGATAAACAACAAACAGATGGTATGGCCTACCATTCGGATATTGGCCGATCTTTAACTCAATCGGAATATAAGAAAGAAAGTGATAAAAGAGATTATCTCAAAGAGTTTCAAGATCTTCTTAAACAAAGATCTGATCTACCTCCTAACCTTTACCGCACACAGGAACAAAAGAAGATGGTGGTGCAAATTGGGGAGCAGCTTGATGAACTGGGTTATATAATTAATAAGGATCCAGATTTAAGAAAATCTGCTAAAACACTCGGGCTTGAGGCCACAGTTAGAGTAGCTGCAAATTCCCATGATATGAAGCTAACCCAAGCAAAAGAAAAATCCATTGGACTTGATCAAGGAATCGGTTATGAAATGGCTCTTACAAGAGATAGGCTGTTTGAACAACCCAGAAAAAAACCTAATGATACGAACTGATTTTATGCCCGTTTCCTGTAAGAATATTCACAGAACCCTTAAAGATTCTCTATTTTTAAGGATTTTCTAAAATACCATTCAAGCCGTGTCCCCTTCAGGTTTCCACTCATGGAGTTTGGAAAAAAAGAAGCCAACATTTTGCATAAGGGCTTCTACATACTCTTCAAGCTGTGGAATGAGTTTGGCATGATGAGGTACAAAAACATCTTGCGATAAGTATTCCATAACTTCACGATAAGCCACTTGAGTTGCCTCTTTTATGCTATCAGCTAACCCTGATGACATGATGTTTCTAGCTGTTTCAACTCGTGTATTGCGTGGACGATCATGGAGGACGTAACACATGGTTCTGTGTGAGCTTGCGTAGTTATATAAACCATTACCTACAAGAAACCCTCCAAATGGATCATAGTTCTCTTGCCTTAAGAGCGGATCATCGATTACCCTAAAATCAATAACCCGAATAGATGGAGGCTGACTGCTAGATTCAAAGAATCCGAAGTTACCTGGATTGTTGAGAAGGTCATGAAGTCTACAGATACGGGTAACTATATCTAAATTTACCATTTGAGAGATAAAGTTTTGGGCTACAGGATCATCAGCAATCGTAGCTTCAATAGCTTCCCTATCCAGTTTACTAGGATCTTGACAAATTTCGATGAGATTACCAGTTAGATGACGACCAATTGCATCATCTCCATCACGACCTAAGTGACCGGAAACAACTTCAAAAGGGGTAAAAACTCCTCCCGTACCAGCATCAAGTGTTGCGATGTAAACGTCTTCGGGTGATCTCTGGAAAAAATGAGAATCACAGCCAATTCCAAGATGTTGAAGAACTCTATAAGCCATGAGTTCCTGAGGATTAACAAGCTTAGCTGCTGTACTGCTAGAGGAAAGCCGCCCTGCTGAATGTGTCTTAACATGGAAGGTGAGATCTGGTTGTCCTGGTTGACTCACAATAATACGTTCACCTAGCTGAACACCTTCTCTTTTGGGTTGATAACGAAAAGAAGATGTAGCTGGAAAAATTCTACCAAAATAAGCCATAGCAACGGTATCAAGACGTAAACCGTGTACAGCTTCTATTTGTTTGCGAATGGTCTCAAATTTTCCCAATATGTCAAAAAAACCATCATCAAAATGACTGCGAGATAAAGTCGTTAGGCGTTGATTGATTGTCCTCATCATGCGAGATTTACTAGGATCATCAAAAGATATAGACGTATTCTGAAACACAATCCAGTCAATCCCCCACGCGTCAACAACATCTGCACCTAAAACTGATACAAAATTCTCTCTTGTAAGAATGGTAGATTGACGTTGACAAATACGTTGTCCTGGCGTTGGTTCTATTATACTTGCAGCTACAGCAGTACGTACAGGCGTACTAAATTCTTCATCTTGTGCAGAGATTGCTGTTGTAATTGACAAAACTAAAAGTAGAACAACTTTAAAAAAAGATCTCACTTTGAGCCTCTTAAATCAAAAACTAATTAAAACATATTTGGATATAATATGAATTTTTTTCAAGGAGAAAATAATCATCTTTAATATTTCTAAAAAATTGCTAAATAAATCTGAGGTTTTCTATTGCTAATTCTCCTCCTCTTTTCTTAATTTTTCCATCACCAACCCAGTTATCTATAGTTACATGGCTTTAAATGTGCCTTATAAACGCTATTAATGAGGTAGTTTGCGCAAAGTTGGTCATTTTACGAGTGAAAATTGCGATGCGCCATTCCTTCAGCTAATAAACTAACAGCTAATGTATTTAAACTGACCCCTTCTTTTTTGGACAACTCTGCAAGCTTTCTGTGTAAGCTTTTTGGAGTACGAACAACCCACTTACCACTATATAAGGTGTCTTGTGAAGGAGCAGGAACAGGTCTACCTAATTCTTCAGCTGTCTTAACCCAAGATACAATAGCATCTTCTAAATGATGAATTGCTTCTTCTACAGTCTCACCATCAGCCATACAACCATTCAAATCTATTGCTTCTGCTAAATAGCCGCCTCCCTCTTCAGCAGAAAGACGTCTTACAGTAAAAGGATAGTCAATCATTTATTTCCTCCTTTTGTAGGCCTTTAACCATTTCTACAAACTTTTTTATATAAATAGCCTTAATAGGCTTATGAG
This sequence comes from Candidatus Paracaedibacteraceae bacterium, assembly GCA_027328625.1. Lineage (GTDB taxonomy): Bacteria > Pseudomonadota > Alphaproteobacteria > Paracaedibacterales > CAIULA01 > CANJLN01. Next base: position 26,014 of record DAHVSZ010000003.1, on the reverse strand, counting down.
CAGGAACCGTTAAACAACTGCCATTTTTACAACTAAAAGTGACATGGCTTGTTCCGGGCTGACGATACTCTATATCAAAACGATTTGCTAATGAGCATAGATCTTCAATCCGCCAATCATTCTGTGGATTGGATTTCATAGCTTTGAGTTTTTTATCTGTCGTGCTCATACATTTATAATATTATATATAGTACTAAAAGAAAAATAAAAAAAACCATCAAAACCAGAAACATACCCTTAAGAAAGTAGAACGATTTATTTTTGGATCTAGATTCGAATAAAATAAGGACACGAAAATCCATACAGACTCCTATTGAAATAGCCGTAGCACGACAAATTATTAATTAATTTGATCTTTCTTTGATCGTGACACCTAGCAAGATGACCTTGCCTTGACTCATCGCGCCGGATACAAAAAACACCCAGATAATTAAGTTATCTGAATGACTTTGATCTTTCTTAGGGCTGCACAGACACTTAAGAATTAAGTGTCCCCCTAAAGGTTCGCGACATCAAATCGTGTCTATTTCAATTGGCAATATAATAAGTTTTTTGCAGTATGCTTCGTGTTCCACTTTCTCAGCCGTAGCTCCAGCAGCAATCCCGATCCGCCCAACCGTTCAGTTACAGCTAAGTAACACATTTTGTAATGAAACCTAACTTAACTGCTAGCAACTTTAGTTGTTTATTATCAAAAGGTCAATCTTTTCTGGTCTTTCTATAATCTATTGTTATACAACCCTAAAAATGTTGCCTAAAATCTAACAATTTCTACAGTAGAAGCAATACTTGACTTTTTGTAGTTTATAAACTACATTATATTTATGAAATATACTCTAAAGTATTATGAAACAGACACAGGCGATTCTCCGTTGATTGATTGGCTGGAGACCCTTAAAGACAGAAAAACTGCAGCTATTATAAAAGCAAGAATCGAGCGTTTAAGATTCGGCCTTTTTGGGGATACGAAATATCTCGAACAAGAAGTTTCTGAATTAAGAATCCATTTCGGGCCTGGTTACCGAGTTTACTACACACAAGAAGGCGATAAAATTATTATCCTCTTGTGCGCTGGAGCTAAATCAACTCAAAAAAAGGATATCAAGAAAGCCATAGAGTACACAAAACTATTAAAGGGGAACGGCAATGCCTAAACTTCGCAATTATGATACCTACCTCATTGACAGCCTAAAAGATCCAGAAGAAGCTTATTTATATCTAAGTGCTGCTTTTGAAGATGAAGACCCTCGTGTAGCAACCTCAGCTCTTGACAATGTGCTTAAAGCCCGCAATTACACTGTTAAGCAGATTGCTGAGCAAGCTCACTTAAATCGCGAACATTTATACAAGATTTTTTCAGGAAAATCTAAACCAGAGTTTAGTACAATGAGAGCACTTTGTAATCTAGCAGGGTTTAATTTAACAATACAGAGCGATCATAACTTGCACCAATAAGGCTTAAATGACATATTGAGCTGAACTTTGATGTAATATATTACTTTGGAACTTATTCTTATAAGCTGAATCAATTAAATAGTTCAGCCTTTGCAATAATAGTGGTGCTTCACCTCTTAAGAAAACAATCAAGATTTTAGGGTCAAGTCTTCTCACTTCATCAGGAGTTAAAAGAGGTCTCCTTGTTTCAGAAACTGAGGCCCCTGTTTGTTGAGACGTTGCATTAGACGCACTTGCCCCAAACCGTTCTATTTCCTGTTTCGATTGACTATGCCCTTGGTTTTCACTGCGGCTTTGAACAGTAGTATTTCCAAGTAAGTTAGAGATAAGCTCACAAGTGTCATAATCGCTGGCACCAAAAAATATTGACAGATGACTGGATAAAAAGGTTTTCCAAGAATTTGGATAGATCGCTTTAATTTTTTCGATTGTTTGACTAACAGCCATAAGACTCACCCCATACCCACGTCCGTAGGTGAGAACATTTTCAATTTGAGACATAAAGCCTAAGGCTGGCATTTCATCCAAAAGCATCAAAAGTTGTTTATATGATCTTGTTCCTCTGGACTGTTGCATAGCCATAAATACAGCACCAACCATAAGACGAAGTAATCGACTCTGTGCCTCTAGCTTTTCGGAAGGGATACAAAGATAAAGATCTGACTGTCCTTGAACCAACTCATTGATATCAAATCTGGATTTTAAAATAGAACCTCTTACCTCTGGGCTCTCTAAAAACCTGAGTTCCAAACAAGCACTATTTAAAGTGCCAGAAAGCTCCCTAGATTCAGTACCAAGAATTCTATTAGCCAGTCTTGATGGTGAACCAAATCCAAGTGATTTATCTTCGCTGATTTGTCTAAATAGCTCTTTTAAGTGGCCTTGATCATCAGATAATAAATTGTATACCACTCCTAAATGCTTATCCTCTTGTTTGATATCCTCTGAACAAACGACATATAGGATGAGACATTGAATAACAGCGGCAGCTTGATTAGAAAAATATTGAGTAACGCCTGACTCATATTGAGGCACAGGACAGAGAAGATGAGAAATTATGGCTGAGTCATCAACCACAGATTCAGAAGTTGGGTCAAGAAGGTCTAAGACATTAAAAGAAACTGACCCTTTACCATCTGTAATTTTGAACGGATCTAGAGCATAAACTTGTCTCCCTCTATCTCTTCGACTTTGGGCTGTGACGGCATAGTTTTCACCTTTAATATCAGTTACTAAAACAGATCCTTCATAATCAAGCAGTGTTGGAATCACAATACCAATCCCCTTCCCTGCTCCACTGGGTGCTACAATCAAACTATGATCGACTTTCAGTCTTAAAATATCTTTGGCTTTCTTCTTTTTAATATCCTCAACAAGTTTTTCTGGTTCGTCGTAATGAAAACTTGGCACAATTCCACCTACTGGTATCCCTTCTTTTTGATGAAGCTGATAAAGCCTTTTCCTTGAACAGACCTTTGCACTACCGTGCGTTGTACTTTTCTTTACTTTGCTATGCCATCTATTGAAGGATGAAGGCACAAGATTGTGCTTCCAAGTGGCAACAAAGGTGTATCGAACCAAAATCAAGGCTATCAAACAAGTACCTGATAAAATCACATCATAAGCTAAAAGATAATCCATGACTCGATGATAAGCTTGAACCCGGTAAACTGAATCAAACCATATAAGCCCAGATACAAATGGCCAGCCTTTATAAAAGGCCATTACTTGCTCATACAAAGTCCAACCACTCACATAGATAACTGGTAAAATGCTCTCATAATAAGCAGACCTTAAAACTTTAATTTTATAAGCGAGGACAAAGAGAGGAAGAAGCACGATAACGGGAGATAGGACAACCATAAGGAGCCGATACTCTTTGGGTATATAAAACAGAAGATAAGGCAACAGATTGAAATGTACCCCATACCAGAGAAGAAGGGGGGCGATAAAGAGGAAAAAGGCTATAAGGGAGCGCTTCAGCATTTCTTTGATCATGATGGTGTCTCTCGTTCATTAAATAAGTCGAAATCCTGACTAAATAGGATTGTCCTTTGGTTGAAGTCTTGGAATGGTAAGCAGCTACTGCTTTTGCCCAAGATCCTAGTTCTTCATACAAACTTTTTAAAAACTTGGCAGCATAGCGAATGTTATAGGTTGGTATTAAAAGAGCTTTAGGGTCACCAATATTTTTTTGATGAGAGTGCCAATTGACCTGCATACAGCCAATATCAATGTTGGTCTCACCTTTTACAATCTCCCCTTCAAGGTAAGCGGCAGCTTCTCCAGGCGTTTCAAAACTGAGAGCCTGTCCCCCATGATTCAAAGCATAAGGTTGGTAATGACTTTCCACAAAAGCAATCGCCATCAACAAAGAAGTCGGGACACCAACTTCACGAGCAATAACTGGTATGAGCCTTTTGCATGTCTTCAATTGAACAGACCATCCTAAACTTGGAAAAAATATCACCAGTAAAGCAACGGCTAATGAGATAAACCGCGATCTATACATACTGCTATTACCTTTAGGTCTTTATCGGTTTTCTCATTGAGTTTTTTTGCCGCAATTTCACAATGCTTTTCGCTGCTAAATGGGACAGATTTCATAGCAATTTGCCCTGCTGCCGTGATTGCCATCAGAATTAAAATAAACATCAGTAGCTTTTTTCTTCTTTATTTCAATAGGCCAAAGCTAACTAAACTCATGAGCAGCGAAGAAGTTAAGAGACCAACACCACTAAACACAAACCCTAAAATTGCTAATAAGATATTGGTTGTGTCTCTTTTTAAGAAACCTATGGAACTAAACAGCATTCCTAATGGCACAAATAAAATGGAAAGCATAAAGATGGATAAAAACCCAAACACAGCTCCTAAAATTCCAAATACTTTTGATTTTTCTTTAATAAATACGACTTGTGCATCTGGTGATAATTTTTTTTCTAAATTTTGGATGTTCATGATATTTTCCTTTCATAATTATTAAACGAACTAACGGGGTATAAACGCGGTTGGTGAAACACTTGAAACTTTTCTTTTTGTGGCTGCCAAACCTCAACAACCTTTCTTCTAAAATTTGAACCTTCTTGCACCTTTTGAATTTGAATCACCCAATCAACTGTCTTTTTAAGGTAATTGCTGATACTTGGAATATTTCTGCCACTGAGGTGAACTTTTGTTGGGATTGTCTCCTCTAGAGCTAGCTGGCATGAGTTTGAGTGAACCGTTGTCATAAAACCCTTATGTCCTGTATCCAATAAGCTGATCAGAGAAAAAGTATTCGCAATGGATAATTCTCCAGCAATGATAATATCAGGCCGGCTTCTCATGAGATGGTCAATAACTTGCGGCCAATCTATTGTTGGATCTTTCTCGTTTCGGCTCACCACATATTGCACCTTATTTACATGAGGCAATTCTAATTCTCTTGTATCTTCAACAGTGAGAATTCGTTTCTCTAAGGGAATATACTGAATAACAGCCTTTAAAAAAGTTGTTTTACCGGAACTTGTTCCCCCGGAGATAATCATGGACTGTCCTTCTTCAACAGCTTCTATCAACTCCGATTGGATGTTTTCCGGTAAGCCAAAGTCTACAAGACTTACAGCTATTTGGCGATTCAGGCGAATAGATACCGACAAACCTGATTCTACTGATTTTCCAATCATGGCTTCAAAGCGATGTCCACCCGGAAGTCTTGTTGACATTCTGGGTTGGGTTTCCGGATTAAAAGCTTCCCCTTTTAGGTTCCCAAGCGTATAGCACAAACTTTCCCAATATTTTGTCGTCAGCTCAGGAACTTCTCTATATTCAAAGCCTTGATCAGCAATTTCTAAAATAACCTCACCAGAGCGCACGACCGATAGTTCAATAAGGCTTGGACTCTTCAGGAGAGCCTCTAAAGGTTTCAGCTTGGTGACAAGAACAGCGCAGGTCATTCTTTTTCCTTATTCAACAGTCACATTCATAGAAGATACCCCATCCCTTTCAGAACGTTTCCACACTTTCTCTTGATAGGGAGGAGTTACTCGGCCAGTTCCATCCCACAGAGAATCTCCATGAGGAAAATGAGGCGTGTGATCTTTATAGTACCCATACCAGCTCCAATCTGTATATTCCGGCGTTGGAGAATCAGGATAGAGAATCTTAATACGGTGAAGAATTTTATCACTTTGGTAAAAAAGCATTCCTACTCCTCCGTTGTAAGAATTGCTCCACATAGACAAAGGATAAAAAATATAATCTCCCTTTTTTAATCCATACCTCAGAGCCGTTTCATTGGGACACTCCCAAATTTCAAGGGCATAATAAGCACTAATGTGTGAAGCCTCATATTTTGTTTCTTTTGTTCTTGTACACCTATCTACACTCTGCACTTTATCATCTGTTCGCTCTAAATACTCAGATCCATCAATACGCTGATAAGCTATATGTTTTTTAAAGCGTTGTTCTTGATAACAACGATCTGTCATCTTGACCTGATAAGCGGTTGATTCAAATCTTTCTCCTTGCCTTGTATATGATGCCTCCACAGCTTTATCATCAAAGTAAGCCGGTTTGATTACGATTGGAGTTCCATCCACTTCAATGAAGTCTTCTATTTTTGATCTCGATATGCGCCTTGCATCATCATGCTCATAGCCCACAAGCTTTTTCTTATGAGGGAACGAATCGGCTAATGGATGGCAGGGTGTTACATATTTTCTACCTTTTAGCGGATGGTCATAATAATAACGGCCCATGCGATAAGATTGCTTTGCGGTAAAATCATGATGGAAAGGTTGGATGCTGCAAATATCAGTATCAACACCAAGCTCTACTCTAGAACCATAAGGCTCACATTCAGATATGAAAAGTTTTCCCTGTTCTGTTGTAATGAACCGTCTCGCAAAAGGCTGCTGCATTTTAGCTGTATGATCGATAAGGGGTTTACAAATCGATTGGTCAAACTCATGATCCATCCAACCTCCCACATCATGGCAAGGTACAACCTCATGTTCGACTCCCTCAACACTATAAACGAGACGTTGTTGCTGAATGGATCTATTTTGCGCAAAATCATGGATAATCCCACAGCCTTTTTGCGTAGCTGATATTGCGATCGGTTTGGCGCCCAGGCTAGGGCGACACCCTTCTGCAAGAACCTTTTGTTTGGCACGATTATAATAAACGAGTTCGCTTTGAGGTGTTGCCGTTTTAGCATCTATATCAAGGGCATAAGTACATTTTCCGCCCTCTTCTTGCAAAGCAAAGGGATGCTTTTCATCTTTTTCCGGATCTTTTAAATAAGTTTTTTTGCTAGCTTCATCTAGCCAATAAGGGCGGTAAGTGGCATACGCAAAGCCAAAATTACCGGGCATCGGCGTGGTATTTTTTTCAATAACATCTTCACATGTATCACAAAGGTAGTCCTTTTGAATGGCAAACCTTTTAGGTGTATCCGCGCAATCACTCTCATTAATTTTGACACCATTTCTGAATGTGAGCGCTTTTGCCTGTAAAATCACTTGTTTTGTTGCCCAATCAATACGTGGCATACAGACATCAAAATCATAGTCGACTCTAATCACAGGTGGTGCCTCGGTAGAGTCCTCATCTCTGTCAGCCCGGCCTCCTAAAGGATAACCAAACCTACCCTCAAACCCTTCTCCAGTATTAAATTCATCGTCATCTCTTCCATAGCCTGCTTTTGCTCGAGAGCGCATGTTTTTGTGAGAAGATTTATGGTCATGAGGAGAGCCTAGAAAGGATTCATTATCTTCCCTATCTTCGGTTTCATCTTCTCTCCTCTCATCATCACTTCCATGTCCTTCAGCAGGTGATCGGCCAGAAACAGGTGTACGGAACAAAGTGCCCCTTCGTGCAGGTGCTCCTGTGAAAGCTGCATCAGAAAGAGTTGAGCCATCACCCACCTGGACAACAACTGGCGATGGAGAGGCTGTATCCTCTCTTCTTCTATCATCTTCTTTGCTACGTTTTGGAGGTGACCAGGGATGATAAGAAAAGTCCATTCCACTCCCCCTATAAGGTGATCCGTTCGAGCTATAAAATGAGGAGTCTCTAGGTGTTGGAGCAGCACCAACAGGCATAGCCCCTGAGGAAGTGGTATTTGATGAAAACCCCTGGTCTCTTCGAGGAGAGAAAGAACTATCGGGTGATCTCTTTGAAGCTTTGGGAGCTCCTTCGAATGTCGCCTCTCTTCCTTCTCGTGTAGTTTGACCAGGGGCTACACTTCCCTCTACCAAAGTTGTACCACCCCTTGCAACCTCATCATGATCTTTTTGCCTGGAGGAATCTGCAGATCCATGATGCGAAGAAAGGACTTCCGTTCTGACAGATGAAGAAACTGGCATAGCTATAGGGTTTATCTTATAACCTTGTTTTTGAGCGCGAATCAATAAACTTCGAGCCGCTGCTAAAAGAGCATCGACATCTCCTTTGGCTTCAATTGGCGTTCCTGTTGGTACCACTTCTGCTTTTTGTAAAAATGCCGATTGGAGAGGGATTTTGATGGGCTCTTTAAGAGAATTTTTGGCAGGGACTTGTACCCCTCTTGCCGCCAACTCTGGTGAAGGTTCCGCATCTAAAGCCACTTCTTCCCAAGTAATTTTGGTCACACGCTGGGACTCTCCTTGGATTCTCTTTTTCTTCCCCAAAACCTTAACCGCTTTTAAGGCTTCGTTTTTTGGATCATTCAATATCTCGCCAAGGTTTGATGAGATGATTTCTGTTTCACCCTCATGTTTTTGTGGTGCAATCGGTTCTAAAAGATGCAATTGTACTTTTTGGGATGTTGCCAATTTGGTAGTGCCTTTTGCTTCTACACTTGTATAAAGATCTCCCATCAAAAGAAATAGGAAAAAGGCAACAATTATTCTCATGGATGCCTCTTTTCTTGCATAGAGGGCCCTTGAGATTGTTCTCCTTGAGCTAAGTTTTGTTGTTTTTTAAAAGCTTCCACTTCACTTTTAGAAATCAGTTCACGCAACCAAATATCAGTTTGTGGGCGAATATGAACGCGTGTGCCTGCTTCAACTGTAATAATTGGTGCTAAATCAATATATTGATCGATCACTCTAGCCGTCACTTGACCGAGATTTTGAGAAAGATTCGCCGCTCCTTGTTGAAGGATAGGGTTAGAACTGACGTTGGTACCTGCTCCAGCAAGAGCTGAAATTCCAGCCATAATAAAAGCACTTCCATACTTTTCAAAGGTGCGGTAATCAATATCACCAACAAGGCCATTTCTTCCCATAGCATCTGTCGCATGAGCTTCTGTAAAAAGAAGGCTTGCACCATCAGGCCGTATGGCTCTCATACATTTTAAAGAAAGACGACTATCACTGACTTTGCTCAAAGACTGATATTCACAAATGACTTTGGTGTATTGAGGTAAGATAACAGTCCAACCCTCAGCTGCAAAAATAGGACGATCCACCACTAAAATCACCGTTCCTGGTATTTGCGAATTGATTTCAGTTTCTAAAATACCTGAGATATATCGATCCGCTGTTAAGGCCCATTGTCTATTGACTGGATAAGTAAACTTATCCTCCAAAGTTCTTTGATCCCACTGTCGATAATGCGGATCTTTGGCATATAAACCTTCCGAAACAGATTTTGAACTCTCTGGCTTTTCTTCTAAACTCCTTTGTTTTGCTCGTCTTTGAGCCATCATTCGTTTGGCTCTTGCCGCTCGAAGAGCTGGCCCTGGATCCATATACTGAATCGTTGGGGGTGTTTCTTTAACTGGTTCTGAAATGGGCTCCGGCTTCGTTTCCGGTTCTGGCGGAGGGGAAGGTAAACGATAATCATAAAGATTAGGCGGTAATTTTGTTGCCTTTGGTGTTTGGATGATCTCTTGGCTGGCCCCTACGGTAGATAGAGAACTTAGGAGTATTACAGCTCTTACAATTTTGATGAAAGAAATAGAGCCCCTCATCTCTTTCACCCTATCTTCGTATCAGTTGGATAAACACACACTGTGCGGGTGCCATTTCGAAGGGTAAATACCCCTTCTGATTCTGCAATGAGCATCGTTCCTTCAATACGCGTATTCACAGGGGTATCAACGCCATCCATGACTCTTGCAATAATTGGTAAATCCTGGTGCTCAATGGCTCTTCCTGTTCCATCATCAAAGTTAAAAAAGGTTCTGATTCCATCGCTAAACACTTGCCTTGGTGCTATGCTGGAATCTCCTGACATTGACCATTTAAAGTTGAGTCTTGAGAGTTTTGGTGGTAGAGTGCTTGGGTAGTTTGTTATTTTTTCATTGTTTTTTTCAAAGAACTCCAAAGAAGAGGTGGTTTTCGTTCTATCCTTAACGCTACCTCTTCCCTTCTCTCCTTGTTCCTCATGGGACACAAAACTCATCGGCACATCCCCTGGAACATGCACATGAACCCTTAAATCAGGAAGATGATTTGAGTTAAATCCTTCAGAGCGGACATAAAAGCTATAAACAAGTCCACTTCGGCCAACAACGGTGATATTGCTGTCAGCACCAACAAACTCCTTGGGGCGCATTAAAACAATATGATCGTTGTTTTTAGTTGCTTCAAACGTACTCTTGTCGCCAACAATAATATCTTCAATAATCTCCCAAGAGGGTAGAACAACGGTTGTGGTCATAAATTCCCGTAAACGCAGCCTGATCAATTGTTCTTGGCTGTAAGTAACAGTATAAATTCCCGCATGGTTTGATGCCTTATCCCAAGCTCTTTGAATCGCCCCTAAAGCATGTTGACGCTCTAATCTTGGAAACTTGCCGTCTTTTTGTTTTTCAACATCAGAATTAACCTCATAATGTTGATCTTCTCTGGCCGCCTCTTCAACAACTTGAGCCGCTTGAGAAGGGGTCATCTGGGTTGCCGCATAACTTGTTTCTATGAGAAACAAAGATGTTAGAATTAAAATACGCAATGCTTTTATCCCTCTCGTTTAGAAACAGTATAGTTAACAACCGTAAAACCTATAGGATTGATAAATTGGTCTTCGATTCCTAAAGCATTTTCTCGAAGTTCGGCCTGCAGTGTTGAAACCCACCGGTTTCTTTCAATCTCTTGACCGTGATGAAGACTAATGGATTCCCATTCGACCTGAAAAACCCCCTCTGATACTTGTGAAGACACTTTAATTTCAACAGCTCTTGTCACCTTATCTTCTCGATGTTTTTTAAGAGGAGAATGACTATGCCCTGGATTCATCCGAGAATCAAAATCGTGCCAAATTTCATCACTGGATAAAAAGGAAACTTCTTTCCATCTCTGTTCTTCGGTAATACCGTCTATGGTTTCGCGAAGAGAAACATAGCGTCGACATAAACCCTCTTGAAGCAAAACAAGGCCTTTCGTGCGCCTTGAAATCGGTTCAATTTGAACAACCTGTTCACCTTTATCTTTAAGAGCCAACAGATAAGGTTGAGTTTCTTTAAGAGGAAAGAGACAGATCACCAAAAAAACAAGGGCAACATTTAAAAAGATAGAGACAACCATCCCTAAAGTGGAGGCTCTCGCCACCCAAGCCATAGATCGATAGCTTTGTCCTGTATCATAATTTGACGTTAAAAAAGGATTAGCCATTGACCTTCTCCAACCAAACACCGTTTTGATAAAAAAGGGATTGAGCCGTACATTCCTTACAAGGACTTTCCTTAAGTTGGCTCGTCGCTGTTGAGGTACACCCACTTAATGAGAGGCAAAATAAAATGGCCAAGCCTATAGAATTAAGGATTTTAATTGTCTTTTTCCTTGTCAAATTTCTTGAATGCATTAATGTTCTCCTGGTTTTGACCATGCGTACTTGCCAGTTGAGGTTGATTGGGTCAATCGATCAAAAGCTTGTCCGCCCCATTCCATAACTTTTCCGCCAGCTTGGGTTGTGGCGGATTTTGCAACTCCCGCTGTAATCATGGCAGCACCCACAACCATACTGGTGGCTCCAGGGCCTCCGCCTGCTCCTGAAATCGTTCCAGCAATGCTCGAAGCTTTGAGATGAAACAATATAGAAATAAAGCCAATAAGAAAGAGGTTCCAATACTCTTTAGAAAACACCCAAGCTGCAGCCCCTGGCCCTGCTCCAGCCTCAGTTATGGGAACCGTTGTCATAAAGTGTTTCAGAACTTCTATGGTAAAGCCCATAGCCACACTGGCAAAGATAACCGTCAAACATCCTTGCAAAACCACTCGACCGGCATTAATAGTAAATGACCTAAAGGATGGAAAAGCTGCACAGACGATATAAAGAGGAGCTAAAGCGGATATAACCAAAAAGGAAAAGATAGCATCCAACGTGTACGCTAAAAACAAACCCCAAATAAAAATATAGGGAAGCGCTAAAACTATTCCCCCCAGCAGGGTTGGAACTTGATACCAACTGGTATCGGCTGAAATCATTTTCTGTAAATCAAGAATGCGGCCAAGCTCATTTTCAACGACTTGTAACATCGCTTCAATTCGATCCGCTCGAAGTTGGCCAGAAGCACTAATGACGGTTTGAGCGAGCTTAACAGTAGCGCTATAAATTGGATCATAGACATAATCCCAGTAATAATCCGAGCTTTGTAAAAATAACCCAACAATCAAAAAACATAACATTGTCTTTACAAACTCAGCTTTATCAATATCTCCTCGGTATAACCAATTGACCCCTAATTGCCAAAGAATCCACAACGTGACAACCGATCCATAAAGCTTAATGGAACTCGCTGCAACCACATCAAAGCTTTTATGACTGTAAGCTGTCGCTAGAGAATCGAGTTTATGGTAAATCGCGCAACTACTACAGGCCATGTTATTTCTCTCCAGCTTTAGGTTGCAGACTGGGGTTAAAAGTAATGGGAACTTGATTGGCCGCAACGCTTGCTTGAATTTCGGCTTGATTAACGAGCATAATCCTAAGGTTTAACAGTTCACTCGCCACAAGCGCCAAGAGTTGGTTATTGGTTTTCATGTCTTCGCGAAGGTTTGTAGAAGCTTCTGCACGCTGACTCAGTTTATGAATCCGACTTTGAGCATCCTTAATTCCATCTTTTTGTTGAGCGGCCATAGCCATAGTCGCTGTTGCTGATTTTTGAATAAAATCTTGTCGATTTTGTTGAATTTCTCTTTGTCTTTCAAAAGTGATCACCTCGCCCATGGTGGCTGCCGGTAAAAACAGAAGGTCGGTATAAGCTTTTTGAGCACTGATGATACTACAGAAATCAAAACTGGGTTTAATTTTGCCAAACCCAAGAACACTGTTCTTCATATCACCGTAAGGATCTGAACAGCGACCAAAAATAGATAACATGGTCATCAATGGACTTGCCAAGTTGGTACCAAGACACGAATTTAAATCACTGATGCGTGAACTCATTTGATTGGAAACACTCAAAAGATTACCCATTTGCGTAACACCACTCATCACATTAGCTGCTGTTGTTGGATCATGAACAATTTGTGCTGCTTGAAGACTTGTTACTAAAAACAAGAGAATGAGGAGTTTGTTTACCAATGGTTTCATGATGAAGCCTCCAAATAGGGTTGTCTCCATCCTTCAAGTCCAAACTGTGCCTGCAATTGTTTCATTAATTGGACAGACTCACTGCCAGAACGGTAAAACTTCAGATGATTACCTAAACAAGACAGATCAATATCCAAAATAACCGCTTCAGTATTTTCAGGGGCTATTCGCTTAACCAAAACACTTCGCTTGGGGACATTTCGTGACTCCCCTTTAATAAAAGCCCATTGATCATCAGTGAGATTAAATAAATCCATGTATGAGTGTTTGTCAGCATTGGGATTTGGAAACAAAAACGCGGTCTGACATTGGGTTAGAATGGTCTCTTTAATACCGCAATGGGTAATGGCACTGGCATCTTGAAAGCAGACATTAATGCTGCCCCGAAGTTTTCTATGTTCACGGAATAATTCTTGAACATAAGACCTGAACAACGGATCTTGCAGCATAGGCGCTGTTTCATCAATAAAGATCAGATGAGGTAAAGCCTTATTTTGCATTTGTTCTCTAATTCGATGCATAATGTAGGTCACCATGGCCGCATAAGCAGTACTATCATGTTGAACAGCGGCCATTTCAAAAGACACGAGGCGGTTTTGACTGATATCAAGGCTATCCTTTTGTCCATTAAACCAGCGAGCTTGCACGGTGTTTCCAACCCATTTTCGAAGTAAAGTTTTTAAAGGACTTCCTGTATCAATCACAGCCTCATAAATCGAGGATAAAACACGGGCTTCGATTGGAAGTTCAAAGATAGTGTCAACAGCTCTATTGACAGCTTGAATCGAGGCATCATCTTCAGTTCCAGCAAGTTGTAACAAAAACCGAGCCAGAAAAGCTCTATTGGTTGGATTGTTCTCACACTGTAAGGGGTTTAAAGATAACCCCTCTTCTTCTCCTAAATCGACAAACTGGCCACCAATACTTTCTGTAAAAATTTTCGTCCCTCTTAAACGATCAAAAATATAAGCTTTTAAGTTTTCATGTCTTAATGCTCCACCAATGAGGTGTTGAAAGAGTGTTGTTTTACCACTACCGCTTGGAGCAATCACCACACTATGAGCCAAAGCTTCTGTTTTATCAGAAACATGCAGTTGAAAAGCATAAGTTGAACCGGTTGAAGTTTTAAAGGTTCGTAAAGGCCCCTCCCCCCAATCACAATTTTGAATGCCTTGCTGATCTTTAGAAAAGGGCAAAAGAGCCGCAACGTTTTGAGAAAACAGCTTATGGCTGCGAACACGCTGAGTAAAACTCGGAAACTGGTTAAACCACAGCCATTCCGCAGCATGCGTTTCAATCGCTGGTTTTAGGTTTTGATTCCGAAATATACGTCTGACTTCTTGAACCCGTTCTTGTAACTCTTCTTTCGACTCACAAGTGAGAATTAAAGAAACCTGCACCTCAAACAAAGAACTTTGTCCACTATCAACCCACTCAACGGCTTGCTCATATTGTTCTTTGACATGGTGGTTGTAAAATAATAGTTTAGCTTGTTTGTGGGCATATTTAAGAGTGGCTGAAGCACTGGCTTTATCTTGCCCCTTTATCCAATGGATGAGTCTAAATTCAGAAAGGATGGAATAGAGTTCATCATAAAGGTCACCTTTAATCGTTTCATTCCATTGTTTAACAGAAATGATTTGGCTATAGAACCTTTCAGCACCATCTATCGATTCAATTATGCCCGTATCGGGATGGAAATGAATCGTACTTGAAATCATCCGCTCTGATAAATGATCTTTAACACTTTGAATAGGGTGATCAAATCCATTGATCATCTTAGCCCAAAAAGCCAAGAGACCTTCATTATGAAAAGTTTCATGAGCTTTATAATTGGTTTTTGGAGGAAAGGTCTCTCTGAGAAGGCTTGGGCTATAATCACTTAAATAATCAAGACCAGCTTCTGTCAGCTCATCCCAACGCTTATGCGACAGTTCGGTTTTGGTGGTTCTGCCAAACCTAAACTTCTTCTGAGAAACGTTATGAGAAAGCACAACATAATGATAGTTTTGAAAAGTATCCTCAAAATTCTTTAACCAACGCTGATTAATTTCTTTTAAAACATCATTATTATGAAAATCTGGCCTTGCCCCCTCGTCTTGTAAGGAGGTTCTTTGACGGGAAGTAATAACGGTAATCTCTACCCCTTCTTTAGCCAGGCTATCTAACCAAGTATGGCGTTTATTCAAAAAAGCGATTTTTTCATCACGAGTTTTGGTACCATAATCCAAACCTTTTAAAGAAATCACTCTGACCCGTGTCCCATCTTTGCAAACAATCGTTTTGCCATCATCTTCTAACCATGAAAACGGTAAAATATCGCTTAAATGGGCTTCTTTGGGTTTGGGAAGAAGGGTTTGCTTTAAAGCCCCAAGACAAGCTGTGCTGATTCCAAGGGCAGCGGCAGTAGCAACACTAGTTCCCGTTAAAACCGTTGGAAATACTTCTAAGAGTTCATCCCACATAACGGTGCCCCTTTTGAGGAAATAACATCGGGGTTTTTTTACATTTCAAAACTGCCATGATCACTTCTATAAAGTGATAATCTTTGTAAGTGGAATAAATAGCTAACGCTTGAAAAATAACAAATACAGCCATAATCAGCCAAGCGGTACCTAATAACAGAATAGCCACTATGGCTAACCCAGCATTTGCAATTGTTGCTTTCCAAGAAGCACCCATCAAGGTTAGCGGCTGAGCTAGAGCTGTTAGAATAGGAGTTTTGAGTTTCATGAGGTCATCCTTAAGTATTCAGATGCAACCCTTTAAACTTCTAAAAAGGTCAATATGATATCTATAGAAGCAATAGCTATCGCCACCCCAAAGACAATACCAACCCATTTCCAATTAATCCTTCCAGCTAACGCTCCAACAAGACAAGCAACAAAGGCGACGGCAACGGAGACTTTAGCGAAAGTCAGTAAGCCAGATTTAATTTGCCCTGCCTTCGTGTTGGCTTTAGCAAAAATATTGGCCATGGCGGGATCAATCAAGCATACACAAACTAATATGGCCAAAAGGAAATAAGGAACAAAAGTCATAAAACGTGCGTTTGTAAGCATAATATAAATCCTTTTTACTGGTTGATTTCTATGGTTGTTTGGTCGGAGTTATCGGCACCGCTTTGTGATAAAGTATAAGGCTTAATGAGTGCTCCAGGAGCCATACCCCATACACTGACAAGCTTCCAAATTATATCTGTTGTAAGTGCTTGTTGCTTATTGAAGATAGCTTGTGCTCTTTCCGCACAACCTAGAAGATGGACAAGATTATTAACGGTCTTTGCCCTTTCTCTCATAAAGAACTGAAGCGCTTCTATCGGATCTGGGAAGTCATCCGGATATAATTTTTTTTGATAGTCTTCAACAAGCAGAGCATACACCTCAAATAAATCTGCCTCTTCAGTTCCTATAGGAAAAGCCCATAGCTGATCCATTTTTTGAAGAACGGCATATAAATCGGCATCTGTTTTAATTGTTTTGATGGCCATTTGCTTTACCCCATGGATATTGATTATGGATTCGAGGAGATATCAGAGCTGATAACGACCCTATTGCTTGTATCGCAACAATTTTTAGGGGGTAATGAATTGCTGCCAGCAAATAACAAGAATCCATTTGGATTTCAAAGCTAAACTCCTCCCCTCCTTTTAAAAGCAGCGCTCTTGGGAAGTGGTTTAAAACTTCATGTGAGGTTCTCCACTCCCTAATTTGCACGTCCTGCAGCCAAGAAGTAAGGTTGTTTCTGACATTAGGAAATTGTTTGGCATATTCTTCTAAAACATATGTGTTTATAACTCTCATACATCCCCTAAGACTTAAGCAGGTATACTAGGAAAATCGTTGATGGATTCAAATAGGGATTTCCAGATTAAAATCCCACGAAGGATAAGACTATTTTTAGGCACCATGATAAACCTCTCAATGTATCTTTTTTAAGTTATCAGCTCTTGCTGTAGCCTTATTATCCGATTTTTAAATCTAAGTTCTCAAGGAAAGCATACTTTTTTTATGGAAAGCATGGGGTTTTGAAGCAAGGGCTTATGCGGATATACAGCCCTAAAAAGGAAAGCATGATTATTTTTAGGAAAACATAAGAAAACACCCTTTAATAAAGCTTCATCATCGAGTAGCATAAACAGATATTTTTAATTATTATGCAGGTAGCATATATCCACTAATCTGATTAGGTTTTGTTTTGCAAAAAAATGAATTAGCTATCGAACGTGGAAAAAGGATTAAAACAGCTCTTGCGCTTTTAGGCAGCACAAGCATCCAATTTTCCCAGCAATATAATGTATCAGAGAGGACATTAAGAGGGTGGGCAGCTGGATGGGAAATGCTTACTCCAAAGGGAGCTAAAAAACTCTCTGAGGCTTTTAAAAAGGCAGGCTTAGCTATTACAGAAACCTGGCTTTTAGCTGAAGAACATTTAGATCTTTTTACAACCGTTTCAAAAAACGGCGAAAATGACAATTCCAAAATTCTTTCAGAAACTATAAAAAGGCCTGTTCCACCAGAAATAGTATTGCCTCCAACTCAGACCATAATTTCTATAGATACTGACAAATTCGAGCCTTTTTATAAAAAAGGTGGGTTTGTAGCAACAGTTTTAAAGCAACCCACAAATTTAGAAGACTACATGCAGCAAGTCTGTGTATGCCTAAGGGGTACCCACTATGCGTTAGAATTTTTATCAAATAAAACAGAAGATGTGCACTCTATTAACATGATAGGTAAAGTTATTCTTTATTGGGCACCTTCGACTTAATTAAGTAAGGACTTTGAGGCAATGTATCTTCAGCGGTTTTTACCTCCAATGGTATAGCATTATAAAGTATGCTTTGTGTTTGGGGTACTGAAAGACTATTTAGCTCTTTGGTAACTTCTTCATTTCTAAGCATTTTGGCAAAATTAATAAGCTTATTTTTGTGATTTTCATAAAAACTTCGTAAATCACTATCTTGGTTTGCTGAACCAAAAGTAAAAGCATCAAATCCATGAGGATGGCATAGAATAACGGTACAGTCTTTAGCAAGCTTACAAATCTCCCGTCTTTTTTTAAGAAAGTAGCTTTCGTCTTCGTTCAGTTCAACTTGATCCCAATCTATAAACTCCTCTTTTGAATCAAAGATCCTCTCTCTTAGAGGGTAAGCATTAATACCCCAGTTTTCTAATACAAATTGCCCCCAAGCATGATCGGTTGTGAACATATACCTCTCATTGCTACGGCCAAAGACACTACATGAAATGTAGTCAATGCCAAGATTTTTAAACAAACTTACTGTCAAACTAATTTCATAAACGCTCATTTCTTTTACCTACTATGCTATCTTGGTTAAGGATGTTCCTGCTTCATTCATTCTGATATCAGCGATTTGTTTCCCTTTGTGAACCGCCAACCACCCAAACAAACTTACAATCATTAAGTAAAAAGCTGGTGCCTCGCTGCAGGAAGTCAATTGTATAAGCTTAGCTGATAGATAAGGTGCAGTTCCTCCAAATATCGCCATGCCTAAGCAGTATGGTATAGCTGTCCCACGGTAGCGAGCCTCGACAGGAAACAAGCTACTCATAAAAGCCAAAGAAGGTGCAATAAAGAAATTCATAAAGAGCAAGAGCACTAATTCAGAAATGCAAATCAACAAAAAACTTTCCTGAGTACACAGCCAGAATAAAGGCCAGGAAAATATCAAAGTTAAAACACAAGCAAATTTCATCATTTTGGCAGGGTCAAAGTGTTTTATCAGAAGTCCATTAATAGTCAAGTTAATCCCACTTAAAAAAAATACAGCAGCATTTAAAACCATGAGGGAAATTTTATCTACCTTACCGGTTGCATACAAAAATGTGTTTAGGAACGCTGTTGCTGTATAAAGAGGAACAACGGCCATTCCTCCAATAGCCAAGACGCAAAGCTTTTCGGCCCAATAAGTTTTTAATACTTTTAGATATGAATTATGCATTTTCGTCTTTTGGCCTAAAAACTCTGGCGTTTCATCCGCTTTTGATCTTAGGTAAAGCCCAACTAGACCAATTGTAGCTCCTATCAAATAAGGAATACGCCATGCCCAAGAGCCATTTACAGCATATATACAAATAAGACTAACAACAGAGGCAAAAAATGCTCCCATATAACCTGCAGATGTAAGAAGGGCTCCATAAAGGAATTTTGTTTTTCCTTGAGCATGCTCTACTACAAATAATCCTGCGCCGTTGTATTCTCCCCCAGCACAAACCCCCTGTATGAAACGCAAGATTCCAAGCAGAGTTGGTGCTAAAATGCCAATTTGCTGATATGTAGGCATGAAAGCTATACATGCGGTCGGTATAGACATACAGAGAATGGATAATGTTAAGGCGGACTTTCGTCCATACCTATCTCCAATGTAGGAAAAGAGAAAGGCTCCAACTGGGCGTGCAAAAAAACCTACAGCAAAAAGTATATATCCGTTTAATAAAGAAGCAACCGGATCATCAGATGGAAAAAAAACAGGCGATAGGGCAGTTAGAAGCAAACCAAATAAAGTAAAATCATAGATTTCTAAGAAATTACCCAAAAATGAAGAAACTAAGATTTTTTTATTCAATTAGTATCCGCCCTTATACAGGCTAAATTTTTGTAATAAATAAAGCTCTTTATGTTGATTGTGTCAATAAATAAATGGTTTTTATACGTGGTTAATGAATAATATAGACAACTCATTTTTGCCGGATAATGACATTTTTTCCGATATTTATTGACGATGAATGGCATTATTCTTAAATTTTGCCGGTTTTTTACATTTTCTACTTGCAGTTTATGTCAGAGTTTTACACTATACAGCTTATACTTATCGAGTTTCGCAATATTTTTGCGATCTGTTTGAGCGCTAGGCGAATAATTAAGGGTTCAAATAGAAAAATAACTTTCAGCATCGAGGCTATTATGGAACAGGACTCTCTCACTAATCTGGAAGCCAAAACGGTTAAGAAAAAAAACCTTAAATTAGAGTTTATTGATAATGAGGTTTATCTAGAAGGCAAAAAACTCCTTCCCCGGCAAGCTTATAAAAGGCGAAAGATTTTAGAAATTCTCCTAACTTATGCACTAAAAGACAAACTAGCTGGTAAAAATCCTCCAACCCTTCTATCTGACAAGGATTTTATTAATCTATTAAATTTGCCAAGAGAAGACGACCTTAATGGGCACCTCTTTAAACCTTTACGCTATTTAGCTAGTCATCTTGATGGAGCATTAATTGCCATGAAAAATGGCAGTATGAAAACCTATTATCTGAATTTAGAAAATACAAACATTGCTATCAAATAAAGGCAATTAGGGCAAATGTACCATGGATAAAAGTAGCTTTCTTGCAAAACATACAGCAGCTATTCACATTTGTAACGTGTTAACTATAACACAACGAAAAGTGATCAATATTTTATTAAAAGAAGCCTTTCCAAAACTTAATAAAGACATTATCCATAACATTCCCCTAGCTAAAGTACTACAATTTCTAGGTTGGAAGAGCACATCCGAAACAACCAAATTTCTTCGTAATTCTTTGAAAGATCTCAATATCAAACAAATTGAGTGGAACATTTTTAACAAAGACAAAACCTCTATATGGGGAGTAACTACTTTACTGGCCTACGTTCAAATCAAAGATGGAGTAATTGAATATACTTACAGCAAACCACTAAGGGAAATGCTGCACAAGCCTAATATTTATGCCCGGCTCGACTTAACGATTCAAAAACATTTTTCTAACAAGCATGCTTTAGCTATATGGGAATACTTAAGTGAATGTCTTTGTTCCAGTAAAGCCAATAGCATTTTAACTCAACCAATGGAACTAAATGAACTTAGAAGGTTTTTAGGCCTACTCACATGTAAATCATATTGTAATTTTTTTCTCTTCAATTCAAAAGTTATCCGAGTGGCGATTAGTGAAATAAATTCTATTTCTGATATTAATGTTAAGTGCCATTTTACAAAAGATGGTAAAAACGTTACTGCCATAACCTTTGAAGCTAGCAGAAATAATTATATATCTTATGTAAATACTCCTTTACCCCTACTTGAAAAGAATCTTCTGTTCACAATTTATGAAGCAGCACAGTATTTGGGAGTCAGCAAAGGCTTAGTTTCTAGTCAGATTGCGATTCACGGAGAGACAAAGGTTGAAGATGTCCTTAAGCGGCTACAAAAGGAGAAAGAAAATGGAAATAAAATACGCTCTGTTAATGCCTATTTTTTATATTGCTTAAAAGTCAATTTTGAAAATGGTTCTGGTGACGACGCGCTCGTTGAAGATATTTCAGAACCAGATTTTATGGCACTGGCCATGGATGATCCCAAACAAGCCAACAGACTTCGGCTTTTATGTGAAAAAATAGGTGTTTCTAGTTTCCAGGGGTGGTTTCAAAATGTTGAATTTCACAAAAATGAGAGCAATCAACTTTTCGTGAGAACCTCTTCTAAATTTTTTGCAGATTACATACAAACACGTTTTTCTGGTGCTATCTTGGAAGCTTGGCAAGAGTCCGGGGAAAATATTAAAGATTTAGAAATATTAGATACATAAAAAATATTAAAACAAACCCCTTCTCTTTAATTGCTTTATTTCTACTATTTGATTATTTCTATTATGAAAAGTTAAGGAGTTTGGGTGTAAAAATTGTTGTTCTTGTGAGAAGGGTAATAAATGAATAAAAACACCTTGGCAGCAGTTTTGGGAGTGGTCTTCGATTCCTACAACAATACCTTGTATGGTTTTTTTGCTGTAATGCTTGCTCCTCTATTCTTTTCGCCTGATTTAGGGTTTTCACCAATAATAGGAAGCTTTACAGCTTTTGCTGCAGGGTTTGTAGGAAGACCATTTGGTGGCATGCTTTTAGGATTTCTGGGAGACCGTTTAGGAAGGCGTATTGCTTTAGTTGTCTCTTCACTCCTTGCTACGATTCCCTCCTTTATCATTGGGCTTTTACCTACTTACGAGACTGTGGGTGTCTTAGCCCCTTTCCTCTTGATTTTTTGTCGTCTCTTACAGGGAATTACAGTTGGTGCCGATTATACAGGTGCTCTTATTTACGTTTCTGAACAAAAAGAATTAAAAGACAAAACCACAGTCATTTGTACTTCCGCAGCGATTGGCTTTTTTGGGGGCACTCTTGGGGTTTTGGTCAGCTTAGCCTCCTCTTCTTCCTGGTTTTTTACAGGTAATTGGAGATATGCCTTTATATCTGCTGGTCTTTTAGGAGTATATATCTTATTTATGCGTTGGAATATGGATGAAAGTCCCTGCTTTGATGAGGTCAAAAGAAATAATTCCCTAGATCCCAATCCTTTTCTTTCTTCCCTTCGTCATGATTATAAAAACATATTGGCTTGTATCGTTCTTGGAGGAGCCAATTTTGTGCCTGTCTATCTTGGCACTGTTTACCTTAATTTGCACCTTAAAGACATGCTTGAGCTTTCGCAACATGCCATTCTAGTAGATAATCTTTTTGTTTATTGTATAACAGGGTTCATGATTATTTTTTGTGCTCGGTTTCTCCGCCGATTTAACGAACTGACTCTCATGAAACTTTGTGGCCTCTGGTTGTTAATACTCTCTATTCCTGCTTATGTTTTGGCCTATAAATTTATTTCTTTGGCTTCCCTAGTTGGCTTACAAGTGTTTCTACATACTGTTAATGCCTTGCAAATCGCATGTCTGGCAATCCTTATGCCTAAGCTTTTTCCAACGAATAGACGATATAGCGGTATAGCCTTCAGTTACACTTTAGGCTCTGCTCTTTTAGGAGGTATGACACCACTTTTTGCTACTTGGCTAGAAGAGCATACTCAAGTAGCTTGGGGGCCTGGGATCTACTTGTTCATCGTAGCTGCTTTGTATTTGATAGCAGTTTGGTTTGTGGAACAATCCAACAAAAGGTAGTAAATTTGCTAAACCTCTACAACTGCAAAGAGTTTTATGAGCATCCTCTTTTTTTAACAAAAATCTTACTCTCCACCCTTTAGAGAGATTTTAAGATATTTAATATATTTAAGAGGGATGAATTTACCCTTACAAATCAATAAGTTATAACTCATTCATATATAAATTTTGTAGGGTATTTATATAAGAACTGTAGGGCTCATATATAAAGATTGTAGGGAAAACACTTTATATATAAATTTTGTAGGGCGATTGATATCTTGTTTATTTTTGTGCATTTTTAGCCCCCTTTTTCAGCGTTTTTAGTGAAAAAAGCATGAATGGATTTTTTTCATATATAAAGATTGTAGGGCAGAATTCTGCAAGTTTATAAAGAAAAATAGGCTTTTGTGTCCAGGGTAACTTACCTAAGAAGAAACGATATCCCACTCCCAACGTAAATCCTAAGAGAACCAAGACTCCTACCAACTTTGCTCTAGGTTTTTTAAGGTTTTTCTTCAAGATTCGAAGGAAATCAAGCAAAAAAGAGTCTTGAGAGACTATAGGCTGAGAGGATATCTCTTTTGAGAGAATCTGGTGATAATAGATATCACTCAACTCCTGTTGTAAGCCCTCTTTTCTAATGAAAGAAACGATGTCATGACGCTTCTTTCCTTGGATCTTAGTCAAAACATGAGCAATGTGTGTTTCAATTGTTTTAGGAGATGTTCCAAGCGCTTGAGCAATTTCTTTGCTAATTGTCATCCCAACAGCCATACAAGCCAGAATATCTAACTCTCGCGGTGTAAAAACAATGTTGTTAAAACGCTTGATTAACTCTGGTTGCTCCATGCTCGATTCCTCTCGAGTTCCAGTGAACATCTGTTCAAGTTTCTATTTTAGATACTCCACTCTTAATTTAGAAAAACAATTCTTTCTGCAATAGCTTTATCTCTATTAATTTTTGACTTTGTTTCTTTTACTCAATAACAACTAAACGATTTGATAATCCGTGGCAATAAAGCTCATCAAGCGTTGTTCTATAATGCGTTTCAATCCAGTCTTTTATAAATCGGCTTTGGGCCTTAAGGATTACTTTTTCTTGGTTGAAACGAATGTTGACTTCCTTAAACCAAGCCGAATAAACAGCTTGACCAAGTTTGCTTAAAATGGCTAATCGAAATTGTTTTACCTCTTGGTTTTCAGGTGAATTTTCAATCTCAGCTTCTACCTGTTGGCAACTAACCTGTCGATCCTCTTTGTGATAAACAGGTCTGTCCCCTATCCCGTAGTCTCCTTCCAAAATACGCTGCAAAATATCAAATTTTAAAACCCAATCCAAAGATGCCTTAAAAGAAGCTTTGATTTCCCCCATAAGGAATTTACTAGACGCTATTCGTTTACAAAATTCTTTCCATTTTTCCAAGCAGCTCTCAAATTTAGACTCGAAGGCTTTTTTGAGAAAGCTGATCCTTTTGCCATTCAGTTCAATAGTTTTGTTTCCCTCTTCCACGATTTGATTCCAAATCAAAATCATTTGTTTAACAATGTCTTTTGAAATGCTTGTTTGCTCACCTTGATGATCCAATTCAGTCTTAGCAGGTTGGTTAGAGGTTCTTGCATCAGATAAAGATTTATTTTTGAAGTAGTTTCTGTTTTCCTTAGATATGATTTGTTCATTTTGAGCAGATGGGCTGTTCATTTTGAGCAGGCTCTTTTTTTGATCACCCTTCCCTACCCTCTCCTGTTTTTGGCTCGCCAATCCAGGGATAAGATTTTTTAAAGCCTCATAGTTGATGGTATACCACTTCGTATGGTCAGATCTTTTTTTATTCAAATTCTGGGTTAGAATTATTCCTAACTTTTCAAGCTTAGTAATGGCTCTTCGAATCGTGGATTCAGAGTAGATACGGAGATTTTCAGTCCAAGATCTATAAGAGTTATAAATCCAGCGTTTTCCATCTAAGATGGTACCCATCTCATTATCAGTTGTGAGCCAATAATGAAGTTGTTGTAAAAATATAGCTTCTGATTTACCCAGTGTCAGGGCAACTTCAGGGTGTGTGATTAGGCAAACTCCCTCATTTGCCAATAAACGTGAAACGTTTTTGGTGTGCATAGGTCTCTCCAATTTAGACATATTTCTAGCCTATGCACGAGAAAACATTGACTTTTACCTTTCAAAAAGGTATAATTAAACCATCGTTAAGACTGCATTCTCGTGCAGAAACTTAGTAAAAAAACCCTGCTCCAACAGGGTTTTTTTATTTGTTGTTATAAGCTTCTAATAAAATCATCAAAATTCTTTTTATTTCCAGTACATCCTCCTTTAGATGTTGAATTTCAGACAATTCCTCTTTTGTTTCCCCTTTTTTAAGCTTTTCATAAATGGCTTCTTTTATAAACTGCACTTTCCCAATTCCTCTTTTATCACTATCTCTCTCTATCTGGATTGCTAAATCTAAAGGAACTGTTAAGTTAATACGCGTAGAAGGATTGCTCACTGTCTAAAAACTTTCTAACTGACTATGATAACTAGGTTAAACACAAAAAAACATCAGTGTCAACATGTGTTAATGTGTGTGTTAAAATGTGCTGTGTTTTGTATGGGTGACTATGATGGTGATAATTTAAAATTTGTTGTTTCAGATGAAGGATGATATCAACAAATGATGAAATATGTATATCATGACATGACCAAACATAAGTAAATTTTAGTAATTAATTTTCTTGGTTAAACTCTTTTAATTGTTTACATGAAGGTGATAAATCACATTCATTATACCTAATTAAAATCTTCCTCATATGTATATATCAACATATATTGATATATACATATGTATACATGATAATATCAACATATATACATATCATGATAAATAAGTCGTGTTAATAATTCTCAAAAATATATAAAAAATAATGATAATGAGTAAAATAACATTAAAGGCTTCGTCGATAAAAAACATTACCACATAGAAAACCATACTTTTCTCCCTGCTTTTGGTTCTACTTATGAATTGAAAGTAAACAGCAAAAAAATGAGAGTTGTGCCAGGAGTATGTAGAAAAAATACGTGAGGGTGAAATTCTGATGTTTGGCAAATTAGATACTTGAAGAGAGAGAAGGTGGAGTAAAAAAATATTTTGAAAG